>CAZRNB010000005.1:0-48272 GCA_964601355.1 uncultured Pirellulales bacterium
GCGATAGACATACGCCAGATAGCAATACGTACAATAATAAGGACAGCCATTCGAGATGGGAACCAATTTATAATAAGGCATGCAGGAGACTTTTGGCCCGAGCCGGCCATCGAAATGTCCGACAAAGCTCGATGCTTGGCCTATCAACAATGTTCTTTTCCCTGCTAACATAGCCTGGCCTTCCGACAAATTTGATGGTGGGGACACTCGTTGTTGCTGGACTATTTGGACCAGAGCTTTCGGAAACAATGCCAAAATTCGCTGGGCTTCAGGATGGTTCGCAACCTTCCGCCATAGCAATATAGTTTGCGGTTTGAATGTCTTTGCTATGTCCATAGTCTTACATACCAGCTTAGTACTTATATCCCGTTAATGGGATTATATCAGAAGAAAGTCAAAACCATTAAAACTTAAGGAGAAAAAACAATGAGAAAGGTTAGAGAAATTAAAAAATTAAAATTAAAAAGTAAAAAATTTGCCTTTTGCCTTTTACCTTTTTACCTAACACTTATGCTCTTTGCTTTAGGCTGTGAAAATTTGCGTTTCGCACCGAGCGAGGCACAAAAACAGAACGCCTGGCTGCATAACCGAACGGCACAGGTGACAGCAGAAGTGACAAAGGATGAGGACGCCTCGGAAAAATTGCAATCTTTAGCGAAATTGAGCGAATTGCAAAGCAGAACCTTTGTCACTTATTGCGGCCTGCCGGAGGAATTTCCGCAGGCTGAAACAGCCGATGACATACTGCGCGACACGAATGTGCAGCTTGCTAAGACCGCCTTAACCGAGTCGGCTGACAGGCCGGATACATGGCAGATAGCCGATTCGGCTTTGGAGCTGGCTATCGGCATCAGCGCTTTATTGGGCGGTGTGTACGGCACCAGAGCGGCAGGGTTTTTGAGAGACGCGAGAACGAAGTCGCAGGCGTTGAAGGAGATAATCACCGGCAATGAGTTTTTCAAGAAGCAGAACGAATCAGCCGTTGTTGCCTTTAAAGATGCCCACCGCAATCAATCCCCCCAAACCCGCCAAATCGTAACACAAATGAAGGCTTAAAGTTAAAGTTGCATCCACAACGGAAACATACTATAGTATCACCGCGCGAATGGATCATAGAATTCGCATATTTGCATCGCAGGTGAATTACTATGGGAGATGGATGTGACAGAAAATAATGGTAATGATGCTGTTAAGGCCGCACAGAAACCCACGCCTTCAGTTTTATCCATCAATGTTTGTGATAGTATTATCAGAGATGAAATCACAAAAAAAATCTCATTGATCGGCCTTTTTAGTGTTATCAGGGCAAATAGCTTTCCCTGCACGCATCCTTCTCTGCACGTTTACGTTGCGCTGACCAACGGCCACGGCAAATATCAAACAGACCTTCGTTTTATAAGCCTCGAAGATAACAAAATAATTGCCGGCATGAGGGGGCCTCTGGAATTCCCAAATCCCCTGCAGGTTGTGGAAATAAATGTCTGCTGGCAGCAGTTGAGATTTGAAAAAGCAGGCGAATACGTTGTACAGGTGCTTTGCGACAACGCTCCCGTTGGCGAACGAAAATTCATAGTCATAGGGCCACAGCAAAAGATTCCTCCAACTTCCGGTACCGACGCAAAGTAAGATATGTCGCAATTCAACAAAGAGCAGAATAGATTTATTACCTCTATATAATACCTCCGGTTTATCTTCAAATATAGCCGGCTCCATTAACCGCAGCGTCATATCTTTTTTGCGAATTCGGTGAGCAGATTGGCTATGCCCTGAATGATTTCCTTTCCTGGTATTGGTACTTTCAAATGACGCTGGCCGGTAGCTTTATCTGTTTCGATACTTAATCCAGGCAAAACTTTTGAAGCGGACTCTCTCAATCCACTAAATGGCGGCAAGACGGGCTGCTGTAATTTGCCTTCTTCTGCAACGAACACTCGGCCAAGCTTATCGAGGAATGACAAGCCCGTTGAAACAAGCTCATTCCAGGTTTGCTGCTGCAGAGTTTCCGCCGCCTTTTTCGTATCTGCCGTATCCGTTTCATCTGATACCACTTGTTCCGCACCATCACCGTCTTCGCCGGCTTTAGCCTGCCGGGGCATTGATTCGGGAATAGCACCTGTAACCTTGTCCACCGAATCCATAAAACGCTTCAGTCTTGTCCCGCCGAGAAATACCTCGTCCTCACCTTTGTCAAGAACGCCCGAAAAAAGAGACTGCTTGAACGACAGCAGCGAAAGCATGCCGTGCTCGATCGTTCCCTGGGCTATAAAATTTACTACCCGAACCGGCATACGCTGGCCAAGACGATGAATTCGTCCAATACGCTGTTCGAGCATTGCCGGATTCCAGGGCAAATCCATATTAACCACTGCCGAAGCGTTTTGCAGATTCAGTCCTAATCCGCCGGCATCCGTTGAGAGAAATACCCGGCAGCCGGGATCATTTTTGAATTGTCTAATCAGCTCCTTTCTTTTTGCACCTGGTATTCTACCGTGGAACAGCACATAATCGCATTTAGCTGATTTTAAGCGATCCAAAAGTATTTCGTGTGTTCCCAGCCACTGGCTAAAGACCACCACCTTTGCATCCGGCCGCTCGAATATCTCATCTACCACTGAAATCAGCTCATCAGCCTTAACGCCAAAATCGGTTTTTTTGTCGAGCAGATAAGTGCTGTTGCAGCTCATACGCATTTTCTGTAATGCAATCATAAGTATTCGCTGATCCGTCTCAGATAAAAAGCCCAGTCGTCGCCATTTGGCAACGATGCGTACAACTATTTCTCGATTTTCTTCATGATGTTTCATCTGCTCGGACGTCATAGGGACAAAATAATTCTTTTCCAGGCGCTTTGGCAGCTCTTTCAAGACCTCGTTTTTAGTGCGACGAACAAGGATATGCTCTAATGATTTGGCAATCCTTGAAAGGTTATGATACCCTATTACCATGCCATCTTCATCCAAGTGCTGATGTTCAGCAAGAAAACGGAACATAGGCCCCAGGCGGAAGCGGTCAACAAATTCAACAATGGAATGCAGCTCTTCGAGCCGATTCTCCAAAGGCGTTCCGGTAAGCACAAGTGCATATTTGGATTCAAGCTTTTTTGTGCTTTGTGCCCTTCGGGTCTTCCAGTTTTTAATCCGCTGTGCTTCATCAAGAATAATCATTTCAGGCGCCCACTTGGCAATAAGCTGACGGTCACGGTGGATAACATCATAATTGGTAACCTTATAAAATGAATCAGACACATAAAGGCCGGCCCGTTTTGTAAGTGAGCCTTCTACGACCTCGACTGAACGGTCACAAAACTTTTCGATTTCCTGTTTCCATTGATGCTTCAGTGAAGTGGGAGATATAATCAGCACACGCTCGAGGCCGACTGTTCGGGCTAATATTTCAACCGCCGCAATTGCCTGAATTGTTTTGCCAAGGCCCATATCATCA
Source organism: uncultured Pirellulales bacterium (assembly GCA_964601355.1). Taxonomy (GTDB): domain Bacteria; phylum Planctomycetota; class Phycisphaerae; order Sedimentisphaerales; family Anaerobacaceae; genus CAZRNB01. The sequence goes on from CAZRNB010000005.1 coordinate 3,442, forward strand.
GCAAGCAGGCTTCGTCCTGCTTTTGCAGCAAATAAAGCTCCCTGCCGCTGATAAGGATATAGCTCGACTTTTAACAAGTTCCTGAAAGCGGCGCTGTCAGCTTCGCCTGGGAAGGCTTTTTCGATGTGTTTCTTTAGCTGAGCCTGGTCTCTGACCTGGGCAATAAACTTTATTGCATCCTCATAACAACGCAAGTCATGCTTGATTGCTGCGGCTTCTTTCATAAACGTATCGAATAGAAAGTAACCTTGTGGCTTTAAAATTCCATCCGCCGCAGGCGGATTAAAGTAACGCGAAGCAAGCTCCAGCAGAGATTTTGGACAATCAGTGCCGGGATTAAATATTACTTCCCGCTTGGCTCCGTAACGCAGATATACTTCCGAGTAAGCAGGTCGAAAACCTTCTGCAAAGGCTTTTTTGCCTTCCTCTTTTAGCTGAAGTTTATTAAGTGCGAACTCGATATGTTTGCAGGTTCCGAGGGTATTAACCGCGAAATCAGGACAGGAGCAGTAATTATCGCCGATCCTTTGCCCGCGAATCGCAACGCGATACTCGCCGCCGGTGGCCGGATTTGTAACGAGAAACTCAGAGAAAATCGGTTCGGTTCCTGTATTCTTAAGAAGAAAATCCTGCTTCTGTGCAAATTGTTTGCGTAAGTCAATCTGCCACTGCTCCAAAGGTACATCTTCCGGCTTTCGCAGATGTGAAATCTTCCCGGTTCTTCTACTCTTGAATAAATTCCTTCTGGTTTTGCTTTTGTTCATATATCAAATCCTTATCCTGTACTATTTTACTCGACCTTTCTATAGAACTGAGCCTCTCGGTCGGAGAGCCTTTTCTGTTCTATCAAATCTCGCACACGCTGTAAATCGACATCTCTTGGCTGGCCGGCGGAGCCTGCTGAAACGGCTGGCTGACTAAGACCGGCAGGAAGGACTTCCCGCAGCCTGCTTAAAGAAACTAACGATACGAATATCGCTATTATAACTACAACAGCTACGAAATAGCGAGACGACCAGCCATCGCCAAAACCTGCGGTTTTGACGCTGCCACCCACCGCCTTTGGCTGATACCGGCATCTGTCACAGTATATACAATCTGCATGGTCATCTGCGGTCAGGCCGAACTCACACTTGGCATATCTTTTTGCCGGTACGTAGTGCTTTAACAAGACGATATTGTTAAGCAGCGACAGAAAAGCTCCCGCCGGGCATAAATACCGGCACCAGAAGCGCGTATAAAAAAGTGAGCCTATAAAAACTATCGTTACAATCACAAGCATTGATCCGCCTATGGCAGGAAAGAAATGCAAATTATTGAAGAATGAAATAAGAGGGTCAGCCGAAAGCGTATTTCGATCTATAGAGAGAAAGAACACAATTATTAAAACAAAAAGAACAATATATTTGACGAATCTTGCCTTTCGCATCTTTTCTATCGTGACGGTTCGCTTGAACCTCTCAGGGACAATGTAGCTCAGTAATTCCTGCGCTGCTCCAAAGGGACAGATATAGCCGCAATAGAGATTGCCAAAGATTATTACCATAAGCGGCACTGCGACAATTAACAAAAATGCTCCTGACAATCTTATAGCGGGGACATGCAAAGAAAGAATAGTCACTATCTGTTCGGTTGAGTATTGGACGTTCAAAATAAAGCCGCCGAAGATAAGGGTAGATAAAAGCACTACCAATCTGCTCCAGAATCCGCCGCGGTAGGTGACTATCATAGCAAGTGCAAAAACGCCTATTAAATATATCCCATGTATGTCCGGCAGATAGTTAGAGCCAGGGTGGGCACTGCCCACCACCTGGAGAGAGCGATCGAGTATCTGCGTAGCAAATCTTTGACTCGACTTTTCCAGAGCTGAAAGAATAGCTTTGGAGCTTACGGTCGCGCCGGTTACCGCATGAACATCTGCGAACGGCTGGGGCTTAAAAAGGAAACGACCCTTGAGCTGCTCCAGCCATTTGTCGAGCATACCAAGATATGTCGGAGTTTCACTTGATTGGATTATGTGGAAGTTAATGAGCATACCGTTAGGGTCCACATATATAGCAAGATTTATCTTTCCGCCAAAGCCGCGAACCTCCGGCGCCAGGTCCCGCGAGCTAAAGATATAGCCTGCTAATTTATCGTTGACGTCAGAAACTCTGAAATAACTGAATTTCTGGCTGCTATCACGAAGAATGTTTGATTTCTGCTCAAGGTGCAAGCCGCCGGAAAAGGCTCGCGCAGAATACCGCAATGGTGACGGTAAAAACCTTGAGCCGGAATAAGACAAAAGATTCGAGCAAAGAATAACGGATGCAGCAATACCGAATAGAATGTAACTAAGCCTGCGTAATTGAAATTTAAGATTAGAAAAATCAATGCCGGGTCCTGCTGGTTTGTATATTCTCAATGCAAAAGGCGGGATATTAGCCAGGAGAAACACAATAAATACAAAAAGAGTAACATTGGTACCCAGGACAGGGACAAGTGCAAGGCCTGTAAATAGTCCACCTGCTGAGGCCCCGATGTGGTCGGCAGTTTCGAGCTTGCTGCCTATTTGGCCTATCTCAAAAGCCAAGCTGCTGAGCTGCTGAGCTGCTAAAGGAAAATAGCAGCCAGCGCAGACGCCACTTAATATAAATGCAATTGCAAAGGTCAGGTGCGTCCACTGCTGGCCCGGCCAAAAAGCGATTGTAGCCAAGATTAGAACATGAGCAATTATTACCCCAAATGATATTGAAACGAGATACGAGATACGCTTCACGAGATACGAGGTTAAGGCTGCACCAGCGGTTAGGCCCACCATAAATAAAGAAGAAATAATCCCAATATGCAAATAAAGTGAGCCAAAACTGGTTTGGTATAAGTACATCAAGACGATTTCAACGCCGATCCCCACTAAGCCTGCCGAGAAGATAAGAAAGGAGCTATCAAAACTCGTATTGCGTATTGCGTATTGCGTATTGCGTGAAATTTCGCACGACGCACGACGCACGACGCACGACGAGACATATATGGCTCGTAAAACCACAAAAACTAAAATCGGGATAATAAAAACTAAGATGCCCGTCAAAGCCAAGTATTTGACGAGTTTGGTAACCGGCACTCCAGATTGTTTAGCAGTCAGCAATAAACTGTATAGGTGCGTCAGAGGCCTCGAATCACGATTGATTAGAAGGCTTTCAGGCAAATCAGTGCCTGCATAGCTCTCTAAAGCAGCGGCAGAGCGGTCAGGCAAATAAACTGAGAGCAAAGCTTCTGGAGGAAAAATGATGTCGGCATTTTCTATCGCTGCAAAGCGGTCCCGCAAAATGCCGGGCCGGCCTGTGAGATTTTCAGAATCGGATGCGATAAACCAGGTGTCATCGCCAGGCGTTAGAGCAAGCTGGGAAAAAACCTTCTGAAGCGTCAATCTTGTCGAGGCGCCGAGGCTGATTAGCTCGGTGCCCATTATATTTTCTCCGCCCACTATGCGAACTGATAATACACCATTAGGATGTAGCGCTTCTTTAATTTGCTGATAAAATTCAAGCGTGTAATAGCGGTTCAGGACCGAGCTGGTCGCATCGGGCAGATTAATAATTACTATATCATAATATCCTTTATTCCCGGTTAGCAGGAGGCGAATGTCACCGGTTAATGCGTGGAACCGCTCGTCGCTAATTCTGAACTTTGCAGGAATAAATTTATTAACCTTCTGTACATATTCGCTATCGCAATGCGCCCATGTTACGGCTTCGGTCTGCGGCAAATGCAAAAATTGGCTGCAAAGACCCAGACCCGAGCCAATAACTAAAATTTTGCCGGCTTTAGGATTTTGGCACAGACTAATAGCTGCAATCCGCCCGGTAGCTTCATAATCGGGAAGAGCTTCACACGTGCTGCCATCACGGACAGCCACCCACTGATCTTGATAGTCGCCGTAGAGGTACTCAGCCTGGGCCGTTTGGAATGAACCGGCCAACCGGCCTTGCGGAAGTAATTTATTCCACTTTACAATGCGGATTTGTTCAGACAGGTGCTTGTCAACCCCGGCGAACAGACAAACCAAAACAAAAACAGGCACACAAAGCCAGGCCCATCTTCCTGCTTTAACAAGCTGGACTAAAACTGCCGCCACAGTCAGAATAAGAGCCAATATAAAGAAAATCCTTGCCGAGCTTATGCCCAGCCCCAGAAGGACGGTTACACCAGTGCCGCCGAGAAAACTGCCTGCGGCTTCTATAATATACACGCGTGAGACGGCAGAGTCCCCATCATCTCGCAGCCATCGACAGGCGATTGGGAAAAACAATCCCGTGATGATGCTGACCGGTGCATTTATCGCCATTGATAAAAACAAAATGGTTCGTATTGACAATAACGCGTAGGATTGAACGCCTGCAAGCTGGCGTGCATAGACAATCAGTATCCATTCCAGAATAAAGGCCGGCAGAAACGCCAGAAGCAGAAATTCTATATTTTTGAGCAATTTTTGGGCAAAGAATTTTGTTCTATAAACCAGTATCGCCCCTAAGGCGATCCATAAAAACCATGAGCCGAAGAAAATTCCAACGCTTATGTCGTTGCCTTCAAAGGTGGTAATGAACTCTCGAAAAAGCAAGGATTGAGCAGCGATGGTAAACAGGCCGTAGGTGAATATCAGAAAGCCACGAGCAAACTTCATTTTTCTTCACCAAAAACATCGGCCTGGAATACCAAAAAGCTCGCACCCTCTTTCCAGGCATCCGGGGGCAAACCGGCCTTTAGTGACAACTGAGTGAGCATTTGGTTAAGGTCCCAGCCCCATTCCGGCGCAACCTGTGGCAGAAAGAGAGCTGAATGACCATTTTTATTCATTACAACGCCATCTGTGCCAAGCCGGATTTTATTATAAGTGTCGATTGGTTGCGGCACTGTCAGCACAGAGATTTCGATTTTAATATCATTACATTCAGTGTCTGTGAGGGGCGGAAAACGGCCGTCGTTAAAGCCAGCGTTAATAGCATTTAAAATGACCGATTTATATAACGGTCTTTGCGGAAAGACGTCACCGACACAGCCTCTAAGCTGAGAATTTTTCTTAAGTGTTACAAAGGCTGCTCTGGTAGAGGCCATGACGTCGCTAATTGTAACGCCTAACTCGGATGCCTGTGGGATTCGCTGATTCTGTAAAGCATAGGTTATTGTTTTGCGGGTTAAAATTAAAAGTTGTTTTTTATCCTCTTCCGTCAATTCTGTATTATTTTTCTGTGGCTGGGTTTCCGGTAAGGTTGTCCATGCTCCGGAAAAAACAATGGAAAAATAACTAACAGAATTATTGAAATCGCCTGTCAACTGGCCTGATGTAGTATATTTTACAAGCTCACCCTTGGTATTTTTATCCGGCACAGAAAGAAGAATCGCAATAGGGACATAACCACATATCGTTGCTCCTGTTTTTTGTATATATTCCTGAAAACCGGTACTATCCAGCTTTGATATATATTCATAAGCCCCCATATCCAGCTTTTTGATTTGCTCAGAGACATTTTCGGTGAAAGGCACATAGCCATAGTTTGCTCCATAATGAGTGAAATCTGAGCTTGCGATTACAAGGGTTTGCTGATCGACCAAACTTCTCAAAATAGTGCCGGCTTTCCTTATTGTTTCCGGCGAGCAACGGCCAGCCACAATCGGTACCAGCTTGAAATCCTTCTGGCAGTATTGCAGCAGCGGCAGCTCTATTTGGTCGCTGTGCTCCTGGTATATTTGAAGACCATCTCGATACTCGTGTGCGTGCGGCACGTTTTGAAACACCGAATATTTTAAGAGCTTGTTTATAAATTCCACGTCCAGCGGTATTTCTCCCAGCGGCGTTTCATAATGCGTCACTCTCGGCACGCTCAGCACCTCCTCCATAGGAATATAGTGACTGGGGCCTATAACGATGATCCGTTCAAATTTCCTGTCAATGGTTTTTAGCCCATTTGCCGCGACCTGGCCTGAGTACGCGTATCCTGCGTGAGGAAGAATAAGGGCAATAACGTTGTTTATTGGTTTAGCATCAGCTTTTTGAAAAAAGCCATCGATTTGTTTTTTAAGGGCATTTGCATCAGCAGGATACCATCCTTTTTCGGCAAGTATCGAATGAAAAACAACCTTGCCGGGAGTAGCCACCGCAGTCTTTTCCGGCGCTTGTGCCTTCCAAAAAAATAATGCGATAACACCAAGCGATATAACCGCTAAACCTATTAGAAATTTCGCTTTCGTGGATTTCCTTAACAATCTGCTCATATCAGCCGCTCCAATTGTCTTGCTTAGAGATATCTCGCAAGGGTTTTAAAGAGCCGGGAAATTTTTCAATATGGTTAGCCCATACGAATTTATGTTTGGAATCAAATAATGATTCCTTAAGCGTTTCTTCGTGGTCATTGCGAGGAGCGAAGCGACGTGGCAATCTCTTGTAACATTTTGTGGAACGAGACCTTGAGATTGCTTCGCTAACGCTCGCAATGACAGAGGATGTGATACCAACAGCAAACAGGCAGGTTTTCAATATTTTCTGAATAAATTTTCTACGTGTCATTTCCAAACTCCGTATATTTCTTTGCCGCAATCCGGGCAGCGGCCGTCTTTTAGCCGATTCTGCATGATAGTATAACCGCTGCGTTCGATAAGAAGCCTTTTGCAGCCAGGGCAATATGTATTCTGTCCTTCCCTGCTGGTGACATTGCCTATATAGACAAAGTTTAGCCCTTCACTCATCGCAATTTCACGAGCCATTTCCAAAATCTTTGGCGAGGTTGGCGGCAGGTGCTGCATCTTGTACTGCGGGTAAAACGCCGAAAAGTGCAGCGGGGTCTCTTCGCCCATGTTTGCTTTAACCCAGCGGGAAAGCTCGCGGATTCGCTCGGGCTTATCATTCAGCGTCGGAATAATCAAGTTTATAACTTCAACATGTACACCGCTTGCCTTTGCTATAACTAAAGCATTCAGCACGGGTTTTAACGTCGCGGAACAAACTTCCCTATAAAATTCGTCCGTCATTCCCTTTAAATCTATGTGCGCAGCGTCGATGTATTTCAGCAATTGTTTCCACGGCTGCTCATTTATATAACCGGCTGTTACAAGGACGTTGCGTATGCCGGCCTCTCTGGCCAGCTTTGCCGTATCATAAGTATATTCATAAAAAACGATTGGGTCATTATACGTATATGCCAGGGAGGGACATTTATACTCTTTCACGAGTGCAACAAGTTTTTCCGGCGGGCAAACATACGCCTGGCTCTCTTCCGGGTTGGCTTGCGATATTTCCCAGTTCTGGCAATTCCTGCAATGAAGATTGCACCCAACGGTCGCCACGGAAAAGATTCTTGTGCCTGGCAGGAAATGAAAGAGAGGTTTCTTTTCAACCGGGTCATAAGGAGAAAGCGAACAAGGAAAACCATAGATAACCGTGCGTAAGACGCCGTCGATATTGATTCTTACCCGGCAGTCGCCGCTCTGGCCGGGCTGGATGATACACATCTTCGGACATAGCTCACACTGAACCGGCATCCTTGTACCTCGCCTCGCACCAATCCCACTGCGAAAGACTTTGACAGAGATAAGGATGGGACCGTGTCAACAGCGTCACCTGATACGGGGCTTAATAGCGGGGGCAGGATTCGAACCTGCGACCTCCGGGTTATGGGCCCGACGAGCTACCAGACTGCTCTACCCCGCGATCGCACAATTCTTTATACCATAGAATACAGATTCGTCAAGAACAACAAAAACAAATTATAACTTTTTCGACTCGTCTTCCTGCACTATCGGTATCAAAGCGCGAATACTTGCAATAATCGCCTCCGCCTGGCCTTGCCTATATTTGTAAGAAGGCCAGCTTTTAAACAGGCCGTCGCCGCTATCGCGAGGAATTATATGAAAATGCAGATGTTCAACCACCTGGCCGGCAGCTCTGCCGTTATTGCATAAGACATTATAGCCCTCGGACTTCATCGCCGCCGCTACGGCACCGGCGATTTTGCCCAGCCGTGAGCATATCCGGCCGAGAACCTCGGAAGGACAATCGTGAAGTCTTTCAAAATGCTGTTTAGGAATCACCAACGTATGGCCATCGCTTATAGGGCCTATATCTAAAAAGGCAAACACTACTTCATCTTCATAAATCTTTGCAGCCGAAATCTGCCCGGCTGCAATTTTACAAAAGATACAGCCGCTCATATCAATACTTTGAATAAAAAGTGACTAAAATCTTGACTGTCTTCAGACAAGTTTGGAGTGGATAAAGCACCTAAAGCTATGAATTATCCACTTTAGGCATTTTCTTTCTTCTCAGCCGGGGCAACCTCTTTGGATATCGCAGCCGAGCCTGTCTTTTTGCGAGCGCCTTTCTTTTCCTTGCTTTTACCTTCTTTTCGAGGACTTTCTTCTGCGCCTACCAGCTGCAGCAAGACAAGCTGGCTGTTATCGCCCAATCTTCTCATAGACAAGTGGATAATCCTTGTGTAACCACCGGCTCTATCAAGGTATCGAGGTCCAATCTCGCTGAACAATTTTCCGATTATCGTGCCTTTTTTGACCGCTCCGCCATCTTTATGATCTATAATGTCACGATCTCCAAGCAAGGCGATTGCCCGTCGCCTGGCATATAAAGTGCCCCGCTTTGCCAATGTAATCAGCTTTTCAGCAAAAGGCTTTGCTTCTTTGGCTTTTGTGATAGTAGTCGAAATCGTTTCATGCTCAATAAGCGAAGCAGCCAAATTCCGGCGTAAGGCCAGCCTGTGCGCACTTGTTCGATTTAAATGACGACCAGCAACTCTGTGACGCATTTGCTCATACTCCTCATTTACGGGATTTTCATTCCCAAAGACAAACCTATATCGGCAACTTTCCTCTTGACCTCACGCAGCGAAGTCTTGCCGAAGCTGCGAATCTTCAGAAGGTCCGCATCCGTCATTTGTACCAGATGGCCGACCGTTTCGACTTTCATCGACTCAAGACAATTACTTGCTCTGACCGAAAGCTCCAGCTCCTGAATGGGAAGGCCCAGCTTTTTGGATAATTCCTCATCCACGGCATTTTCCTGCGCCTCTTTAGTCACGGGGACGGCGACGATTTGTTCTCCGATCTCGAAATACTGGACAAGCGGATTGATGTGCTTGCGTAATATCTTGGCAGCTTCCACCAGCGCCATTTCAGGCGTGATCGTTCCGTTGGTCCATATCTCCAAAATCAGCTTATCATAATTTGTTCGCCGACCTACACGGGTGTTTTCGGTTATATAGCGAACTCTGGTGACCGGTGAATATATGGCGTCAATTAGTATCCTGCCAATCTCCTGGTCGAATCTGTCGGTGTCATTAATTCGTTCGGAAGCCGGCACGTAACCTCTGCCGGTCTCAACCACCATCTCCATTTCGAAATTTACATCTTCCGTTAGAGTAGCTAATACCAAATCTTTGTTTATAATTTCTATCGCCGGATCGACAACAATGTCGGCTGCTTTTATAACTCCGGCTTTATTAGCGGAGACCTTCATTGTCCTGGGACCCGTGCCCGTGAGCCGAACGACAAGGTTTTTGACGTTCAAAACTATATCCGTCATATCCTCCATCACGCCGCTTATTGTGGTGAACTCATGATCGACACCTGCTATTTTGATGGATGTAACGGCGCTACCCTCCAGCGAAGAAAGCAATACGCGTCTCAGGCTGTTGCTGATAGTTGTGCCGAAGCCACGTTCGAACGGCTCAATAAAAAACCGGCTATACTTATCGGTTGATACTATCGTGTCACGCTCCACACGAGTCGGCAGCTCCAAACCACGCCAGGTTACTCGCATATAGGCCTCCGATCAAAAATCCAAATATCGAAATTGCATATAAATCCCGTAGTAAACTATCTCCGACGAGATCGCTGAAATCCACAGGTTAATCGCACTGAAGGTTGTTATCTCGAGCATAACTCCACAACCAATTGCACCTCTACAGGAATCTGAACGTCGGCTCGGCTGGGCATTGCAACAACGGTAGCCCCGGGCATTTCACGGTCCAATTGCAGCCAGCTTTGGACGGTAAAATTCGGATTGCTCTCCAGTTGCTGCTTTATTTTTTTGACACTCTTTTCAGAGTTTTTCAGAGTTATTTTATCCCCAACTTTCAAGGTATAATCACTTATATCGGTCTTGCGACCATTTACGCATATATGACCGTGACAAATCAATTGTCTGGCTGATTTACGAGACGGCGAAAAGTTTAACTTATATACCACGTTATCCAGCCGAGATTCCAGCAAACGCAGCAGATTCTCGCCGGTATTGCCCTTCAGCCGCTCAGCCTTATGAAAATATCTCATAAACTGCCGCTCTAAAAGCCCATAGTACCTCTTGACCTTTTGCTTTTCACGCAACCTAACGGCATATTCACTTGACCGTGTTCTTTGCCAGCGGTGCATGCCGGGCGCCAAATTACGCTGTCTTCTTTCGACCTGGCATTTAGCCGTCTCGCACTTTACGCCCTTGAGGAAGAGCTTTATACTCTCACGACGGCATAATCTACAAGATGGACCAACATAAAGACCCATATTTTTATTTGTCTCCTAAAAGTTTTCAGCGAGCTTTTGAATTATACCCTTCTTCGTTTCGGCGGCCTGCAGCCGTTATGCGGCAAAGGCGTGACATCTTCAATAGATGCGATACGTAACCCGGCCTGCTGTATGGCTGAGATAGCGGATTCCCGACCTGCTCCGGGGCCCTTGACCTTAATTTCAACTTCCCGCACGCCATTACGCATGGCGGCATTGGCGCAGTTCTGCGCAGCCTGCTGAGCAGCATAAGGCGTGCTCTTACGAGAGCCTTTGAAGCCGACACAGCCTGCCGACTTCGAACAGATTGTATCACCTTCCAAATCCGTAACCGTAATCAGAGTATTATTGAAGGTCGCTTTTATATACACAACAGCTCGAACAACGTTTCTTTTGACTTTCCGTTTTGCACTTTTTGCCATTATTTTCCCCGTCTTGTTAAATTAAGCTAACGCTGCTCTTTCACGCCTTTCTTGCCGGCGACCGTTTTCCTCGGCCCCTTGCGCGTGCGTGCATTACTTTGAGTATGCTGGCCACGAACCGGCAGACCTCTTCTGTGGCGAACACCTCTATAACAGTTTATGTCGCGTAACCGAGCTATGTTCTGAGCAACTTCTCTGCGAAGCTGCCCTGCCACGATATAATTGCGGTCGATAATCTGCGTTATCCGGCTAAGCTCATCCTCACTGAGCTTAGTGGCTTTTGTGCTCCTATCAATGCCGGCCTCCTTTAAAATCTGCTCAGAGGTATATCTGCCAATACCAGGGATATAGGTCAATGAAATCCATATAACCTTTTCATTAGGAATATCAATACCAACTACACGAGGCATATCAGCACCTTCTTACAATTCAAAACTTAAAAATAAAAAATCAATATAAATGAATTCTCCGATTTTGCATTTTACATCTTGATTTTTGATTTTATCCAAGTATTTACCCCTGACGCTGTTTGTGTCGTGGGTTAATACAAATCACGCGCACAACACCTCTGCGGCGAACAATCTTACAATTCTCACATATACGTCTTACCGAGCTTCTTACTTTCATTTTTTTTCCTGAACTTCCGAATGGTATGCCGTGCATACCATTCTATTATCACAATCCTAATGACGGAGAATTATTCGCCCTCGATTCAGATCATACGGCGACATTTCAACCGTCACGAGGTCACCCGGCAGAATTCGAATAAAGTGCATACGCATCTTGCCGGAAACATGAGCCAGCACTTTATGGCCGTTTTCCAGCTCAACTTTGAACATTGCGTTTGGCAAAGCTTCCGTCACCTTAGCCTGCAATCTTATTGTGTCTTTCTTTGCCATAAGCACCCGTCACCTAAAGGCTGCTAAACCATGCCGGTTATCTTATTTTATCGTCAGCACTTCACAGCCATTCTCTACCATTGCGACCGTATGTTCAAAATGCGCCGAGCATTTTCCGTCTTTTGTCACCACCGTCCATCCGTTTTTAAGCGTTCGCACAGCAGCGCTTCCGGCATTTATCATCGGCTCAACAGCCAAAACCATTCCTTCGGTCAGGATAATATCATTAGCCAGCAGCTCATCACTGACGAAGTTGGGCACTTTGGGGTCCTCGTGCATTCGCCTGCCAATTCCGTGTCCAACAAAATCCTTAACAACCGAAAAGCCTGCTGATTCCGCGCAGCCCTGCATCTCGGCAGCGATCCGGCTCCATCTAACGGCCGGCTTAGCTCTTGCTATTGCTATATCGAGAACCTGCTTTGTCACATCCATGAGTCTGCGGTTGTCCACGGAAATTTCGCCGATGCCGATAGTAATAGCGGCATCGCCGCAATAACCGTTAAGCCTGACGCCGAAATCAATACTCAGGACGTCGCCTTCTTTGAGCTTAACATTTTCCGAAGGAATCCCGTGAACAACCTCTTCATTGATTGAGACACATATTGCGCCGGGAAACGGGAACCTCGCATGTGGACCGCGCACACCCTTAAACAAAGCTTCGGCTCCGGCGTCAGCGGTCATTTGCAAAGCTGTTTCGTTCAATTGCCCGGTTGTCACCCCTGGCTTTGCGACCTCTTGCAATTTTGAAAGAACATCCGCTACAACAGCACCTGCTTTGCTCATCAAGTCAATTTCTCTTCGGCTGCGAAGCGTTATAGCCATTTAGTTTCGTATCTCGCATCTTGGCTCATGCTTTGACGAGGGCATCCAGTTTCTCAAATACAAAAGTGCTTACCTCGTCTGCGTCGCTATTAGCATCGATATCATAAACTGTTCGGCTGTTTTTATAATATTCTACCAGCGGCTCTGTTTGCCGATGATAGGTTTTGAGACGGTTTGCCACCACGTCAGGTTTATCGTCCGGACGCTGAATCAGCTTGACGCCATCGCTATCACATACTCCGTCAACTTTTGGTTTTAAGTTTTTGACGTGGTACACTGCGCCGCATTTTGGACAGCTTCTTCTGCCGGTCATCCGCTGCATAATTATTCGGCCGTCAACCTGCAGATTCAGAATAACATCTATGTCCTGACCGCTGCCGACCAGCGACGCATCAAGCTCGGCGGCTTGATTGACGGTTCGGGGAAAACCATCCAGAATAAAACCAGAAGCTTTCGTCTTTTTCACTGCATCAATCATCATCTCAATAATGATTTCATCCGGCACAAGTGCGCCGGAATCCATAAAACCGCAGGCCTTTTTCCCAAGCTCGGTACCGGCGGCTCTTTGTTCCCGCAATATATCACCACTGGACAGGTGCTGCAGACCATATCGAGCGACAATTCGCTTACACAGTGTTCCTTTGCCTGCACCGGGGGCACCGAGTAAAACTAACCTCATGCGTAAGCTCCCTTTATTCTGCCTGTTCCCATGAAACCTTCGTAGCTGCGCATCAGGAGGTTAGCCTCGATTTTCTGCACCAAATCCAGCGAGACGCTGACAACTATCAATAAACCTGTACCGCCGAGGAACGTCGCCACACTGAATGGAATTCCCAGCAACATTGCAACCAGCGATGGGATAATAGCGATAGCAGCTAAAAATGCAGCTCCAAAATATGTAATTCTGATCATCACCGTTTCAAGATAATCAGCAGTTCTGCGCCCCGGCCGAAGCCCGGGAACAAATGCCCCCGAGTCCCGCAGGTTCTTGGCCATGTCTTTGGGCTGAAACTGCACCGTTACCCAAAAATAAGCAAATAAAAATATCAATAACATATACAAAACACTGTGGAAATAACCTTCATAGCGAAAAGCGCCACGCAACATGCTCAGAAATTCCGACTGAGGAAACCGGACTGCCACCTGGTCAATTAGAATCGGAGGGAATATCATAAAGCTGGACGCAAAAATTATCGGCATTACGCCGCCATGATTGACGCGCAGCGGCACATACTGCCTTTGGCCGCCGTATATCCTGTGACCCCGCATCAGCTTTGCCTGCTGAATCGGTATTCTTCGCTGTCCCTGCGTTATTAGTATGGCGCCTGCCGTAACAAATATGAAGGCTGCCACCAGGAAAAATATCTTCGCAGGACCTATTGTGCCTGGCTCTGGTGCAACTGAGAAGCTGGCGTTCCGCACAAGCCACCACACCGACCAGGGCATTCTATCAACGATGCCGGCCATAATTATCAAACTAATACCATTACCTATGCCGTATTCATCTATTTGTTCGCCGAGCCACATCATAAAAATGGTGCCGGCCGTCATGCCGAAAACACCCATTAACAGAGCCTGACGCTCCATGCCGGCATAAGCCAATCCTTCCTCTCCTGCCCCTCCCCAACCCAGCACCTTCATATACATTACCGCCTGAATTACGCAAACCAGCACGGTGAGGTAACGCGTGTACTCGTTTATTTTCTTATAACCGGTATAACCTTCCTGACGCAGCTTTTTTAAAGCAGGAACAACTTCGCCCAGCAGCATGAGAATAATAGATGCGGTGATATATGGCATAATCCCCAGGCCAAACAGCGAGGTTTTGTCTAATCTTCCGCCGGTGAACATCTGCATATACAAAGCTGCCCTGCGCAGAGGAGTATCTGCTTCTCCAGACATCCTTGCGGATATCTTTGCCTGGTCAAAACCAGGTACAGGAATGTGGAAACCAACCCTGTATATCAACAGAAGCGCAATCGTAAAAAGAAGTTTATTGCGCAAATCCGGGATTTTAAATATGTTCAATACCGTCCTAATCATATCTGGAACCTGAAGTACCTTTAGGCGCTTACCTGACCGCCTTTTTTACTATTTACTTATTGTTTTTACTGAACCGCCGCAGCCCACTATTTTCTGCTCTGCGGTCCTGCTGAATTTGTGAGCAGTCATATGCAGCTTCTTCGTCAGCTCGCCATCGCCGAGTATTTTAACTTTGCCTTTGCAACTCCGCACGAGCCCGGCTTTAAACAGCTCTTCCGCGCCAACATTATCGCCGTCATTGAATAAATCCAGTTGTGAAACATTGACAATTTCAAATCGCTTCGCGAAATTGAAATTGCTAAAGCCGCGTTTTGGCAGCCGTCTATATAAAGGCATCTGCCCACCTTCATAAAGTGACACACGCATTGCGCCGGTTCTGCTGCGGCTTCCTTTCATGCCTTTGCCACAAGTTTTGCCGTGTCCGGAGCCGCTTCCTCTGCCGACCCGCCGGCGGGCTTTCTTACTGCCTGCAATATAAGTTATTTCCCAGTCAAACATTTAATCACCCCAATGGCGTTTAGCCGCTTTTGACCGCCAATGTTATGCCGCGAATACCTTCAATCATTTCTCTGCTGCGTAATCTCAACAATCCATTCATGGCAGCCTTTACAACGTTCTTGGCAGAAGTGCTTCCATAGACTTTTGTAAGAACATCCTGTACCCCTGCATATTCGAGGACCGCACGCGCGCTGGAGCCGGCGATGACTCCCGTACCAGGACTAGCCGGAACCATTATTATCTCTGTGGCACTGTACTTACCGACGATCTTATGTGGAATCGTTCGATTAGCTAACACGATCTTGTGCAGACTCTTCTTGGCTTCTTTCAAACCTTTTTCAACCGCCAGAGGAACCTCGTTAGCCTTACCATAACCGATGCCTACTGTGCCGGCTCGGTCTCCAACGACGACCAAAGCCGCGAAGCTGAATCGCCGTCCTCCCTTGACGACCTTGGCGCAACGGAATACCTTTACAACCGTATCCTCCAACGGCTTCTCTTCCAGCTCAACAACTCTTCCCGCTTCTTGCTCCAAACTTTTTCCTCCAAACTTCCGCTAAACTTTAAAAAACCAATCCGGCTTTTCTCGCCGCATCGGCAAGCGATTTAACTCTGCCATGAAATTTATACCGGTTCCTATCAAAGCAGACACATTTAATACCGACTCCGATAGCCTGTTTTGCTATTGTCTGACCCACAATCTCAGCGGCCTTTTTGTTTGACGTTTCAGATAACTGATCCGCCAATCCTTTTGCCCTGGTGCTGGCGGAAACAAGGGTTACTCCCGTTGTGTCATCGATAACCTGAACGTAAATATGCCTGTTAGACCGAAAAACAGACAATCGCGGCCTTTCCCGCGTCCCCAAAATCTTTTTTCGCACGTGATATTTACGCCTCAGCGTCGCTTTTTTTATCTTGTCAACATTCACGAAAATTATATCCTAACTATGTGGCTGCTGAAGTAAATGCTTTGCCAACTTTTCGTCGAACACGTTCACCTGCAAAACGGATGCCCTTACCCTTGTAGGGCTCCGGAGGCCTTATCTTGCGTATATCCGCAGCAAACTGCCCCAGGAGCTGCTTATCTACCGTCGAGAGCGTGAGCTTTGCAGGAACCTCACCTCCACGGGTTGCACTGACTTCAATGTTCACTTTCACGCCTTTGGGGATCGTCCGCTCTATCAGACGGGAAAAACCTATCTGAAATATCAGCTTTCCGCCCTGCTCTTTAACGCTATAGCCGGTGCCGTAAATCTCCATTTTCTTTTCGTAACCCTTACTGACGCCGGCGACCATATTGGCAATCAGGGCGCGCATTGTTCCATGAAACTGCCTGCTTAGCCTGTCCTGCGGCTGGTCGTTCTTAACTATTATTTGCCGCGTATTACCGTCGATCTCCACCTTTATAAGGGGATGACACACCATCTGCAGGCTTCCTAACGGACCCGATACTGTGACAGATGAGCCTTTCAACTCAGCTCTAATCCCTTCAGGGATATCAATAGGTTTTTTCCCAATACGACTCATTATTAACTGACCATACAGAGTATTTCGCCACCAATATTAGCCTGGTGGCAGTCTCTATCACTCATTACGCCCCTGCTTGTCGAAATAATAGCTATACCCATACCGTCCAGAACGCGAGGCAGTTTGTCAACGGAAGAATAAATACGATGGCCCAGCTTGCTCACCCTTTTGATTTCGCTTATTACAGGCTGACCCATCTGGTCATACTTGAGAGTTATTCGCAGTATCCCACCTCTGCCGTCATCAACTCGGTCAAAATCCCTGATGTAGCCTTCTTTCTTTAACACATTTGCAATGCCTTCGCAAATATTCGAAGCTCTAACTTCCACCTGCCCTTTATTAATTCGCACGGCATTGCGAATTCTCGTTAGCATATCAGCTATTGGGTCAACCAAACTCATAATTTTGTACCTCGTGTCGGTTTTTTACCAGCTGGCTTTTCTGACACCCGGTATTTTTCCCTCATTAGCCAAGGTTCTGAAGCAAATCCTGCAAACTTTAAATTTGCGATAAACAGCTCGTGATCTTCCACAAAGCTCGCAACGTGTGTACTGCCTGACACGGAACTTTTGTTTCTTTCTTGCCTTATTTTCCAGCGCTTTAGTGGACATCTATACATTCCTATTATAGTTCAGTGTTCATAGTTTTTAGTTCATTGAACTACGAACTACTTACTATCTGTTATTTTTTTTCTAAACGGCATACCAAAGAGCAACAGCAATTGCTTTGCCTCCTTATCGTTTTTCGCCGTCGTAACAAACGTTATGTTCATACCCTGCTGAAACTCGACCTGAGCCGGGTTGATTTCTGGAAAAACAGTTTGCTCAGACAGACCCATCGAGTAATTGCCTCTGCCGTCGAAGCCGTCCGGATTAAGACCTCGGAAGTCCCTTACCCGTGGAATTGTAAGATTTATGAGCCTGTCCAAAAATTCATACATTCTCACGCCGCGTAGAGTAACCTTCAGGCCGTTTTCCATGCCCTGGCGAAGTTTGAAATTTGAGACGCTTCTTTTTGCCTTGCAGACAAGGGGCGCCTGGCCGGTAATCATTGTCAGGTCTTTTTTGGCCGCCTCAATATACTTTTTATCCTGCACGGCTTTTCCCACACCCATCGAGACCACAACCTTTTCCACCCGCGGCACAGCCATCTGGCTTTTATAGCCGAATTCTTTAACCAGCTCCGGAACTATCCTGGACCTATATAAATCTTTTAACCGCGCCATAATATCAGGTTCGTAACCAAGCCCTCTATTTAAAGTTCTTTATTTACTCTTCGCCTTTCTAACAACACTGATTTCAGTACCGTCAGCAGCCACTCGTTTTTTAGTTCCGTCTTCGCCTAACTTGTAGTGGACCTTGCTGCTTTTGGAGGTTTTCGGATTCACGGGCAAAACATTGCTGATATGAATAGGCTGCTCGACACTGACCCTGCCTCCCTGAGGATTTTTATGCGACGGCCGAACGTGCTTTTTTACTACATTGTGACCCTGAACCACCACCTTATTCTTTTCAAGTATAACGCGCAGCACTCTTCCGGTGGCACC
The DNA here is from genome assembly GCA_964601355.1 of uncultured Pirellulales bacterium. Lineage (GTDB taxonomy): Bacteria > Planctomycetota > Phycisphaerae > Sedimentisphaerales > Anaerobacaceae > CAZRNB01. The sequence goes on from CAZRNB010000005.1 coordinate 21,741, forward strand.
TTTTTGGTCACCTGCTATAATCCGAACCATATCACCTTTCTTAACGTGTCGAGCCATCTTACCTGCCGATTATTTGTAAACTCTGTGCCGCTATCGAATACTCATACTACTTCGCTGGCCAGAGATATAATTTTCATATAATTTTTTTCGCGCAGCTCACGAGCAACTGCTCCGAAAATTCTTGTCCCTATCGGATTTCCTTCATTATCAATCATCACCGCTGCATTTCTGTCAAATTTGACGTAGCTGCCGTCAGGCCGCCTCACTGAACTTGTGGTACGAATAATAACACATTTATGTACTTTTTTATGATCAAGCTGGCAGGTTGGTAATACCTTCTTAATAGCAACACAGACAATGTCCCCCAGAGTAGCGACCGCCCGGGTAAATTTGCCATGCGCTCCGGACCTGCCGAGGACCCTTATGCACAGCGCCGACTTGACACCCGAATTGTCGGCTATATCCAACATTGTTTCCTGCTGAATCACTTTATTGTTCCCGAATCAACGTCTTTCGTATCCTGTGTATCATTCAAGGACTCAGGCTTCAACGATTCAAGCTGAGCCGCCTTTTCCACAATACCAAGAAGACGCCAGCTTTTAGTCTTGCTATAAGGCCGGCATGGAGCAATTTCAACAAGGTCGCCGAGCCTGGCCTGGTTGCTCTCATCGTGCACGCTAAGCTTGGTTCTGCGTCTTAAGTATTTGCCGTACTTTGGATGTTTGACCGTAAAGTCAACGGCAATTTTAATGCTTTTATTGCCGCTGCTGCTTATTACTCTGCCGGTTAAGGTTTTTAATTTTCGTTCCTGCATTTTTTTACTACCAATTATCCAACATCAGCAGCGGAGCGTAATGCTCGCTCTCGCAGTATCGTTTTAAGCCTTGCAATATCGCGTCTAACGTTACTAATGGCCTTTGAATTTTCCAGCTTCTCCGTGACCGCCTGGGAACGTAAATCAAACAGATGCCTGCGAAGCTCCTGTAGCGTTTCCTCAAGCTCGTCACTGCCCATTTCACGATATTGCTGCACTTTCACCTAAAGCTCCTTTTCATGCTACGGCACGGCCTTCCGGCTACGGCTTGGCTCTTCGCCAAGACGAGCTGCCGTGACGAGTCAGCCATGTACTGGATGGTACATGACTCACAAAGAACGTATTCTCCTGACGAATCTGCACCTGATCGGCATCTTATGAGCAACTCTCAGCAACGCCTGCTTGGCAACGTCCTCGCTCACTCCACCGATTTCGAAACATATCTGGCCCGGCCTTACGCGAGCGATCCAAAATGCAGGCTCGCCTTTACCTTTACCCATTCGCGTCTCCAACGGCTTGGCGCTAACGGGCTGATGTGGAAACAGCCTCAGATAAACTTTTCCTTCACGATGCAGAAAATGGGTCGCAGCAACACGACCCGCCTCAATGGTTTTTGCGCTCACCCAGCTCGTTTCCATCGCCTGCAGACCATATTCGCCGAATGCAACGAGATTACCTCTTGTAGCATTTCCTTTCATTCTGCCGCGCTGGCTTTTTCGATACTTAACTCTTTTCGGCATCATTGCCATTTTTATAGACCCTGCCTATAAAAAATATATGTCACTATTTAGCTTTAGATGGAATTACACTGCTGCTCTCCGTTGAGGCAGCTACGTTAGTTTCCGTGGCACTGCTTACAGGCCCTGCGGTTTCTTGAGGCGCCACGGTGGCGCGTCTTGGACGACGAGTGCGACGACGTATTCCCTGCTGAATCTCTTCACCGAATTTGCCTTTATAAATCCATACTTTAATGCCAATTGCACCGTACGTTGTACGCGCCGTTGCCACGGCGTAATCCACGTTAGCATCCAGTGTATGCAACGGGATGCTGCCGAGCTTCTGTGTTTCCGTTCGGGCCATTTCCGAGCCGGCCAGCCGGCCGGCGCAGGTAATCTTCACGCCCTTTGCACCGGCGGTCATCGCCGCTTCGCAAAATTGCTTCATTGTACGCCGAAATGAGGCACGCTTCGCCAACTGCTCGGCAATTGCCTCACCTACCAACATGGCGTTCAGGTCCGGCTCTTTTATCTCAATAACGTTGACGGCTACCTTCCTGCCCGTCAGCTCTTCGAGCTCCTCTCGCAGCTTATCAACTTCTCCGCCTCTGGGGCCGATGACCACGCCGGGCCGAGCACTGTGCAGTGTTACATTCACTTCATTGCGCGTTCGTATAATCTCGACCTTCGCCACCGCACCTTTAGGCATTTGACGATTGAATTTATCGTCAACGTATTTGCGAATCCTCTGGTCCTCGACAAGAAAATCACCGTAATTAGCCTTGGGGGCAAACCACGTACTCTGCCATCCCAGCGTTACACCCGTCCTAAAACCTATTGGCGATGTTTTTTGACCCATAATATTATATGCCGTTACACGTTTCTATTTTCATCTTAAGCCTGTGTCACCTCTATATGTATATGACAGGCCTTTTGGCGAATAGGATACGCTCTGCCTCTGTCCTTGGGTATCCATCTTTTTGTGCCGAGACGTATTCCCGCATCATCGACGCGAGCCTGGCTGACATAAAGATTGTCCACATCAGCCTGCTGCGCATCGGCGTCTGCAACGGCTGCTTTTAAGACCTGATTAACCATTACCGCAGCTCGTTTCCTCGTGAATTTCAGGACATCCATCGCATCCTGAACACTTAAGCCGGCTATCAACTGTGTTACAAGCCTGGCCTTGCGTGCAGAAATCGGGGCGTACTGGTAAGACGACGCCCAATCAGCTAATTCGTTTACTTCTACGCCGAAAGCCGCAGCCAAACGACGGACGTCCTCGGTACGCGGCTGAGGCTTAAAAAGTCCCTGCTGCCAGTTCCTGACAGCCGTGATTGCTTTCATCCTGTCGAGCCTGCCTCTGGCGAGGTGGCCGGCCAAAGCATCTGCCGTCATCCTTCGCTTCTCAGACAACTCTTTTAGTTTCTTAGCACTTAACATACTTTATGTCCGGCGGCTTAACTTTTCAGCCGCGCCGGCTACGTTATTTTCCTGCTCGAGTGACCTCTAAACGTCCTGGTAAGGGAGAATTCGCCCAGCCTGTGTCCCACCATATCTTCGGTGACATAAACCTTATTGAACACTTTGCCGTTATGGACCATAAAGGTAAAACCCACAAACTCAGGAATTATTGTGCATCTTCTGAACCAGGTTTTTATCGGCTCTTTCGACCCGGAAGCAGCCTGCTTGTTAACCTTTATAAGCAGCTTCTCGTCAACATACGGTCCTTTTTTAAGTGAACGTCCCATTTTGTATCTCGTATTATGCGCCTCGCTTAGCAAGACGCAAGTCAAAGTTTTAGAGAGCTAATCGTCTTTGCTTCTTGGTTTTGCGTCTCCGTATAATCCTTTTATTACTTGGATTTCTTGGATTTCTGGTCTTGCCGCCCTTTGCCAGGACACCCGTAGGCGAGCAGGGATGTCGTCCGCCATTTGAGCGAGCTTCTCCGCCACCCATCGGGTGAGAAACCGGATTCTGCGCTTTGCCTCTGACGTGAGGTCTGCGTCCCAGGAACCGCGTCCGCCCGGCCTTACCGAGATGCACGTTCTGATGATCGGAATTACTCAATTGTCCAATCGTCGCTCGGCATTCCTTGCGAAGCATTCGCATCTCGCCACTCGGCAAGACGATAGACACCCAATTACCTTCTTTAGCTACAATTTTCGTAGTGGCACCGGCACCTCTTACCAGCTTACCGCCCTGTCCGGCCGTCATTTCGATATTGTGAATCTCAATGCCGGCGGGGATCGACTCCATAGGCATCGCATTACCAATATTAGGCTCACAAGATTGGCCGCTCTCCACCTCATCACCAACCTTTATTCCCTGCGGCGACAATATATATCTTTTCTCGCCGTCGGCGTAGTTAAGCAGGGAGATAAAACAATCCCTGTTGGGATCATATTCAATCGTTGCCACTTTTGCCGGGATGCCGTCCTTATCGCGCTTGAAGTCGATAATTCGATATATCTTTCTCGCTCCGCCGCCTCTGAAGCGCGTTGTCGTGATGCCAAACGCATTCCGACCGCCGGTTTTCTTTATACGTAAACAAAGAGATTTCTCAGGTATCGTGGCAGTAAGCACAGAATAATCTATAACTGAGCCGTTACGACGTCCTGCACTTGTTGGATTATAAACTTTAATAGCCATAATTCGTATCCTTCGAACCCGCTCAGGCCTGCCCCGAGCATGGCCGAGAGGACGGGTTTAGAACAAATCTATATGATAATCCGACTCTAAAAATACAACGGCCTTTTTCCAATTGGCTGTCCTGCCGATTTTTCCGCCTCTGCGGCGATGTTTACCCTTACGATTAGCGGTTCTTACCTTTTGAACCTTCACGCTATATATTTTTTCCACGGCATTTCTTATCTCAGTTTTGTTGGCCTTTCTGTTAACCTCAAAAGAATACGCACCTTTCGTATTGGCAAAGTGAATGCCCTGTTCTGTAATCAAAGGCCGAATTACTACACTATGTATATCCATAACAACTGTCTAAAAACAAAAATCAGGAAGCAGAATTCTGTATTCCGTCTCCTGTTTCCTGTCTACTGTCTTCTCTATTCAAAACAGATAAAAACGCCTCTTTGGTGAACAACATCTTTCGATGGCTGCATATCTCACCTGCATTGAGATCAGCTACAGGCATAACGGCCACCTTGGGGACATTCCGAGCCGACTTATAAAGATTCTCGTTGTATTCACCAGTCGCCACTATGCAGCTTCTCTCAATGCTCAAATTTCTAAGAACTTGTGCAAAATCTTTGGTCCTGGGCTTTTCAAAACTCAACGCGTCAACAACCACAACATCGTTGCCCAAAAGCTTTACCAATATGGCCGAATCTCTGGCCAATCTTCTCTGCTTTTTAGGCATACTTTGGCTGAAATCTCTGGCCCTTTTCAGGAAGGTAACGCCGCCGCCCACGCGTTTAGCAGTTCTGACCGTCCCGGCACGGGCATTGCCGGTTCCTTTTTGCCTAAAGATTTTTCTTGTTGAGCCGGCTATTAAGCCTCTGTTTTTAGTCGCGGCTGTACCTATACGACTGCCGGCGTGATACATAATAATGGCCTGTTTAAGCAACAGATATCTAACCCTGCCGCCGAAAGCAGACTCATCGACCTTCAAGCATTCAACCTCCCTGCCATCCGTGTTATAGACTTTCAACTCAATCATATTCAAACACTAATCCTGCGGCTTATTAGCCTTTTTGGATGAGCGGACAATACAATAACCACCCGCCGGCCCGGGCACAGCGCCCTTTATAACGAGTAAATTGTTCTCTTTGTCTATCGCCATTAAGCTGTGGTTTTTAACCGTGACTCTATTGAAGCCCATGTGGCCCGGCATTTTCTTGCCTCTTTTAATGCCCGCACCCATACCCGCGTTACTGCAGAAACTTGCTATCGAGCCTTGTGCCCGATGTTTTCTTTCTGTGCCGTGAGAGGCCGGAAAGCCTCCGAATCCGTACCGCTTCATGCAGCCGGCAAAACCTTTGCCTTTGCTGGTTCCTATAACATCAACTAGCTCTTTCTCTGAAAAAACCGAGACTGTAATAGTATCACCTGCTTTATATTGCGATTCGGCGTCATCGGCCAGACGCATCTCTCTGACGAATCTCTTCGGCGTTGTATTGGCCTTTGCAGCATGACCGATCTGCGGCTTCTTGCATCGGCTGTCCTTAACGTTATCATAGCCTAACTGAAGAGCAGTATAGCCGTCGGTCTGTGCAGTCTTTATCTCCATCACTATGCAGGGACCAGCCTGTATGACCGTAACAGGCACTAACCGACCTGATACATCATATAGCCGAGTCATCCCAACTTTTTTGCCCAACAACATCGACATTATTCTGCTGTCCGTTTCACGCGCCGCTCTGAACGGGCCGGAGATACAAGCTACGCCTTTATCTTCACAAAAACACCTGCCGGCACAACAAGCCGGTTTAGCACTTCCGCCGTCCTGGCGTTTGCATCGAGAATATCAATTAAACGCTTGTGAGTCCTCAGTTCAAACTGCTCACGTGATTTTTTATCAATGTGAGGACTTCGCAAAACAGTATATCTTTCAATCCTTGTAGGCAAAGGCACCGGACCACTTACCCGCGCATTAGTCCTGCGGGCGTGCTCCACTATCTCCTTAGCAGATGCATCGAGCGCCCTGTGATCATAAGCCTCCATCCTGATTCTTATTCTTTCGCTTTCAGCAGCCATCACTTTCCTTTCTGCTTTAAGTCTGCTGCCTTCATATATACTTATCCAATGCTAACTCACAAATCGAGATACAAACCCAGCACTATATCTTCCCTGCACTGGGCTGGAAGCATCATGTTTGATTCTAGCAGGAAAGGCATTTCGATTGATTGTATATGGCCGATTATTTATTATTTCACACCAATTTATCCAAATTGACTTTCACATATCAGCCGTCAATCATCTTCGCCTTCCTTACGAGCTTAACCGGAGGTCACCGTGCTACCCCACCAAACGTTCTCGTCGGTTTTCGGTATCCATGCGTCTAACGGAGCACAGTACTAAAATATCCTTGGCAGTAAAACGTGGACATGCCACAGCTCAACTATATAACGCAAAGCCTTCACAGACAATGCTCGCTACAGCCGAAAACCTCATTAATTATCATATAATTTTCTTTCTGTCAATAGAATCGGCAAAAATCTTTATTTAAATGTAAAAAATTTATCATAATTTTTTTAAAGCATAATCTCCTTTGCTATCTGTACCGGCACTTTTTCATAAGTCAATGGCTCCATAGTAAATGTACCGCGACCTGCTGTAAGGCCTCTTATTTCACTGGAATAACCAAACATCTCCGCAAGAGGCACCTTAGCATCAATAATTCGCACATTTCCATGCAGTCTGCAATCTGTAATTAAGCCCCTTTTCCCCAAAAGACTTCCCTGCACCGCCCCAAAAGCACCTTCCGGGACTTCTACCTGAAGCCGCATTACCGGCTCAAGCAAAACGGATCCGGCCTCTCGCTGAGCCTTTTCCACCGCGATAGCCGCTGCCTGCTCGAAGGCCAGGTCCGAAGAATCAACCGAATGGTATGAGCCGCCAATCAACGTAACCTTAGCTCCCACAACAGGATAGCCCGCCAACACCCCGCAACATAAGGCTTGTTTGACACCCCGTTCCACAGCATGTATATACTCTCTCGGCACTATATCAGAACCCACCATGTTCTCAAACTCTATCTGGCTGTCCAAGTGTCCCTCATCTGTAAAAAGAGGCTCAATCTTCAAAACTACATGGCCGTATTGACCATGCCCACCGCTTTGATGTATGAATTTGCCCTCCGCCTTAGCTGATTCTGTTATAGTTTCTTTGTATGCCACCTTAGGCTTGCTAACTCTGACATTGACCTTCTTTTCTTTAACTAACTTATTTTCAAGGATTTCCAAATGCAGCTCTCCCATTCCGCTGATTATAGTCTGGCCTGTATCGCTGTCAGTTTTATACTCAAAAGTCGGGTCTTCACGCCGCAAGTCAGCCAATGCCTCCGATAGTTTTATCCTCTCGGCTGCCGTCTTAGGCTCTATCGACATGTTAATCACCGTCTGAGGGAATGTAATACTGGGCAAAGACACGGGCTTTTTCGGATCACAAACCGTATCACCCGTCAGGGTATGCTTTAGCCCTACAACTGCAACGATATTGCCGGCTTCAGCGAATTCCACAATCTGTCGCTCATTAGCGTGCATTTCAAACAGCCTGATAATATTTTCTCGTTTATCACGATTTGTGTTAAGAACTCTGGTGCCGGCTTTTAATGTGCCCTGATAAATCCTCAGATAGCTCAAATCACCATGCACATCGGTGATAATCTTAAACGCCAGGGCAACCAGACTGCCTTTGGGATCGCATTTTATCACTACCTCTTTATTTTTATCGCTGGGTTTATGGCCGATTAGAACGGGTTTGTTCAAAGGAGACGGCAAATACGCTACGACGCCATCGAGCAGCCGCTGCACACCGATATTTTTCAATGCCGAGCCGACAAATACCGGGTGAAGCTTGCCGGCTAAAGTCCCTTTTCTGACTGCCCTGTGAATCATCTCGACGGCAATCGGCTTATCATGAACGTAGCAGTCCATCAGCTCCTCATCATATTCAGCGGCGGATTCAATCATCTGATGTCTTTGAACCCGTGCAACCGGCATTAGCTGGTCAGGAATATCTGTTTCTTCAAACGTTGCGCCCAGCTTTTCAGGGCGATAGTACACCGCCAGCATTTGAACTATATCTATTATTCCCGCAAAAGAATCCTCGGCACCTATTGGAATCTGCAGCAGAATTGGATTTGCCAGGAGCTTTTCACGAATGCTGTCAACGCTCATCTGAAAATCGGCGCCCGTCTTGTCCATCTTGTTAATAAAGCAGAGAAACGGCAGGCTGTACTTTTGTCCCTGTCTCCAGACCGTCTCGCTTTGAGCCTGCACTCCTTCGCTGCCGTCAAATACGGCTACAGCGCCATCGAGAACACGCAGAGACCTTTCAACCTCAGCGGTAAAATCGATATGACCCGGCGTATCAATAAGATTGATTTGGCAATCCTTCCAGGGACATTTTGTCGCGGCTGAGGTTATAGTAATGCCTCTTTTTTGCTCCTCTTCCAGATAGTCCATAACTGCAGTGCCCTCATGGACTTCTCCCATTTTGTAGGTCTTGCCTGTATAATACAGGATGCGCTCGGTTACAGTCGTCTTACCTGCATCTATATGAGCCACGATTCCTATATTACGCAATTTATCCAGAGTATTCATTTTCTTAATCTGAAAGTGGTCAAAAAGTCTAAAGTGTGCTAAATTGCCTAAGTGGCATAAGCCATCCCTTGCAGGAAGTGAGCTAAAGTGCCTAAAATGTAAAGTGACTAAAGTTATGAAATGTATCTTTAGCTCACTTTAGTCACTTTAGCTCACTTTAGGCACTCCAAACTCCCGTAAGAGATGTCTAAATGGCGTTAGACATCTGCACTTTAGAATAAAAAAATTGCCACGGTGTTTAATAAAAACTTTCCGTGGCAGTTTAAACTTACGAATCTTACCAGGCAAAGTGGGCAAAGGCCTTATTGGCCTCAGCCATCTTATGGATATTCTCTCTGGTGGCCATTGCGCCTCCGTGTTTGTTGTAGGCTTCTATCAGCTCAGACGCCAAACGATCAGACATCGGCTTTCCTTTTTTAGCCCTGGCCGACTGTAATATCCACCTGAAGGCAAGTGACTGCTGGCGTTTAGGCCTGACCTGCATAGGCACCTGGTAACTGGCCCCGCCGATACGCTTACTGCGAACCTCAAGCATAGGCTTCACGTTATTTATCGCCGTCTCGAACACCTCAAGAGTCGGTAAATCCGTCATCTTTTTGGATATAATATCCATAGCGTCGTAAAAAATGTGCTGTGAAACGCTTTTCTTGCCGCACCACATCATAGAGTTAATAAACTTCGAGGCCAGCTTGCTGTTATACTTGGAATCAGGTTTTAACTGTTGACTTGAAGCGGTCCACTTTTTCATTTTCTCGAACCTCGTTTCTCGATTCTTGATGCTCGTCGAGCATCGAGCATCGAGTATCGATTACTTTCCTTTCTTCGCACCGTATTTGCTTCTACCCTGTTTGCGATTGGCTACGCCTGCACAATCGAGAACTCCACGAACTATATGATACCGAACACCCGGCAGATCTCTTACGCGACCTCCTCGAATCAGAACCGTACTGTGCTCCTGGAGATTATGATCGATGCCCGGTATGTAAGCGGTAACTTCCTTGCCGTTCGTCAGCCTTACCCTGGCAACCTTTCGCAAAGCCGAGTTGGGCTTTTTGGGCGTTTGCGTCCTTACGATTAGGCATACGCCTCTCTTCTGCGGCGAACCACTGATGTCGGATACTCGTTTTCGACCTTTGGATTTTGCCCGTGGTCGTCTAACTAACTGATTTATCGTAGGCATAATTAATTTCCGATTTACAATTTCTAATTTCCAATTTTCAATATGAAATTGACAATCGTCAATTGAAAATCGTCAATTTATTCACTCAATTCCCAACGCTTCCTTAACAGCAGCGTCGGCTCTTTCCTCAGCTTCCTTAACCTCTTCAAACTCCTTGCCCGCAAAAGCAGGAAGAACCGGCGCCTTTGCAAGATGTTTGACCTTCATCTCAAGGTACGGCTTAAAAGCAGTACCCGCAGGTATCAAATGGCCAAGTATCACATTTTCCTTCAAGCCATAAAGCTCATCTACTCTACCGGCCAAGGACGCTTCTGTCAAGACCTTAGTTGTCTCCTGGAAGCTGGCTGCGGCAATAAAACTGTCCGACCACAACGAAGCTTTGGTTATTCCCAAAAGTAAAGTCATGGCGGTTGCGGGCTTGGCCCTTCTGGTCTTCGCAGGCGCAGGTTTAAGCTCTCCGACTCTGTCGGTGATACGCGCCAGCTCTTTCTTTTCTATAAGCTGCCCTTCACGTAACTCAGGGATGTCGCCGGGACTTATTATCTTGACGCTGTTAGTTAATTTCTCGTTTTCTTTACGGAATCCAAATTTATCAACAACCTCGCCCGGCAGAAACGCACTGTCGCCGACGGACTCGATTTCAACCTTTCGCATCATTTGAGAAGTTATGATTTCGATGTGCTTATCGTTGATATTGACATTTTGGCTGCGGTAAACATTTTGCACTTCCACAATCAAATATCTCTGCAACGCCTCCTCTCCCTTAATTCGCAGGATGTCGTGTGGAACCAGCGGACCATCCGTCAAGGCATCACCAGCCTCGACTACATCGCCGGCGTGAACGTTGAGGTGTCTGTCGCGCGGGACGTGGTGCTCCTTTTCCATGCCGGATTCGGAGCGGATTATAATCGTCATTTTGCCTTTGCGCTTATCACTTCGCAGCTCAATTCTTCCACTAATTTCAGCCATTGCGGCGGGGTCCTTCGGCTTGCGCGCCTCAAACACCTCAGTAACACGCGGCAAACCGCCGGTAATATCCTGTGTGCCGCCGGTTGCTCTGGGCTGATGGGCGAGCAATTGTCCCGCCTGAACGGTCTGGCCCTCTGCAACCTCAATTCTTGCTCCGGCGGGCAAATAGTGAACATCAAGGATTTTGCCGCTGCTGTCTTCGATAATGATCTGCGGATGCTTATCGCCTTTATGCTCTATTACCACAAGCGCCGAGCCTCGCGAGGTTCGCGGAGCAGCCTCTCGTCCATCTTGTGCCGGCGAGCCTTGAGGGGTCTGTTTCAGCCCTCTTTCTTCCAGTTGAACAGTTTCGCCCTCCACAATGTCGGTGAACCTGATAAGTCCCGGAACTTCCGCCAAAATCGGCGTTCTGTGGGGGTCCCATCTGAACAGCAACGTTCCAGCCTTTACCTTCTGGCCATCCTCAACTAAAATAGTGCCTCCATACGGAACTTTGTATTTGTCCAGCTCTCGGCCCTTTGCATCAAGAAGGCCCATTTCGCCATTGCGTTTGAGTGCAATTATCTGCGTGGTATCATCCTCTCGCTTCAATGCAACCGCATTTATGTCACGATATTGAATCTTTCCCGTGTAAGTAGCCTTTTGTTCGCGTTCGAGAATGGCTCTGGAGGCTACGCCGCCGGTATGGAACGTCCGTAGCGTCAGCTGAGTGCCCGGCTCGCCAATAGATTGGGCTGCAATAATGCCGACGGCAGCGCCCTCTTCAACTAAACGGCTGGTGCTCATATCCCAGCCGTAACACTTTGCACAGATACCAAAGGGACTATCACAGGTAAGCGGGCTGCGTACTCGAATTGCATCCAGACCCAAAGCCTCAATCTTTGCCGCCGCCTCCGGCGTTATTATCTCATTCTCACGCACTATCATCTCGTCTGTTATCGGGTTGCGAATATTGTCCCTTGCTGTTCTGCCGATGATAAGCTGGGACAGCGGAACATTTCGACTTTCGTCGGACTGGTCTCTGCTGACGGTGCTTTTAGTGATTCCCTGCAGGGTTTGGCAGTCACGTTCAATAATAATCACATTTTGCGATACGTCGATAAGCTTGCGAGTCAGATAGCCGGAGTTAGCCGTCTTCAAAGCGGTATCCGCAAGACCTTTACGCGCTCCGTGTGTAGAGCTAAAGTACTCAAGAACCGTTAATCCCTCACGGAAGTTCGATTTAATGGGCGTTTCAATAATTTCGCCGCTGGGTTTGGCCATCAACGCCCGCATACCTGCGAGCTGCTGAATCTGGTCGATGCTCCCGCGTGCACCGGAGTCGCTCATAAGATAGATGGGATTTAGATACGGCGAGCCGTCCTCTTTAGTATCTTCACGGAGGCTTTTTATCATTTCGTTGGTGACCGCTACACGGGCATTCGTCCAGGCATCAATAACCTGATTATATCTCTCGCGATCGGTCAGAACGCCATCGGCATAGTTTTTCTGGATTCTACCAACCCTCTTTTCGGTCTCGCTGACAATATCAGCCTTCTTGGCCGGTATTTTCAAGTCGGTTATACCAAAGCTCAGACCCGCAAGCGTGGCATATCTGAAGCCCAAATCTTTTATCCTGTCAAGCAGATCTACCGTCTCGGCGGAACCTGCAATCTCGAAACAGTCGCTGATCACCTGGCTGAGCTTCTTCTGTGACATTGTTACATTATAAAACGGCATACGAGCCGGCAGTATGTCATTAAACAGGCATCTGCCAACCGTTGTCTCAATTACCTGGGGTCGATTACTTTCCTTTTTAATAATCGGCTTCTTATCTCTTGAGCCGACTACGGAGGCGGTGGCGATACGCACCATAACTTTATCCTGCAGGCCGATTTTACCAACTTCGTAAGCCATGATTGCCTCGAAAGTATCTCTAAACAACGGTCTGCTGCCGGCAGATTTACTTTTGGCGCCTGATGGTATTTCCTCGGCTGATTTTCGCAAATCGTCAGCTGCAATTGTCAAATAGTAATTGCCCATCACCATGTCCTGGGACGGCCCGACCATTGGCGAGCCGTTGGCCGGCGAGAAAATATTCGATGACGTCATCATTAAAATATGAGTTTCAGCCTGAGCTTCAACACTTAATGGCAGATGAACCGCCATCTGATCGCCGTCAAAGTCGGCATTGAAGCCCTTACACGACAACGGATGCAGCATAATGGCATTGCCTTCCACGAGGATCGGCTCAAATGCCTGGATGCCCATCCTGTGCAGCGTCGGAGCCCGGTTCAAAAGAACAGGATGCTGATGAATGACCTCTTCCAAAATGTCCCATATAGCGTCATCGAGCCGTTCTATCATCCTCTTGGCGCTCTTTATCGTATCGGCAAGGCCATGCTGTTTGAGCTTGCGAATAATGAAAGGCTGATACAGCTCCAGGGCAATTTTCTTAGGCAGACCACACTGATAAAGCTTGAGGTCTGGTCCTACTACGATGACCGATCGAGCGGAGTAATCAACACGTTTTCCAAGCAGGTTTTCTCTAAAGCGTCCCTGCTTTCCTTTAATCATATCGGTAAGAGACTTGAGCGGACGGTTATTGCTGCCCAGAACAGGCCTGCGACATCTTGAGTTATCCAGCAGCGAGTCCACAGCCTGTTGCAGCATTCTTTTTTCATTTCTGATAATGACGTCGGGAGCATTGAGGTCCATCAGCTTTTTCAGGCGGTTATTTCGATTAATGATTCGCCTATAAAGGTCGTTGAGATCACTTGTAGCAAAGTTATCTCTTTCCAGCAGCACTAACGGCCGCAGGTCCGGCGGGATAACCGGTACTGCTTCAAGCACCATCCACTCAGGCTTATTGTTGCTGTTTTTAATCTCGTTGATCGTCTTAAGACGCTTGGTGAGGTCCTTGACCTTCTGCTTGCTGTTGGTTTTGACTATTGCCTGCCGCAACTGCTCGCCGACGGCTTCCATGTCAAGTTTCTCCAATAACACCCTGATGGCCTCGGCGCCCATTAAAGCCTTAAATGAGCTGCCATACTTATTCATCGCCCCACGGTAATCTTCTTCAGTAAGCAGTTGTCCCGCCTTCAGGGGGCTTTGCCCGGGGTCCGTAACAACATAATCCTGGAAATAGATGATCTTTTCAAGGTCTGATGTTCTCATCCCAAGAACCGTACCAAGTCGATTTGGGATCGATTTGAAAAACCATATATGGATGACCGGCGCCGCCAGATTTATATGTCCCATGCGCTTGCGACGGACACGGCTATGCGTGACTTTGACGCCGCAACGATCGCAGATTATTCCCTTAAATTTGGTACCCTTATATTTGCCACACGCACACTCCCAGTCCCGTTCCGGCCCAAAGATTCGCTCGCAGAACAACCCGTCCTTCTCCGGCCTATACGTGCGGTAGTTGATAGTTTCGGGCTTACGCACTTCACCAAAGGACCAGCTACGGATATCATTAGGACTGGCTAAGGATATCTTGACCGAACCGTAATCATTAATACGATCGTAAATATTGCCTAACATTTATGGCCCCTCATAATTCACAATAATCAATTGCTGCTGTTGACAAGCAGCCCTTCCACTATCCGCAGTGCCGCGGAGGACGGGTCCATTCTCCGTAGTACTACGAAGGATGAATCGCTACGCAGCTCAAGTTACAAAGCGGAATTTCCAAGCCGTTTCTTTTCGAGCTGGATATTCAATCCCAGCCCTCTAATTTCATTACACAACACGTCAAATGACAAAGGCGTACCCGCCTCAAGGGTGTTTTGTCCTTTGACCATAGACTCGTAAATTTTTGTTCTGCCTTCGACGTCGTCGCTTTTAACGGTCAGCATTTCCTGCAGTGCATAAGCGGCTCCGTAACCTTCCAGCGCCCAGACTTCCATTTCCCCGAATCTTTGTCCGCCGGTTCTGGCCTTGCCGCCCAAAGGCTGCTGCGTAATCAAACTATATGGCCCGGTGGCCCGGGCGTGAATCTTATCATCAACAAGGTGATGCAGCTTCATCATATAAATATAACCGATTGTCGCCTGTTGATCGAACGGCTCGCCCGTCCTTCCATCATACAATTGGGCTTTGAGCATTTTGGGGATATTTATGAAAAACTCATCCTGCGGCGGAGCCTGGCAGCCCTGCTCAAGGTCCTTTTTTCGCTGCGACATTCGCTCATTTGCCTCATTATTGAGTCTGCTGATATCACCTTCAGTAGCTCCATCGAAGACCGGCGTAACGGCGTTAAAGCCCAGCACTTGTGCAACCCAGCCGAGATGAGTTTCAAGAATTTGGCCTACATTCATTCGGCTCGGCACGCCGAGGGGATTGAGCAGTATGTCCAGAGATGTGCCATCTTCAAGAAACGGCATATCCTCCTCAGGCATAATCTTGGCAATAACGCCTTTATTGCCGTGCCGGCCGGCTATTTTATCGCCGATTGACAACGCCCTTTTGATCGCAACATAAACCTTTGCCATCTGCAGCACGCCGCTGGGCAGCTCATCACCATGTTTCATTCTTTCAATTCTACGATTTTGCTCCTCCTGAAGCTCGGTAATCTTGCTCCAGAATTTGTCCACAATCTTCTGTACGTTGTCACGGATAGAAGCCGGCTTAATCCACTTTATGTCGAAGCTTTCTATCTGCTCGCAGATAACCTCATCGTCAGGGCTGGCTCCGACTTTCTGGCGCGTGGCGGGGTCAATAATATTGACGTCGAATTTGCTATGAATAGTCTCCATCATCTGCCTGAATATGGCACATTCATTTGCCCGTACCTCTTTTTCATATTGTTTTATCTGGGCCTCGAGCTCCTTTTTTTGTTCCTCGGTACCGGCTCCGCGTCTGGTGAACAACTCTGTTTTGATCACCACGCCTTCATATCCGCTGGGCAGCTCAAGGGAGTCATTTTTAACGTCCTCGCCGGCTCTGCCAAATATGGCGTGCAAAAGCTTTTCCTCCGGCGTCAGCTCGGTCTTGCTCTTGGGGACCACTTTGCCTACAAGGATATCCCCGGGACATATCCTTGTTCCTTCGCGGACTATTCCATTCTCATCAAGATTTCGCAGCGCTTTTTCGCTGACGTTGGGAATATCCCGAGTAAATTCTTCTTTCCCCAGACGCGTCTCCCGAACTTCGGCCGTGAACTCATCAATGTGAATGCTTGTAAAACTATCATTCCTGCAGAGTTTCTCGCTCACGATAATTGCATCTTCGAAGTTGTAGCCGTCGAAAGAAACAAAACCAACCAAAACATTTTTGCCTAATGCAAGGACGCCCTGTGACGTGCCTCCGCCGTCTGCGATGATCTGTCCTGCTTTTACCTTATCACCCAATGCGACAATGGGTTTCTGATTAAGACAGGTTCTCTCATTCAAGCCAATAAATTTAGCCAGCTTATATTCTTCGGTATAGTTAATTATTATTCGGGCGCTGTCAACCGCGGTAACAACTCCGCCATCTACGGCACGGACAACCATACTTGAGTATCGGCCCACAATCTCCTCGACACCGGTGCCAACAAGAGGAGGTTCCGTCTTCAATAGCGGAACTGCCTGCCGCTGCATATTAGAACCCATCAAAGCACGGTTGGCATCGTCGTGCTCCAAAAATGGAATCAACGCCGCCGATACGCCGACAATCTGTTTTGGCGATATGTCTATGTAATTGACTTCTTCGCTCGAAACGTGTGAAAGCTCGCCGCTCTTTCTGGCTAATACCAAACCCTTCTTGATCGTGCCGCTCGACAGCTCCAGCGCGCTCGGCGGAGCAAATATCGCCGTCATCTCCTCATCCGCCCGTAGATATGCAACCTCGCTGGTTACCTTGCCGGACCTGGCCTTGCGATATGGCGTCAGCAGAAATCCATATTCATCAACGGCTGCAAAGATGGCCAATGAAGAAATCAATCCGATATTCGTTCCTTCCGGCGTCTCGATGGGACAGATACGGCCGTAATGACTTATATGTACGTCTCGAACTTCAAATCCGGCACGTCTTCTGTTTAGCCCACCCGGGCCAAGAGCGGACAACCTTCTTTCGTGAGTCAATTGACTTAGAGCGTTTGTCTGATCTACAACCTGGCTCAGCTCACCGCGTCCAAAGAAATAATTCACGCTGCTGGCAAAACTTTTAGAGTTGACAAGGTCGGCGATACGCAAAGGCTCAATTACGTCTCTTTTGATACTCATCCGTTCCTGTACGGTTTTACGCAGCTTTAGAAGACCTTTTCTGATCTCCTCAGTAGCAAGCTCATCGATGGTTCGCAGGCGTCTATTTCCAAGATGATCGATATCGTCCACGTCACCTTGATTGTTTCTCAAGGCAATGATGTACTTCATCGTGTTAAGGAAGTCTTCCGGCCGAAGTGTCATCTCATTCTCATCTACGTCCTGTGCAAATTTTCGATTCAATCTGAATCTTCCGACCCTGCCGAGCCGATATCGATTGGAATCAAAGAATTTTTCCGCAAAAAATGACTTTGCTTTCTCCTGATTAGGCGGGTTGCCGGGTCTCAGTCTTATATAGAACTTTAGCAGCGCCTGCTCGTGGCTTTGGCAATCGTCTTCGGCAAGTGTGTTTAAAATAAGCGCATCTCTGACCTCATTTACGACCTCTAATTTTTTAATCCGCCACGATGAGCTTTTTTGCTGTATTAAGGCGGCCCTATCGCTGATTTGCGAGCCGGCTTTTACTATGACTTCACCTGTTTCCGTATCCACTATCGACTCAACCGCCCACATAGAGGGCGTTAACTTTTCAACAGAAACGGTGTTCGTTTGATAAAACGATCGTAAAATCGCCTCGGCAGTTCCGTAAGCCGTATCTATCGCCCGCAGAAAAATCGTCGCGGGAATCTTGGTTGACTGGTCGATTCGCACCACTAAGATGTCTTTCTGAGTGACGCTAATCTCTATCCAGCTACCCCTTTCCGGAATGATTCTCCCGCCGTGCAGAACCCTGTCGCCTTCTTTGCTTTCAATAAGAAAATCAACGCCGGGACTGCGATGAAGCTGGCTGACGATTACTCGTACCGCACCATTGATTATAAACTCGCCGCCGCCGATCATTACGGGAATCTCGCCAAGATATATGCCCTGCTCGGCCAAATCCTCGCCCTGCTCGCTGCGCAAACGACAATGGATTTTTAACGGATACGCATAAGTCAGTCTTAACTGCATGCACTCGGTTTGCGTATAGTGCGGCTTTTCCAGCTCGTAGCAGATATACTCCAGAACGACCTTCTTATCGTAGCTTTCTATTGGAAACGTCTCTTTGAAGAGCGCTTCGAGTCCAATGCTTCTTCTTTTGTCCGGTGGAACGTCTTTCTGCAAAAATCGGTCGTAACTGGTCCTTTGTACTGCAACGAGGTCAGGAATTTCCACTGCGTCATTAACTTTTCCGAAATTCCGAATAGGTTTTAGAGCCATCTGTCACTCCCAGGCTTCAAATAAGAACCTGCTTTTGCTTACGCCAATTCAACAACACCCCCCGCGGTTTCAATCTGCTTTTTGGCCGCTTCGGCCTCTTGTTTACTCAATCCCTGTTTTACCGGCTTCGGCACACCTTCGACGAGGTCTTTGGCCTCTTTTAATCCGAGACCCGTTAAAGCTCTTACTTCCTTAATAACCTGAATTTTCTTATCGCCGAAACTTTTAAGGATTACATCGAAACTGGTTTTCTCCTGAGGTTTTTCTGCTGCACCTTCCGCGGTGACAGGCCCTGCCATCATAACGGCGCCGCCAGCAGCCGGCTCTATTCCATATTCCTGCTTGAGGTAATCACCGAGCTCTTTGGCCTGCATTAACGTCAGCTTGACGATTGCATCGCCAAGCTTTTTAATCTCGCTGCCCCATTTTTTTGCTTCATTTACCCCTTTAACTTCTTCTTTTACATCTGCTACATCTGCCATTTCTATCAGCTCCTATCATTTTTCGCTCAGTGGTAGCCGAAACTCCACCGTCTCGTTTAACCCCTTAGGGGACAGCCACACAAGCAACCACAATCATAGTTAATTATTTAATTAGTTAATTAGTTAATTCAGTCAATTGAGCTATCTTTGACCACTCACCACTCACCAGCTTATGCCGCCTGCTTCTCAGCCTTTTCGATAATGGTTTTTATATAACCTGCTATAATAACTGCAGGTCCGCCGAGGCAGCCGGCCAATCTCGCGGCGGGTGACCGCAGTAGAGAGGCTATTTTCCCCTGCAGCTCTGCACGCGTGGGCATCCTGGAGATCGCATCTGCCGCTTTGGCATCTAATGGCGAGCCTTCCAGAAAGGCTCCTTTAATCCCTATCGCCGGAACCTTTTTGCGCCACTGGGCAATCTCTTTAGCCACATCAACGATGCTGTCGCCGCCATAGACAATAGCGCACGTGCCTGTGAACAAAGCCGCTGCCGGTTCCATTTGAATGCTGCACAGAGCCTTTTTAAATAGTGAATTTCTCACCACCAGCAGCTTAATGCCCTTTTGTTTAAGCTCGCCGCGCATCAGGTTATTGTCAACTCCGTTGACACCCCTAGTGCTTACAACTAAAAAGTCGTTTATATGCTCACTAACAACCTTCTTTTTCATCTCTGCCTGAAGCAGCTGTTTTACGAACTTACTCATCTCTCACCTGTCAATCCGCCGTCGGCGGATAAATATTCCCACGATTTGCGGATTAAACAATGACCGCTACCGACGGGCTCATTGTCGCGGAGATGCACACTTTTTTAATATATGCACCTTTTGCTGCTGTGGGTTTAATCTTCTTTATATGCGTAACAAATGCTTCAATGTTGCTTATAAGCTTTTCGGCCTCGAAGCTCTGCTTGCCAACCGCTGCCTGGATGTTTCCGCCGGCGTCATTCTTGAACTCGACCTTGCCCGCGGTGAATTCGGCAACCGCGGTAGCTACATCGTCAGTTACCGTTCCCTTTTTCGGTGAAGGCATTTTCCCCTGCGGTCCAAGCAACTTTCCGAGTTTGCTTACCTTGCCCATAACCTTTGACGTAGCGACCGCCACGTCGAAATCCATCCAGCCGTCTGTAACCTTTTTTATCAGCTCATCACAGCCTGCTTCAACGGCGCCGGCCTTTTGAGCTGCCTCAATATCCGGACCTTCGCAGAAAGCAATGACTTTTTTCTGCTTGCCTATCCCGTAAGGCAAAGATATCGCACCGCGAACGATCTGGTCGGCCTGCTTCGTATCTATTCCCAGATGCAGCACACATTGCACACTCTGGTCAAACTTCGCGGTATTAAAGGATTTGATTTTCGCAACCGCTTCTGCCAGGCTCACGGGCTCCTGGCCAACTTGTTGCGACTCTTTCTTGTATCTTTTGCTTCTATACCTCATACTTTATCTCTCACAGCGAGTTACAACACCTGAAAATCTTGTCCGATATGTAACTAACTCGTTAAGCCTACGCCTTTTCTTCTCCACCATCCTCTATGACTTCGATACCCATACTCCTGGCGGTGCCCCTGATAATTTTTTCAGCCCCGTCCATGTCATAAGCGCTCAGGTCTTTAAGCTTGGTCTGGGCAATCTTGCGTATCTGCTCTACGGTAACTTTTCCGACCTTCTCTTTATTCGGAACGCCGCTTCCTTTTGCGATTTCAGCCGCCTGCTTCAGCAGCACCGCCGCCGGCGGGCTTTTGATCACAAAAGTAAAGCTTTTGTCTTTATAGACAGTTATCACAACCGGCACAATTGTTCCATTAAACTCCTTTGTTCGCTCATTAAACTGCGAAACAAATTGGCCGATATTAACACCGCGCTGACCCAAAGCAGGCCCGATAGGAGGGGCCGGCGTCGCTTGTCCGCCCGGCGCCTGCAACTTAATCTTTACTGCGACTTCTTTAGCCATTCTTCACCCGTCTTTTCAACTACTACAACACAAGATGAGCATTAAACGATTAATCTTAATAACTCAAACTGACCGACCCTTTGTGTCATTTTCCCATAAAAATTCGGTCAGTTTAGGTAAATAATTACAATTTTTCTATTTGCCAATACTCTATATCCAAAGGGGTGCTGCGGCCAAAAATAGTAACAATCACTTTCACAATCCCACGCTCAGCATCAATCGAATCGACGACACCCTCGAAGTTCTCAAAGGCGCCTTCCCGGATTTTAATCTGATCGCCTTTCTGAAACTCGACCTTGATGCTCGGCGCCGCCTCCGGCTTTGCCGCTTCCAACAGCATTTTTGCCACGTCTGTATCCCGCATTGGCGTCGGGATTCCCTCCGTTCCAATAAAATCGCCAACCCCGGAGGTCGCCTTAATCATAAACCAGGCTCTTTCAGGAACTCGTCCATCCTCGGTCGGCTCCATCTCCATAAAGACATAGCCCGGATATAATTTTCTCTTGTATAACGTTTGTTTGCCTCCACGGATTCGCTTAACATGCTCCACGGGAACCTCTATTCTTCCGATAATATCCGTTAAGGCCTCATTTTCCACCTTCAGAGCAAGCGCATCTCTTACCTGCATCTCTTTATTTGCCGCGACTCGTAAAACGTACCACTGCATCATAACGCCTTACGTCAATAGCCAGTCAAAGAAAAGTCTAAAGACGGTATCTATGATCCCAATCACAACAGACATAACAACAACTACCATAAGAACGATAAAGGTTGAAACGGCTATTTCTTTCCTGCTTGACCAGTTTACCTTTTTCATTTCACCTTCACCCGCGATCAGGAAATCCGCGGCAGAAGGTTTATTTACAAGGTAAAACGCCAAAATTCCCAATACGACGAACAAGCTGGCGGGCACCATACTTTCCACCCACTGTCCCACATCGGCAGCCTCCAGCAGGCGATATAACCGCAAACAGCCTAATCCGATAATCAATGCAGCGATTAAAGCGGTCCCTAATCTTGTGTACTTTCCCTGTCTCGGTTTATAAATGCTAAAAAACACTGTATTTATCCTGATTGCTACTTAGTTATTCTTATTGCCAAAAAGGCATCTTGACGATTACAAGCAACTGATGACAGCGAAACAGGCCAGAAGGGAATCGAACCCCCAACCTTCGGTTTTGGAGACCGACGCTCTGCCAAATTGAGCTACTGGCCTATTATTTATTAATCCTGTCATCATCAGACAGATTGAATATTACTTGCGCCTTATCTTGTGGATGGTGCGTTTGCGCTCCTTTCTGCAGAATTTTTTAAGCTCCAATTTCGGCACACCCTCGGCTACGCTGATACTTGTGCGATAGTTTCTTCCGCTGCACTCGGAGCACTCAAGCCATACATCCTCCCTTTTACTTTTCTTTGCCATAGAAACAAGGTCCTACTAAGCAGACTACAATAAATTGCCGATTTTCGATTGTCGAATGACGATTGAAAATCGTAAATCGTAAATTGGAAATCAACGAGCTATGCTATGATTTTCGTTACTACGCCGGCACCAACGGTCCGACCGCCTTCGCGAATAGCAAAGCGAAGGCCTTCCTCCATGGCAATGGGGGAAATAATCTCTACCTCCATAGTGATATTATCGCCCGGCATACACATCTCTGCAGACTTACCTTCCCCACTTAATAACGCAAGAATTGAGCCGGTTACATCGGTGGTTCTGAAATAGAACTGTGGCCTGTAACCCGGGAAAAATGGCGTATGACGCCCACCTTCCTCTTTTGTCAAAACATAGACCTCAGAATGAAACTTGGTATGAGGAGTGATGCTGCCCGGAATTGCGATTACCTGTCCTCGCTCCAGCTCCTTTTTCTCTACGCCTCGCAAAAGCAAACCGATATTATCACCGGCCTGGCCTTCATTGAGCGTTTTATTAAACATTTCCACGCCGGTAACAATGGTCTTACGCGTCTCCTTCGCAAGGCCTATGATTTCGACCTCGTCGCCGACTCGTATTATGCCGCGATCCACTCGGCCGGTGCCGACTGTACCACGACCTTTAATGCTGAAGACGTCCTCAACCGGCATAAGGAACGGTTTATCAACATTGCGGACCGGAATTGGGACATACTCATCCATCACCCTCAGTAATTCCATTATAGGCTTACATTCGGGGTCATCTATACTCTCGGCTCTCATTGCCTTTAGAGCACAGCCGCGAATAATCGGCGTATCATCCCCGGGAAATTCATATTTATTCAGCAGCTCTCTTATTTCCAACTCAACCAACTCCAGCAATTCGGGGTCGTCCACCAAATCCACCTTATTAAGGAAAACCAAAATTGTAGGCACGTTAACCTGGCGGGCCAATAGAATATGCTCACGGGTCTGCGGCATCGGACCGTCGGCGGCGCTTACAACCAGAATGGCGCCATCCATTTGTGCTGCACCGGTAATCATGTTCTTTACGTAGTCTGCGTGGCCTGGACAATCAACGTGCGCATAGTGCCGGTTCTCGGTCACGTATTCAACGTGCGCCGTAGCAATGGTCAGAATCTTTGTTTCATCGCGCCGACCCTGAGATTCCGAGGCCTTTGCGATTTCATCATAAGATCTGAACTTGGACAGCCCTTTGAAATCCATCACTCTTGTCATCGCAGCCGTTAACGTGGTCTTACCATGGTCAACGTGACCGATGGTTCCAACATTTACATGTGGTTTTGTCCGTTCGTATACCGCTTTAGCCATTTTAATATAGACCTCCAAAAAGCCGGGTTAACATTTAACTTGCCCCTTGCTTAACTAATTTACCAACAATCAATTTTCACACTTTTGCCCCTGCAAAAGCAGGTGCAAACATTGTATAGATTACAAGCGATCTCAGCTCGACCCACTTACACTTAGCTGCTGATGGGAGTTGAACCCATGACCTCGTCCTTACCAAGGACGCGCTCTACCAGCTGAGCTACAGCAGCAATATCCAAATTGCCTTTGTGTACCGCGATTATAAAAGCGGCCAACCTAATCCTGATTCTCCCTTCAATAAAAAAATTATGAAGGAAATATCCCGAATAATGACCTAATTAGTATAAACAGATTATAATACAGGAATTGCCTACGGAACTGCAAATATAAAAACTAAAAAAAACAAAAAAATTCTTCTAACCTTTTTTTCTGCAAAAATCCAGCCAACCCGACTTTAACCAGCATAATGTTCAATGATTGTCGGTTACGCCCATTAAAAATTCACAGTTAATAACCCCCAACCGATGGCTTTTCTGTTTCTGGGGCCTCACTCAAGCTAAAACGTTCTATCCATCGTTCCATCTGTTTACGCCATTTAGGTCTATTCTTGGGAGCATCTATTTTAATCGCACGCAACGCTTGCAAAACAGCGTTAGGATCAGCACCAGCCGCCGGTGCGCTTAGATATTCGTCAATCGAACGAACCACCAGATTGTCGGTGTCCAAGTCCTTTTGCAGCAAGCAATTAGCGACCAGATTAGCTGCAAGTTCTGCCTTTGACCATTTTAAGTACACATTTACTAACTTAGACAAAAATATCTCTTTCTCCTCTTCGGTTTGCGCAGCCTCATTTAATCTTCCCAGATATTTTGCCGCCTGTTCAAACTGGTTCATTTCAACATAAAGCTCAGCCAGCATCGCTCTTATGTTTTTGAGAACACTCGGCTTACTTTCGCCGATCTTTCTGTCCGCTATCTCAAGAAAAGCGATTTTCTGCTCATTAGACAATGTGATTGGGCCTTCTTTTGAGAAAAATTTGTCTATCCACTCATTTATGACATTAGTGTCGGAGCCATTGAATATTTTCAGCATTGACTGCCAAGCCGCCTTAGCCTCCGGCTTTGAGCCTATTTGTTCTGCCAGCCAGCTTAAGTCTTCCTTTGCGCCGACTTCACCGGCAAGGTCTATCAGCTTCCTTCTGACAACCGCACTGGGGTCATTAAGGAAATCTTTTCTCAAAATCTTAAGTGCGCCCGCTTTATCAATATTGATAAGTCCGTCCACGGCTGCTTCGCGAACCAAATCTGCTCTGTCGGTGAGGGACTTTTCAAACAAAGACCTGAAAAGCTTTCTTGCAATTCCATTTTGAGCGCTTTGGGGCGCACACAGCCCTGCCATTGTGTTAAGCAGCTCACCACGCAAGGTTCCTGCGGCTTCTTTGTCCTGCTGGTTAAATTTTTCCGCCAACAAACCAAGATATTTTTCGACCTCAGCCCCGATAAAGTCGGGGTTCTGCTCAAGCAGCCTTTTCATAACCTCTGCACCCTTTTGAGCCTTTTTGGGGTCATTCTCGCCGAGATATCTGACCGCCCAATCCAGGGCCTGCTTTCTTATATCTTCCGGAACTTTTGTATTTGGATTGGGCCCAAAAGCATAACCAAGTGCAACGAACAATTCCATTTTGACTACATCGTCCGGCTCAACTTCGAGCTGAGCCAGCAGATTCCCAGCTCCAATTACGCCACCCATCAGGGAAAGCAGCTGAGCCGTTTTCAGCCGAACTTCTTTATTCTGGTCAGATATTAGATTTGTCAGGATGGGCCCGACTTCGTCAGGCAGTTTCGGGTTTGGCCGCGTTCCTACCCTGTCCTGGCGCACCTTCTCAATCGCCCATAATCTGACTATAGTTTCCGGGTCGCGCAAATTCTCAACCAAAAACTGGCTCTTGGCTGCATCATCGTTGAAAACCAGGTAAATTTTATCCAGAGCCGTGCGGTATCGTTCCCGCCACGAATTCAATTCGGTTTCCAGCCTGCGTATTTCTGTTTCTCTCCTTAGCAGCCTGTCCCGTAAAAAAGCCTCCGGGCCCTGGCGCTTCAGCTCATTGGTGATGTCTTTTCGGATATCGGCGTTGTCTCCTATCGGTATGCCCAGTGAAGACAAGGCGTTCACCGCCGCAGCAGAGACCTGACTATCAGGGTCTCCGAGCAGCTCTATAAGCTTTAATACCGCTGCCATATCGGGATGAAGCCGCAACGCATATATTGCATTCAATCTCGCTTTGGCCGGCAATGCCGCATTTGCTGCTATGCTCTCAAGAAGCTCTCTTATCTGCTCATAAGTAAAAATCAAGGTTGCTTCCGCAGCCAATTTCGCCCCGGCGGCGTCATCAGTGGTCAAAATATCAAGCAGCGGCTGAATAAAATCCTCTTTACTCTTAAGAGGTTTCTGCTCCGCCCGCGTTTGGCTTAATGCTTTGCATACAGCCGCTCGTGCAGCGGCATTTTCTCCCTGTTTTAGCGCGTCGATGAGTATTTTTCTGGCCAGCGGATTTTCATAAGACAGCATTACAGTTGCTGCTTTTATGCGTATCTCCTCACTTGGACTCTTAAGAAGGGATTCTCTGTTGATGTCCAATTGCTCATCGGCTTTAACCTCCGTAGATGTCTTATCAGTCCCAACTGGGACATTATCTTGCGCAAAACCAGCCTGTTGAAGTGTTACCGCCGTCATCAGTATTGCCAGAAATAATTGTTTTGCGCCCACTCGGATGACCTCAAACAAGCATTTGACCGCACAAAGCCGGAACGATATAATAAACGCACAATACCACTTAAGCCAATTAACTATCAGGATTAAAATAAAATATCAAAAATAAAATATCAAAATTTTTGAGTTTTACATTTTAATTTTGCTCCGTAGAAAAGACCCTCTGTCATTTCGACCGAAGTCCCGATTCATCGGG
>CAZRNB010000006.1:0-44227 GCA_964601355.1 uncultured Pirellulales bacterium
TCCGATTATCTATGTTTAGCCGGCGACGGTTAGATAAGATTATAGGTTGTGCACCCGTCCTGGTGGGAACGCTAAGCCGTAGTCAGACTCGTCTCGGCCCCCTTCTTGCTTTCGCAAGAAAGCAGGGGGGAGCCGTAGCCGGAAAGGAGTATCTTATGGGTACAATCGTGGCTTACGTAGTTGTGGCTGTTGTGGTCATCGTTTTTTTCATGGGTATAAGGATTGTTCGTCCTACACACAGAGGCCTCATTGAAAGGCTCGGCAGGTATAGGCGTTTTGCCAATCCTGGTTTTCACTGGATAATTCCCCTTATCGACAGAATGATTCAGGTCAATATCACCGAGCAGATGGTGGACGCCGAGCCGCAGGAAATCATTACTAATGATAATCTCAATGCAAGGGTCGATGCTCAGGTTTATTTTAAGGTGAAGGATGACGAGTCGAGCATTAAGAGCTCCCAGTACAACGTCAACAGCTATGAATTTCAGATTGTAAATCTTGCTCGTACAACGCTGCGTAATATCATCGGCACGCTCACGCTGAAATCGGCAAACAGCGAGAGAGACAAGATAAACAGCGAGCTTCTTACGACGCTGAGCAAGGAAACTAAGAACTGGGGAATGGAGATTGTCAGAACGGAGCTGAAAGAAATAGACCCTCCCAAAGACGTCCAGGAGACCATGAACAAGGTTGTCAAAGCGGAGAACGAGAAGGTCGCCGCTTTGGATTTTGCCAACGCGGTCGAGAGACAGGCCGACGGCGAAAAAAGGGCCCAAATCAAAAAGGCCGAAGGAATAAAACAGGCCAATATCCTTGAGGCGGAGGGCGAGGCTGAAGCCATAAGGCTTGTCAACGAGGCGGCCAATACTTACTTTATTGGAAACGCACAGCTTCTCCGAAAGCTCGAGGCCCTTGAGAAGTCTCTGAGTCAAAATGCAAAAATAGTTGTTCCTTCGGGCTGCGAGCTTGTTAATGTTATCGGCGAGATGGCCGGCGTCCTGCCGCTATCCAAGCAATCTCGGCCATAATATCCTCGGTAAGCGAGTCACAACTTTGATAAAACCAACAATTACAACAATGCGGATTTGCTTTTATTGTTTAGCCGTTGCCGAACCGGCGATGGACAGTTATAAAATTCACCCTCCTTGAAGGAAATGAGGAATGAAAGAAAATCAGAAAACCGACGCTTTTGAGAATGTGAAGGATCAAATTGGCTTCTGCGGAATATGGTGTGGAAGCTGTGTAGTGGGCAATGGCACCTTGCGGGAGCTGACCAAAAGGTACAAAGAGCTTATAAATGCGTATGATCTGAAAGATTGGGCTCCCAAGGATTTCGATTTTGGCGAATTCTACAAAGGGCTTGAGTCGATACAGAGCATGTCCTTGTGTCCCGGATGCGTCAAAGGCGGCGGCAGAGACAACTGCGAAATCAGAACTTGCGCCACGGAAAAAGGCCTTGAGGACTGTACATCATGCCGGCAGTTCGGCCAATGCAAGATCGAGCTTCTGGAGCACATGCGCTCGGGTGCTCGCAAAACTGGTCTGTCAGTTAAAACTCAGGATGATGACAGAGGAGAAGCTGTTGAGAGATGGATGTCAGAATTGAAAGCCAAGTGGCCCTGCTGCATACTATTCATGAGCGACAAACTGTAAGAGATTATTTTGAATGAGGAAATTATTATGAAAATCTGTAAGTTTCTTATTATCTGTTTAATGCTGCCTTCATTTTTGTTAGCATCAGATAATGCCGTAAGGCATGCTGTGCATAACGAGAAGAAAAGTGATTATGTACTCGTCTGGGCGCAGCCAGCCATAGCCGGGGAGAAATCGATGACGAAACAGGAAAATGCTATGGATAAATTCGATTTTTTATTAGGAGACTGGAGCCTGGAATATAAGGTTCCAAAGAGCGCGTTCAGCGAAGCAGCGACAGGCTCCGGGACGGGGACATTCAAAAGAGCCCTGGATGATAAGTATGTTTATTTCGATTACTCATGCTCTTTATCCACGGCACCGGACAAAATAGGGAAAGCACATGGAATCTTTGCCTGGGATGAAAAAACAAAAGTTTATAGATACTGGTGGTTTGAAAATTCAGGCAGCTTCCAAAATGCGACGTGCAATTTCGTGAATGATGACACTTTGTTTTTGAATTGGCATGACACCCTGTTGATACAAACTTTCAGAAAGGTGGATAAAGACAAAGTGATTTTAAGAATGGAACATCCTACATCTGAAGGAAAGTATGGATTAGTATTGGAGGTAATATTCACAAGGCCATAGTTTGGCAATAAAGATGTTGAATGACAGAAGACGGAAGGCCGAAGACAGGAGAATTGCTCAGAGCCACCGCCGTAAGGCGTCCTGTGGAGAGCATTAGCGAGTAGTAAGGACGGCGGACGGTGGACGAAGGACGATTGACGATTAGCCCTGCCACCTGGAGACTGTGTCACAGTGATTTTATTGGCAGGGTTGTTCAGTCGGCTATCGTAGCAAACCTCTATAGTCTTTTGTTAATAGCCAACAGCAAACATTTTTTACGTCAATTTATTCTAAAATATCAGTCTTTTCTTCAAGATACTATAGCTCCTGGTATATTTTTCAACCTGCAAGCCTGGCAATTAACCCTGTAACGCCAATAATACTTATCATTCGCGCAATGTTAAAGCAGCTTGACAGAATAGACATCTCTGCCTTGACGCCGTCAAGTCCTCGCAACAAAAAGCCGCCAACCTTCAGATTGTGTTTGAGCAAAAGTGGTTTTTACCGGCAATGCTGCTGGTGCCGATGGTTCTCGGGATATTCCTACAATACAAATTTATTAAGGGGGCTAAAAACTGGGATATTTGAGCCTTAGGCTTAAAAGGTTAATTTTAACACTGCAAACACAGTTAAAAAATCTTTCCAACGGCATCTTTTTTACGGATACACGAATTTTTTTAAATATTAAAAATTATTGACTTTACAGGAAAAATCGGTATAATATTTTTCCGTGAGTATATGGAGAGTTTTTGGGCTTCTTTCAATGGATTTTTGGACGTGATTATACAATTTTGTAAAGGCTGTTCATCGATCGGATTTTATGAAACAGACAAGTCCTGTAGCACATCTTTAATTTAAAATATTAGATTAATTAATGAAGAAGTGAGGTCGGATATGATTAAGAAAAGAGCATTTACTTTAATTGAGTTACTGGTAGTAATAGCAATAATAGCAATCTTAATGGCAGTACTTTTGCCGGCTATGGGGAGAGTGAGAGAGCAAACCAGACAGAAATCCTGTGGAATGCGTATCCGTCAGCATTTATTTGCTTTAAATATGTACGCCGACGAAAACGATTCAAAACTGCCCTTGCCCAGTACCGCTGGAGGCTGGCTGCAAGACATAGCTATCAATACGGTACACTTCATGCTTCAAACAGGTTTGACACGTGAAATATTCTACTGCCAATCGAATAGAAATCACCAAAAGTATAATGACATGTTCTGGCTGTTTAATAATCAATCGTGGGATGGCAAAAAATTCGCAAATCCAAGCGGTTTTATTGTATCCGGATACTGCTACATATTACAGGTTATTCCGACAGTATCACCACGACCACCTGTTGTACCCTATGATATGGACAGCATGCAGAAAATCTGGTTAAAGACAACTCAGGAGAAGCAACCAGCCCTTAGAGAGCTAACTATTGATTCAGTAATGGGCGTTCCTCAGGGAAACACAAAGTATGGGCGTAATTTTGGCCAGGTTCCGGGTGGTATATATGCTAGTAGCAGAGTATACGATCAAACAAGCCATTTAAGAGATGATTTTGATCCTCTCGGCGGAAACATCGGCTTTTTGGATAATCACGTTGAATGGAGGCGTTTCGAACCGGAGGTTGAAAACGGAGTCGCAGTACCGCGGTATGGAAGTAGCCCGGGTTTCTTCTGGTAATTTAGACTAATCGGTGTGAAAAACCAAGCCTATCCTGTCAGGATAGGCTTTTTTTATACCCTGCAACGGGCACATTAACCCTGTTAGAAAAAGCCACTATCGGAATTTGTGCTTAGCAGCCCCCACAGACCCGACAAGTCTGGGCAATGATAAGCCATACTGTGAAGAGTGAGGGGGTGAAGTACAAGACATTAGAGAATTTCATTCTCTAACGGGGTTGACTAAAAAATGGGGCCTATGCCGTTTTGGTATAGGCCCCAAACTTTTTTATACATTAGACTTTATCTAATCCTTACTCTGCTCCAAAGAGCTATGGAAGAGACAGCCCAATATCATCAACATACAAATCTCCTGCACCTCCAAGTTGCGGATTATCTCTGTCGCCGACACCAATCGACAGTTTCTTAATAGACTGTAGATTTACCCCGGTAAACTCCGTAAGTGGAATATTCCACTCCGTATATGTGGTAATAGTCGTTGCAGCAGGATTAGAATGCTTGACCACTGCACTTTGGCCAGCACTATCTTGTAACGCCACATAAAGCTGCTCAGGAGAATTATTCTCTAAGCCGACATCCTGGGACTTCCAATCACCTGTAAAGGTGCCGGTTATATTAACGTCAGAGAATTCTGCTGTACAAACAGCATTGACGTTACGGCTGGTCAGGCATAGACCTACATAGACATCCGAAAGCATGGTTATCGACATCGGCGTGCCTATGGTCGTCCAGGAGGTTCCATTAGCTGAATACTGGGCCGTAAATGAGTTCCCGCTGCGAGTTAACTTCACCCATTGCGGAAGATTAACGCCGGCTCGCGAAGTTGATAAGCTTGCACTATCCGCAGTAGTACGACGCAGGAAGGTGGCTCTATTACCGGGCGAGATGATTGCCGTGGCATTTACGGAGCCGGGTTCCAGCGTCTGGCGAATCATCACACCTGCCTTGGCCAGAGAGTCGGTGTTGGTGATGCTGAGAACCTTTACTGTTATGCTTCCGGTGCCGGAGAGCCGCTTATAAGCAAAGTGGAACTGGTCAGCCGTGCCGCCGATATCCGTACCTACAGCGGTCATCGTAATCGGCGGTCCAAGCGTGAAGCTGCCAAGAGCGCCTGGAAGACCTCTGAACCACAGCGTTAAGGAATTAACACTTTTTCTGGTCCAATCCTGAGGCTGAGGCCACGCACGCTCAACTTCAGAATAAAACAGTGTGCCGCTCTTTTTATAGTTGGTACCCTCGTTTATTGTACCATCATTGTCATAACGCATGTACATGGATTGAGCGCCTCCGTGAACTATATCTTGCTCAGCAAACGGGGGATCGAAGTGACCCACTGTCATGCCGGTATTATTCACGAAATAGTCTGCCCAAGTATTGTATATTTGATTTTTGGTGTCGTCAAAGTTTTCAAAATCATCCACGATAAGATAATCAGCTACTGTGAAGCTCCAGATTCTGCCTTTGCTGATAGTCCCATCTGTATTGACCTCATCGATTCGCCAATAGTAAATCCGGCCTGATTCGGCATCTTCAGGCGGCGTGTAGCTGTTAGCATCTTGCCTGCCTCTGTATATGCCCGTGGTGTCGGATGTATCGGCGGCTTCTACAGCAAGTACATTAGTGCCTAAGTACACATTGTGCTGGGACGCCTTTTCGCCAGGCGACCAGCTTAGGGGCCAGGCTTTTTCCACATCTGTAATTGTTTTATTTACCGGCTTTTCATTCAAGGCAAGTAGCGGGCCACCTCTCATAGTTTTCAAAATCTCTTCTTGCGTCTGCGTATAGTTGTAGATGCGGAAATCATCCAAAGAGCCGTTGAAGTATGGGTCGGC
The DNA here is from genome assembly GCA_964601355.1 of uncultured Pirellulales bacterium. GTDB lineage: Bacteria > Planctomycetota > Phycisphaerae > Sedimentisphaerales > Anaerobacaceae > CAZRNB01. The sequence continues at coordinate 5,768 of CAZRNB010000006.1, forward strand.
ATACTGAGACTTGCCGAGATAGTTTTGTGTGGTTTCGCCCAGATCGTTCAATGTGTTTATGACATTGTTGATTGAGCCTACAAACTCACCGTCGAGGTACATAGCAATAGTCGCATGACTTTCACTGAGAGTCACGGCTACATTGTGCCAGCCGGTGGGCAGAGCGCCGGTGCTTGCAAAGAACTCGTTCCAAGTTGCATTGCCGGCCACAATTGCCACGTGCAAAGAGCTATTTATGCCGGTGAATGGACAAATGTATATATAGTTGGCTTGACCGGTACCGAAGTCTATGAAGCGTTGCCATGCGCCGCCCTGACCCGACCAGTTCGTCCATATTGAGAGGGTGGCTTCGTGCAGCGTAGGCATAAGCGAGCCGATAGACAAACTTACGTAGTCATCAACACCGTCGAGCTGCAGTGCCATAGCGTCGAATCCATCCACCCACTGTGGGCCGTTTATAAGGACACCATGATGGTTATGGCCGGACCAGTCAACCAAAGTAGTACCGACACCTTCATCGAACTTCCACCAGCCGACAAGATTGGGATCGGTAACTGGTATAAAGGGCATCGTTGTGAAGTTCCAGACCTCACCTGTATATGTGGCGGTGCCGTCAGACTCATCGACTCTCCAATAATAAGTTTTTCCGGATTCGAGTTTGCCGGGTACAAACTCGGCAGTTTCTACTGTTCCTTTGTCTGTGCCGCCGGTGCCAGCCTGCACATCCTGGAAGCTATCACCGAAATAAACATGATGTGTAATCGCACCTGAACCTACAGACCAGGTTAGCGAAACATTTGGATCAACATATATAGTGCCGTTGGGAGGAACAGGATTAGAGGCCGTCTTCTGTGAAATAGTAAAACTCCAGACTGCGCCGGTGTGTATTGTGACACCATTAGCTTCAATCTCATCGACCCGCCAGTAATAGGTCTTGCCTATTTCCAGGCTCTCAAGGGGATAAGTGGTCGCCTTTGTTAAGCCTTTGTCGGTGCCTCCGGTTCCATTTGTCACATCTTCAAGGTTCTCTCCGAAATACACGTGGTGCGAATCGGCGGTTTGGCCAGCTGCCCAGCTAAGTGTAACGGTTATAGTAGTAATCACCGCTCCGTTAGACGGTTCGGGTCTTCTGGCACTTAACTTCGGCGGACCCAGTCTTTCTACCTCTTCAATCGTCAACGCCTTGTTATAGATGCGGAAATCCCTTAAAGAGCCGGTGTAGTATGCGTCTCCATCCCATTGTGATCTGCCGAGCCAGTTTTGGGTAGTCACGCCGAGGTCTGCCGGCAGAGTTTGTGTTGTGCCGCTTGCAACGACGTCGCCATCAAGGTGAAGCCTCATATTGCGGCTTACGCCATCTATCACGACTGCCACATGGTGCCAGCCCGTTGCAAGTGTGGCAGGGGCATCTAACTGAGATTCAGCCCCGGCAGCGTTACTGTTAGTTGTAATTCCAAAACGCATTGGTCCGGCTGCACCCGTGCGCGGCGACAGAAACATGTAAACATTTGTGCCGGTGCCGAAATCCCAGAGGCGCTGCCATGCACCACCGGTGTTGGAAAAGTTCGCCCATATAGCGAAGGTTGAGTCGGTCAGCGAACTAATGATTGAACCGATAGGCAAATCTACATAATCGTCTTCGCCGTCTAAATCCAATGCTACGCCAACTTCGCTGGTGAACCACTGGGGGCCACCGCGGGTAGTGCCGTGGTTACCCATGCCGGATGAATCGGCGGCTGTATTGCCCGTTGTCTCATCGAGCTTCCACCATCCGACGAGACTTGGGTCTTGGGCTTTGGCTGTGTTTGTCAAAGCCAGACCAAGCACAAGAACAAAACATGACAAATAAAGGAATTTCTTATACATAATATTCCTCCTTCAAAAAACCAAAACAAAAATAACTTGCTTTAATCGTCTCGACAAGACAAGCATCACAAGCTTACATTCTATTCTAACGTTGCACTAAAAATTTTTGAAATGATCCGGTTTTTACCTCCTTCCTGCCTAACGTCGAATACCTGATATTGTCTGCTTATTGAAATGTGAATATATAATCCCGATACATCGGGAACAAACGCCATTCTGCTATCTATAACTTACATGATATTACAGGTTATTAAATCGAAATTTGTGAATCCAGACAACAAACTATAGTACCATATCAGACAACGCAAATTCAAGAAAAATCTTCAATCTCATTATAGTAATTAATGCTTTTTGACAAGAACACCTATTGAATACAAGTCTTATATATGCAAATGCTTATAATCATACTTCCTGAAAAAAGCCTCTTGTTGCCAGGATGTCAGAATCCTGGAGGTTGGAAACGGAATTGCAGCGCCTCGGTATGGAAATAGTCCGGGTTTCTTATAGTAGTTTAGTGAGTGTGAAAAACCAAGCTTATTACTGACAGGATAGGCTTTTTGTGCCCGGCAAGGTGCACATAAACTAAAAACGGGGCCTAGGGGCTGTTGAAAAAGTGGGATTTTAACAAGCATAAGCAGCCATCCAATTTTTCTTCATACCGCAATCTCCCAATTTAAACAACCTTTTTGCCACAAACCTCGATTGCGGCTAAAAATCAGTCTTGGCAAGTTCAGATCGTTCCGGTAATACCATTCGCTACAGTCTCTTATTTTTTGTTGTTAATATAATTTCTTCATAGCTGGTTCTTTTGCTTTACCTTAGCGATCAATCGCAGAAAAAAGCTCATACGTAAAGCACGTATGCGCTTTACGTATATCTTAATGGAGCCGGCAAATGTATCTGGTCACTGGATACCCGACACTGGATACTCGAAGACAGAAGACAGATGACAGAGGACGGAAGACAGAACATCAGGTTGTCCTGATACCCTAATATCCAGATACCCACTACCTGATACCCTGATAACCTGTTGCGAAGGAAATCAGGACACCAGGAAATCTTGGTGCAAGATACTCGATACCGGATACTGGTTATTCACAGGAATCAAGAATCTGGCACCAGCTATAGAATGGTGGGTGCAATTACCCCTCCCTTATGGTCGGGGCTCTTTTGATGAATCGCATATATTTTTTGATGATTCATATTAGTTTATTTCGGTGGTGGCGATGACCATTTCGTGCATAGGAGGATATTGCACGATGGGAGCCGCATCATAGAAATACATGTCATCTTTGAATATGACACAAGAACTGACGACTTGAACTGCCTGCAATTGCCGGTGAAAATGCTCTTATGTTATTTAGTATGTCGGAAGTAATCAGTAGCTTAGCAGGTTTTTGATAAAAGTAATGATAAACAAGGAGGTATTTATGGAATTCCAGCAGTGTGCAAAGGACGAAAAAAGCAAACTATGGTTTATGTCTAAATTGCCGTTAGGATTAGTGGTTTTGCTAATTATATTTGGTTTCTATACGGTAGCAACAGCCACAAACAGTGGGGAGAGGGTCATTAATATTCAGTCGGGAAGTGCAAATCTTTTGAACCCATTTAATTTAACGAGCGCAGGGAGTAATGGCGATTTATCTGCTACCAGAGGCATGTTTTTTCCTCCGGTACATTGTCCATATAGACCTACTGTGCGCAGCCCCTGGGGTCCTTGGACTCCAATTGTCCCTAAGCCCATTTTCCCGTGGTGGCCGGCAACGCCAACTATGCCTGCTAATCCCAATTTCCCATGGTGGCCGCAGAGACATCTAACAGTGCCGCCTCGGTTTAATTGGCTGTTTGAATAAGTCTTAAACCATTATGAATTCAAGAGCATAAGGGCATAAGTCATAAGAGCACAAGTACCGTTGGCTTGTGCTCTTATGCTTTTAACTTATACGCTTATGCAATTACCATGGCTCGTCTATACTCTGTACAGGCAGGTGCAGGCCAATTTTATAATTAACAATCAAATTGTTAATTCTTTTCGCCCGAAATCAGACATACACGGTTTTTTCTGTTACTTTCCTCAGCTCTAATGTGTTGTTTTTCCAAAGGAATAGCTGTTTTGTGCGTAGGACTATGCGCGAACAAAGAAAATACGTAGTGACCACAATTTTTTGAACCGGACGGAAAGACCAATAATCACGATGAGAACCGGCGAGGAGTGATATATCCCGGCTTTTGTGACGCTTTAAAGCCGGAGAGAATGAAGGTTAAAAGGATGGCTTACACACAAAACCTAAGAAATTATCAGTCAACAGAGGTTGTGCGAGGAGCACAAAAGTGTCCCGCCTTAAATGTTGAAATATTTTCTAAAAGTGAATGGGAGGATCTCGTTAGTAAGCTGTCTCTATCTCCAAGACAGGCAGAAGTGATCCAAAGGATTTTGTCCGGCCGCTCTGACAAACAGATAGCCAGGGACTTACAAATAAGTGTGCCGACGGTGCGTACACACTTAAACCGGGCTTTTTTAAGATTCGGCGTGCAGGACCGTATTGAGCTTGTTATTCACGTTTTTAACAAGTTCCGTGAGGGTTGCCGCACTAATGGGTGACCACGTTTACAGCGAGTATGAGTTTGTGTTTTTTTGATTGAGATTTTTCTTGGTCAACCGTATTGGCTTTCAAGGAGGAAAGCCACGGTTAGCCAAGATGCGACGGCAGTAGCCCCGTTTTGGGGGATTTAGATGCAAAAATGAAGTAAGGATTGGAGGTGTGAAAAGTGTGCTTTGAGAGGAGTAATCGTGCGGCCTGGGGGGTATTAGATATTCATGCAATTTTAGTTTTATTTGTCATGACAACAGCGTTTGTCTGCTTAAATGGATGTTTTGAGAAGGTTAAACTTTCCGCACCTTCGGAGCTATCTGAATTCGAAAGAGCAGGGCCTGTTTATCCTGCCATGGATTTGGACCAGCTTGTTGGAGCCGGAAGCCGAAGCGGTCTTTACCGTGTCGTGTCCGGCGATGTGCTGGAGCTTACAATGCCGACAATATTACAGGTGGTCATGGCCAAGGACCTGGAAGCCGTTGAAAACGTCAGCAAGTATATGTGCAGAGTCAGTGACAATGGAACAGTCACGCTTCCCATAGTCGGCGAAATCAGGGTGGCAGGTAAAGCTCTGGGGCAGACAGAATCGATTATTATTGATGCTTATTATCCAAAATATATCGGGATTCGCCCGTCGGTGCTGGCACAGGTTGCCGAGTACAATACTGCAAAGGTTTCTATCACCGGGGCAGTCAAAAATCCGGGCATCTATGAGCTGCGAAGCGATCGGATGTCGCTTGTCGCGGTTATTATGGAGTCAGGTGGTATAGTGGATGATGGGGCGGCTCGTATCTGGATAATGCACGCCGACCAGGCTCAGCCCGATCAGGGAAGTCTCGGCAAAGATACCGGTCGCCGGGAGCATCAATCAAGTCTCGATGCGGCTTTAGACGAAGCTCCGTCGGAGCAATCTTTGGCAACAGCAGAGCCGAACAAACCTCAAAAATCAGAGCCTGTGCTTTTGCCGGTCAAAGGGCTTAACATTCCCTTTGCTGATGTGGCGCTGCGGGACGGTGATGCCGTTGTAGTTGAACGGCTGGAGATGCCGATATTTACGGTGATTGGCCTTGTGAATAAGCCCGGCAACTATCCATATCCGCCGGATGTTCAATATAACCTCGTGCAGGCGATTGCTTATGCCGAGGGATTGGAACAGGACGCTAAGCCTCGTTATGCTACTATCTACCGCCTGAAGGCGGATGGAACGATCGTAAGAACTCCTTTCCGGATTATAAATCCGGCTAATGGTTCAGAGCAGATGGATTCTTTGAACGTTATGTTAAAGCCGGGCGATATAGTTGCAGTGGAGCATACCCCTCGAATACGCAGGAACCTGTTTCTGCAGAAGATGTTCAATGTCAACGTTGGCGCATACGTGCCTATACCTATAATGCGTTAAATTTGGCCTGAACGAATGTGGAGGCGACATGATAAGCAATAACATTAATCGCAATGTGGTTGATGAAAAGGACGGATTTTTACAGGCATCGCCGGCGGCTGGGATGATGCCTGAGAGCCTGGTTCAGATTGTATGGCGCAGCCGCTGGATAGTGTTGATTACTATGGTTCTGGCCTTATCGGCGGCTTTTATTTACCTTCAAAAAGCCACCCCTATATATACCAGCACGTCCAGAATTTACGTTGAGCAGAGTGGGCCCAAAATAATAGGCGACATGGAAGAAGGTGTAATGACCCGATCCAAAAACTACCTGTACACGCAGGCGGAGCTGCTTACCTCTATGCCGATTCTTAATGCCGCCCTTGATAGTCCCGGCGTAAGACAGATGAGGACCCTGGCTGGTTTTGACAATCCAATAGCATATCTGAAAAAATGCCTGAACGTGGAAGTTGGTAAAAAAGACGATATTGTCAATATATCATTCGATTCACCTTATCCGGCTGAAGCAGCTCAATTAGTAAATCAGGTGGTGGATTCCTACATAACGTATCACGCCACGCAAAAGCGCAGCACCTCGGCGGAGGTCTTAAAGATTCTTCAAACCGAGAAGGCCAAACGCAGTGAAGAAATGACAAACAAGCTCAAGGCGATGATGACATTTAAGACACAGAACATGCAATTGGCCTTTGAGGGCGAGCGAGGCAATGTAATCCTGCAACGCTTGGACAGACTATCAGCGGTTTTAACGGAGGCACAACTGGAAACTATTGAAAGCAAGTCTTACTGCGAATCCGTCAGGCAGATGGCGGACGACCCGGCAAAGCTCAGAGAGTTTGTAGAAGCCAAATATGGCAAGAGCGCCTACGCTAAGGTAGATAACGAAAACACCTTGCTGGATGCCGACCTGAACCGTCTTGAGCTGCAATTGGCTGACCTGAAGCGCCAGCACCAGCTTACTGCCGACCACCCTGCTGTTTGTGAGGTCGAAAGGAAAATTGACTGGACTAAAAAAAGAATCAGCACCATAGATGAAGAATTCGCCCGTTTACAATTATCCGTGGCCCAGCAGCAGTATCTTTCTGCCAAAGAAAAAGAGCAGCAGATAGAAGGATATTTCCAGGAGCAGCGTCAGCTCGCCTTGAGTCTTAATGAGCAGCTCGCTCAATATACAATCCTGCAGTCCGACTGGGATCAGACCAAAAAGCTCTGCGACATTCTGGATGATCGGATCAAGGAGCTTAACGTCACTGAAGATGTAGGAGCATTAAATATCAGCATTCTCGAAGTGGCAAGAGCGGCAAATAAACCTTCCAAGCCCCAAAAAGCCAGAATTATGGGTATTGCATTGGTTTTAAGCCTGATGCTCGGAGGAGGCCTGGCTCTGCTTCGGGACTGGGTGGACCAGCGAATTCGCTCTGCGGAAGAGGCGTCGGCAATTTTAGGTCTCCCTATGCTGGGCGTAGTGCCCTCGATGTCTAAAAAACAAAGCATAGCTGACCGCGGACAAGTTGTGCAGTTAGATTCAAAGTCTTTGGCTGCCGAAGCCTACCGGACGATTCGTACCGCTGTGTTCTTTAGTGTTCCCGATGGACAGGCTAAGACGCTGCTTGTTACCTCGCCAAGCTCAGGTGACGGCAAAACAACCTTAGCCAGCAACTTAGCCATTGCAATGGCACAGGCTGGGCAGCGTGTGCTTATTCTTGATGCTGATTTCCGCAAGCCTATGCAGCATAATATCTTTGGGATAGAAAAATCCCCCGGCATTTCCGATTATTTAGCCGGTTTGCAAAGTCTGAATAAAACTATTCAACCCAGTCCTGTTGCCGGTCTTGATGTCCTGCCGTGTGGCTCGGATGTGCCCAATCCTTCTGAAATGCTTAACAGCCGTTTGTTTGCCGATATTATGGAGGAGCTTTCCGCGAAGTATGACCGCATTATAGTGGACTCGCCGCCGGTTATGCCTGTTACCGATGCCTGCATCCTGGGAGCCGTTTGTGACGTTACCCTCTTGGTGCTTCGTGCCGAAAAATCAACTCGCAAGACTGCTCAGCAGGCCCGCGACGGCCTGCTCAACGTCGGTGCACAAGTCCTTGGAACCGTGGTAAATGACGTGTCTCGCGGGAAAGGCCGGTATGGGTACTATCACTATGGATATTACGGAACCGGCTATGGCCACGGACATAAAGATAGGGATAAGGAAACTCAAAAAGAAAGAGCAGCTATTGATTCCGTTCTTCAGAGAGACGATCCGAGAAGAGACCTATTGTACTCCAAAGGACACCTTTCGGTGGACGGGGATTCCGTTTCGCGTGAATCCAAATGAGAAGTTTGTCCAACAAATTTTCTGATGACGTTCGGCACATAAGCCCATTTAAGCCGTCTGATTTTGTGGACGTGCATTGTCACTGCCTTGCTGCTCTTGATGACGGCCCAAAAACTTTATCGGAGGCTGTAACGCTATGTAAGGCCCTTGTTGCCGATGGGGTAAAGACAGCAATAGCTACGCCTCATCAGCTCGGGCGATTTGACGGCTGCTACGATGCGGCAGATATTCGTCGGGCCGTTGCCGGGTTAAACCATGAATTAAAAGTCTGTGGGGTCCCTTTAGCAGTTTGCCCCGGGGCGGACGTAAGAGTCGATGAGAGAATTGCACAATTATTGCGGTCCGACCTGATACTTACTCTGGCAGACACGGGCCGATACATTCTGCTGGAGCTGCCGCACGAAACACTTATAGATTTGAAGTATCTCCTGGCTGAGCTTGACTTAATCGGCATAAGGGCGATTATCTCGCATCCTGAGAGAAACACCGTGCTGGCCGGTGAGCCTGGCCTGGTATTGGAATGGGCGGAATATAATCCTTGTCTGCAAATCACGGCTGCCAGCTTAGTTGGCGAATTCGGCCAGAACGTCCGGCGTGCCGCATGGCGCTTTCTGGATATGCCGATGGCTGTTGTAGTGGCGACGGATGCTCACAATACGTCCATGCGATCCCCTCGAATGGCCAGGGCGTTTGAGATGATAGCAATTAACCGAGGCGTTTCTGCGGCTCGTAAATTCTGTGTTACAGATCCAATATGTATTCTAAACGGGCAGGGAATCCTGTCCTTAGCTGAAATTCAGGCACAGGAAGTGCCTAAATGAAAACCAGGCAGTTAAAAGAACCTGTAATTGATATTGAGCACAGCCGATTTGACAGCATTATCGAACGGCTTGTGATAGCTCTTCTGGCCTTTATGCCTTTCGCCTTTGGAGCGGTCGAGGCATGGAGTGAGGAAGTGGTATTATTCCTGGCAGCAGCTATTTCAGTCTGCTTCTTATGTAAGCTCGTCTTTATCGTCAAGATGCCTTACGGCAGAAACGATGCCGCCTTTGTATGGACCTGGGCTTATGTCCCGGTTGTTCTGCTTATCTTTATTGTAGTATTTCAAATGGTGCCTCTGCCCACGGGCCTGGTGGCATTAATCTCACCTAATACCGCGGCCATCAAGTCCGGGCTGCTGGGTGATCTGCCGGATGTCCTTGATCAAGGCGGAAGCAGGCCGCTTTCATCTATGACGCTTAGCTTTTATCCTCATGCCACCAAACATGACCTTCGGCTGTTGCTGGCCGTTGCGGCTGTATTTGTGGTAGTAATTAACGTGTACAGAACCGTTGAGCAGATAAAGCGTGTTTTAGCGGCAATCGCTGTTATTGGAGGAGTGGTTGCAGCATTGGCGCTTGCCCAGGATATTTTCGGAAATGGAAAGATATATTGGATTGTGCCGACCGGTCATGGTTATGAGCACGCAGGACCCTTTATCAATCACGGTCATTTCGGCCAGTTTATGAATTTATCAATCGGGGCAGCGATGGGCCTGATTATGGTCAGACTGCAGGAGGTATTTGGCGGAAGGAAGGTAACGCCTTCCTTAGTGGCGGACTATTTTAACTCTTCGCAGGCCAAAGTTATATGGGCATTGGTAATAATAATCGTTTTGGGGGCTGCGGCAGAGTTTGTATCGCTCACCCGCGGCGGCATGATAAGTATGCTGATGGCCATTGTTTTCACGACGTTAGTGCTAAGCTCACGAAAGGCGTCCCTTGCAGTTCGCGGCTGGATTATGGTCCTTATGGCCTTAGGCGCATTGGTCTGTGTCCTGTATATGGGTTTTGACGCCGTTTATGACCGATTGGAAATGCTTGGAAAGCTGCACGAAGCACAGGACGGTCGTTGGCAAATAGTAAAAGATATAGCGGCTGCCTGGACTAAATTCCCTGTTTTTGGCACAGGTTTTGGCACTCACGAGGTGGTTTATCCTATGTTCGACCGCTCAACGATACTCGCTTTAGCGGCTTATGCTGAAAACGAGTATGCTCAGGCTGCCGAGGAGATTGGTGCAGCCGGTTTAGTGCTGCTGGCGGCATTTTGTGCCATTATTTTGGCCAATTTTGTCCGTGTTGTAATCCATGGTTTTGTGCCGATCAGCTCAGCGGCGTTCGGCCTGGGCTTTGGCCTTGTCGCATTAGTGATTCAGAGCCTAAGCGATTTTGGTCAGCATCTGCCGGCTAATGCTTTTCTTTCGGCTGTATCCTGCGCGCTTTTGATTGTATTGGCGCGTAATAAACAAAGTAATCATTGCGTTTTAGAAGCCGCAAAAATAGTTTATTTACCGCGGGTTTTGCGGATTGCCGTGCTGGTTTTATTTTCCGGCGTTTGGACCTGGGTCTTAGCCGGGACCGACCGTTCGAGAGTTGCTGAATTGTATTGGAGGTACGCCCTTGTTGTGGAAGATAGTCTTATGCAAAAAAACTGGCAGGGAGCCGACGATGAGTTTAAATCGCTGATATATCACGCAGCCGCAGCAGCATATTATGAGCCGGAGAATGTCAAGCACAGCTATTGGCTCAATGTTTACCGCTGGCGTTCCATAAGCCGGGTGACGGACCCAAATACCGGAGAGGTCATAATACCTGAGCAGATGATCGGCTTTGTTCCCCGAATTGTCGGCGAATTACACAAGACTCGGCGGCTGTGTCCGGTATTTGGTCCTGCCTATTCCATGGCAGGCCAACTCGAAAAGTTTGTTCTGAATGACGAAAGTGGCGCGCAGCATATACTGACGGGGTATCGATTAGCTCCGTGCGATCCTGCAGCCTGCTTTGCGGCTGGATTGCTGGACGCCGCCGAAGGAAGAATTGAAGAGTCTTACGCAAAGTTTAAAAGAGCCGTTCAGCTTGATGGAAAGCTCTTTGCTGATGTTGTTGATGTATATATCAACCGCTTCGGCCGAGCCGATTTGGCCGTAACCATTGCCGGAGACAGCATAGATTGGCTCAGCCACGTGGCGAACGTCCTTTCACAGGTTGAAGACCGGCAGGAGCTTGTCTCGCAGGCAAGGGCGATGGTGCTGGAGACTCTTGAGACAAGGTGCTTCGGACCCGACGCTCCTGCTTGGGCGTTAGCATCATTAGGCAACATTTACGGAAGAGAGAATGATTATGAAGCAGCTATTCAGTGTTACCGACGCGCGCTTGCTTTGGATTACAGCCAAGTTAATTGGCGATTGACGCTGGCCAGACTGCTCACGGAGGCCAATAGGATATCTGAAGCAGCCCACGAGGCGAGGATTTGTCTTCGGCTGCGTCCGCAGTTCACGGTGGCAGAAGAGCTGATTGCCGACCTTTCTATCCTGTCTCGTGCAGCGACGGAAGAAAATAGAGTAACTTGGAGCCCTTAAAAAACTGCCGATAGCAATTGCCTAATTTTATATATATAGCAAAACCCACAACCTTTTTTGCATGCCTCTTTTTACTGGCTCGAAGATAATGTCCATGGTTGCGTGAACACCGTGCCGTAGGCGTTGCTGATTTCCGCCCTTACATATTTATAATTCATCTGGAGCGGATAATTGGTTATATTTATGGAGCTGCCTTGAGCGATTCTTTGTCCATTCGCTATCCAGCTTACCTGGCCATCGGTATTTATTGTAATTGAACGGCTGCTTGCCGTTATCTCTGCGATTACTGGATAATGGCCTTTGTTTTGCCTTCCGACGCCGCAATCCTGAATGGCGAAGAAGCATCCCTTTTCCAGCGAGCGTCTGTAATCAGCCATATCGTAAGAAGGAGCCATCACGAGTATCTTGCCGCTGTCTATAAAAGCATCTTCACTGTTATTCCATGGCCCCCACCAGTCATTGACTGCAAAGCCCCATATTTTGGTGTCTTTATTGATGAGAAGCTGGTCCCAGACGTCCTGGAAATGCTCGTTATAATCAATCGAAGACTGCCCGAGGATCCACAGGCGGTAGTAATGGGCATTGAAAATCTCGATGCACTTATAATTCTGCAGGTTCAGATAGTAATTTGAGTTTTCCATTGGATGTGCGATTATTGGCAGTCCTCCATATTGATTGATCAGGTCTATGCACTGCTGGCTTGTCTCGTAGTGCCATGACTGCCTTGTTCCGCAATAGGCCGGCTCCCATAATTCTATATACGTAGTCATGAACGGAGATGTAATATGGTCACTGCCTATTTCCTCCATATCGGGGAGGAAAAGTCTTATATTACTTAAAGTGGCAAGCACTTCCTGGTCACTATTAAAACCCGAAAGATATTTATAAACCGGCCAGAGTCTATAGGTGCAGTAAGTAGTGCCCGCCGATCTTTTTCCTGCGTAATCTAATGCAGCGATGACGTTGTAGCCTGCCCGGTCGTATGCCTTTATCCTGTCTAAAGACAGCCTGCCGATATGGTCGTGATGCTGGGCTAATTCTCTGTGCCAATGGTACCAATCCACGCCCTGATAAGGATTATAAGCTATAACGTAGCTCTTAACCTTTTCCTTCCGCCAATTTTGCGCCCACAGGGCAAAGTCTGTAAAGTTAATGTTACTACCTTGATTGAGGCTGGAGCTTAAAGAATCACCGTCTTCAGGCTGTCTATCTGTCAGCCATTTATCGGTGAAGGTCATAAGCTCAGGCCATTTGACTAAATCAGTTTGAGCAGATTGGCCAAAGGTATTTATATTCAGGCTGATTATCAGCACGAAAGCCGTGAATAACAGGCTAAAAAAGCTAAAAGTCTTTTTGTTCATCGCCCTTCCCCCAAAAGATGCGGTTAAAACGTATTATCTTCCCCCAACAGGTTCCGTGGGTTGCCTCTCCGATTCTGGATAATATTATACCAAAAGCGATATGCCCTGTCAAGTTTTATGTGTGGAAATCAACGGTTGTTAGGATATCGGACGTGGCGAGGAAAGGATTTAATTAACGGTTAGCCCTGCCATTTTATGGCAGGGTTGATAAATGGGTTTTCAAAAGCTGCTGCAAAAGAAGAGGTTTTAATTTTCGGATGGCATTTCCGCGGTGCGAGATGGCGTTTTTTTCATCAGCAGCTAATTGGGCGACGGTTTTATTAAGATGCGGCACTAAAAAAATTGGGTCGTAACCGAAGCCGTTTGTGCCGATCTCTTTTTCTATTATCAGACCTTCCAGTGTCCCCTGGGTTTCTGCTAAAATTTTATCCGGGCTTGCCAAGCACAGGCAGCAGACAAATCTTGCAGTCATTTTTTCTTTTGGTACTCCATCGAGAAGTTTCAGGACTCTTGCGATATTTCTATGGTCGATTAAAGACCGCTCTGTAACTTTTGTTTTCTTACCGGAAAATCTCGCTGATTTTACGCCCGGCCCGCCGCCGAGTGCGTCAATTACAAGGCCGGAATCGTCGGCTAATGTCCACAGGCCTGTAGCTTTAGCGTAACCGACCGCCTTTTTATGTGCGTTTTCAGCAAAGGTAGCGCCATCCTCTTTAACTTCACCGATATTAGGGAAGTCGGAGAGGCTTACCCACTCGACATTAGCGTCTATCATCGCTCTTATCTCAGCGATTTTGCCCGGATTCGTAGTAGCGGCCAGTATCTTCTTCATATCTATCAATATCGATAGCCGTGTTTATCTTTTTGCTGTGTAGTTTCAGTAACAGGAACCTCAAAAAGAAACTCGTTCTGGCCTTCACCTTTTGCTTGATCTACGTTGAATGACTTACACTGTATCTTGAATCCATGAGCTTCTGCAACAGTGTTAGCTATAAAAAGGCCTAAGCCCGATCCTTTTGCCGAGAACCTTTCAGCTGCTCGGGTACGGTATCCTCTCTCGAAAATTCTTTCTTGAACTTCTCTGGGAATAATAGGGCCGTATGATTGAACCGCGACCTTGACAGAACGTGGAGTGTCGTGAATCATAACATCAACCGTGCACCCTTCTACTGAATATTTTACTGCGTTATCAATAAGCACCAGCGCCAGCGTATCAAAAGAGTCAAAGCAAAGCGGCGTTGCGCGGGAAGTGCCCACCATCTTTATGGTCACACGCTTTCTATTAGCTTCTTCTTCAAATAGTCTAATCATCCTGTGAAATACCTTATAGACCGGCGTTAGATGTTTCTGTCCAAATGATGCGGATTCTGGATTAGCTACTATCGAAGACATTGAAAACCGGGTGTGTAATAACTCAATTGACTTCAACAACGACTTCAACGTGGGCGGCGCGTTCTCTATTTTCTCTTCCTTGCTCACGCCTTCTAATTCGCTGATTATTGCCTCCGTATTCCGTGTCACTAAATTTACGGCTGTTGTCACGTCGTGCAATCCTTCGACCATCTCACGAGCATTATCTTCGCAATGCTGATTAACAAGAGGGACCATCTTGGAAACCGCGCTATACCAAGAAAGGATTTCTTCCCATGCAACCTTCTGTTCTTGGTGTGATTTCCTAAGGGAAGGAGGACATGTAGTATTAAGCCCTGCCACAATAAGGCCGTTACATAGTATTTTCCCATTTGGGCACGAGAGCATGACGAGCGAGAATCCTTTTGGACAGATGGAATGAACGGTTTGTTCCTTCTGCACAGTGGTCAGGATAACTATGCACTCCTTTGGATGGCATTTATAACAAGCACGTGGCTGGCGCATAAGGTAACCATCCTTGAGAATCCCCTTCTCATCAATCGTTGGGTATGGGCAGCTTAACTTCAAGATTTCTAACATCGAACGCTCTCTTCTTACGCCAGCAATGCCACCATTTTTATACCAATACTTGTTAACCGCAGGGCCAAGTCTGCCTTATTGCAAGCTGACCTGAGTATGCCACAAATGCCATCTGTATCTTTATTCTGGAGTGCACGGGTAAGTTTGTCTTCCAATTGTGTAATATTTTTATCACTTACCTGTTCGCGTTTGAGGATTTCTATTATTACCCCCCAGTAGTGGGATAATGTCATCTTGTTCTCTATTAGGTTATCGAGCATTCTCTTGCATTTGGTTGCATCGACTGGTTTACTCAGCGAGTCATCAGCTAGTCTCCAAAATCGATTTTTACTTAAGTCAAAAGTCTGTCCGGAAAACGCTACGATTATCTGAGCTGGATTGACGTCCTTTAAGTGCTCAAGAATACCTAATCCATCCTCATGGGAATATTCTTTAGCCACACCGCCAATATCGAGGACTATGATGTCATATTCTCCTCGCTCTAGTTTATCTAGACTTTGTACCTTTGGCCAGTAATCGATTGCATATCCTTCGTTGCGCATTATCTCGAAAGGAAAGCTATTCTCATCATCGTCGATAACAAGGATTCTGGTTCGCTTTCGCAATATATCCACGGTTGGTAGTGGTATCTTTGATATTTTCTTCTTAAACAATCCCATATTTATCCCCCTTAATTTACTAAATGAATCCGATTTTGTCCTCATGTGTTATATTTTATCCAGTTCCTTTACTCCAATGTAATGCATTTGTTTCGTGCAATCGCTAGTAGAAATTTTAGAACCAAACTGCAATTTTCTTGGGTCAATTTTTTTGTCGAATTTCACAGGGTCTTTGAAAATATAGGGCAGTTTCTTTATTTCCTCTTTCCAGTTGATATCATCTTCCCTGTTCTGTGCGAGTTCAAAATTAAACTTATCAAAGAAACCTTTGTCTTTCAAACCGAGTTTTTCTTTGATGACAGGTATATAATTGGGGTTTATCTCATATCCTATTGAATTTCTTTCGAGGTTTTTCGCAGCCAGTGAAGTTGTTCCGCTGCCTAAAAACGGGTCAAGAACTGTATCATTTACAAAACTGAACATTTTAATTAAGCGTCTGGGCACTTCCTCTGGGAACATGGCCAGATGTTTGTCTTGTCTCTCTCCTGCTATATTCCAATGACCCGTGAAGAATAGGTTCCATTCTTCTATAGTCATCTTTGATTTTTCCTTAATCTCTTTGCTTACTACGGAAGAGTTGCCGTGTTTTTTGAAGATCAGAATAAATTCGTAATCAATCTTGAGAATTCCATTCCGTGGATATGGAAATGAACCCATTATGGTTGCACCGCCGGTAGTATTGCAGGTTGTAACCTTTTGCCATATAATCGCCCCCATATAGTCAAAGCCGACAGTCTCGCAGAACTTTATTATTTCAGTTCTGATGGGAATGACCTTGTATCGTCCGTAATAGACGGACCTGGCAAATTGGTCGCCGATATTGATACACAATCGACAGCCTTTCTTCAGAACCCGATGGCATTCGTTCCAGACCAGGTTAAGATTATTGATATAATCCTCATAGCTGTCGTCAAATCCGATTTGGCTGCCGTTGCCATAATCCTTGAGCTGCCAGTATGGAGGTGATGTGATAATCAAATGGACGGTTTCATCAGAGATTTCCGCCATATTTCTTGAATCGCCAATAATTATCTTATGACCTGTCATCGCTAACCCATTTTAATTTTTTGAAAAGACGGTTATGGTCATTCTTGATTTTAATACAAATAAATCTTATTGTCGCATACGCAGGTTATATATTTTACTTAAACGTTGGTCAAGAATCTATGAAGATTAACTGTGCAACCAATATCAGCCGAATCTGCTTTTGATGGGCTATTTTTCTTGCAAAGCTCAGGCCTTTTCTATACTGTATAACAGAATTCAGGCGACAGAATACAGAATTCTGACTACTGGCGACTGTTTATTGAATGATTCCGGAGCAAAAACATGAACTTAGTCAAATGGTTAAGAAAAAACAGGACAAAAGTTATGGCCGTCGTGGTCGTCGGCACATTGGTCGGCTTTATCGGAGGAAGTGCATTAACCTATCTGCTTAGTCCGTCAAGATCACTTGGATATAAGGCCGTAGCATATTTCGGTGATAACAAGAAAATAAAAAACTCCGATTTATCTTTGGCACACACGGAGCTTGAAATTCTGAGTCTTCTGGGGGCAGATGACCTGCTGAAGGCGCAGGATTTGCGAGGCTTTCTGTTGGCGGAGCTTTTATTTTCGGAAGGCAGACCTTCAGCAATGTTAATCAATCAGCTAAGACAGGCAATAAGGTCAAGCCGATTAAACGTCAGTGATAAGCAAATCAATGACATTTATAAACGTACTGCGCCGAGCCATATATATTGGCTGCTGCTGAAAAATGAGGCACAATCGGCGGGTATAAACGTAACAAATACTGAAGTCGGTGAGCTGCTTGGAAGAACAATTCCACAACTGTTCGAGGGCCAGACATATACACAGCGAATTAAGATTCTAATTGATCGATACGGCATTCCGGAGGATCAGCTATTGAGTACGTTCGGCAAATTGCTGGTAGTATTGCAGTACGCACATTTAGCTTGTTCGGATGAGGATGTCACTGTATCGCAGGTTATGCGGCTGGCCAGTTGTGAAAGCGAAACAATCAATGTGGAATTTGTAAAATTTGATTCCGCTGTGTTCGCAGATACCCTAAAACAGCCGAGCGAAGAATCAAACCTGCTCGAACAATTCAATAAATACAAAGAAATCTTCGCCGGTGACGTCAGCGAAGAGAACCCTTATGGATTCGGATATAAACTTCCCGACCGAGCTCAGCTTGAATATATAGCTGTTAAGCTCGATAACGTCTCGTCGATAGTGGCGCCGCCTACCGCCCAGGAGACGGAAGATTACTACAGAAAACATCAAAACCAATTCAAGGAATCCATCCCGCAAGACCCGAATGATCCAAATTCACTTTTAGTCGAACAAGCCAAGAAGTATGCTGAAGTGGCCAGCTCCATTTCCAAGCAGCTTTTACGCGACAAAATAAATTCAAAGGCGGAGAGCATCCTCCAGGAAGCAAAGATGCTGACTGAGGCAGGTTCGCAGGATACAGAATCTGAAAAGAAAGACGCTGAGCAGCCAAAGTCCGCCGCAGGTGGAGGCGAGGATTATCAAACCGCTGCCAAGAAACTGGCGGAAAAATACAAAATCAAAATCTACGCAGGACAAACCGGGCACCTCAGCGGGGCCGATATGGATGCCGACGAATACATGAGGAGAATGTACATGATGGGCCAGGGACGAAATCCCGTGAGGCTGCGCCAGATCGTTTTCTCGGTCGATGAACTGCAGACAGATCCGAATGTCAGCCCAGCGTTTTTAGATTGGCAAAGGCCAAAAGTGCTTGAAAACATCGGACCGGTGAGAGACCTGTTAGCGGAAATCATGCTGCTGGTACGAGTGACTAAGGCCCAGAAAACCTCGGCTCCGGAGAGCATTGACTCGATACTCGATACGAGATCCTTGATGCTCGATGATGATCGGGATTCGAGTATCGAGCATCCGGTATCCGCCGAAAGGCGTCCTGTGGAGAGAACGGTAAAACAAGAGGTGGCGGATGACTTAAAGAAGCTCGCGGTAATTAATAATGGATTGGTTAAGAGTAAAGCTGAAGAGTTTATCGCCATGGCGGAAAAGGATGGCTGGGAAAGCACGCTTGATAAGTTTAACAAGCTGTATCCCCGACCCGGTCGGGGGGAACAGCCTTCGGCGAATTCGGCTGCGGCTGAACCGAATCAGAATGAAAGCGACCCAAATTCTGTTGTCCTTAGCAGTGACACTGCGAAGGACGAAGTTTTCAAGGTTGAAAGTTTGAGCAATTTGCGGAGACTCCCCAGGAAAACACGGGCGATATTGGAGACCCAAAGCGAAGGCGGCATGGGAGAGCAGATGTACGTCCAGGAAGTTCAAAAATGGTTGTCCGCCAGTGGCGTTGAAATTCAGGGCCGATTCGTAGATCAGCTTTATTCGCTCGTGCCAAAGGGCAGCAGCGTTGCCGAAGGTCTCCCTCTGCTTATGGAATTTAAACCGGAGATGAGTTTTTATGTTATCAAGGATATTTTGGTTAAACGCCTTGGTCTGGCAGAATATGAAAAACTTAGAGCAGCAAAATTTTTCAGAGAAGACCAGATTCAATCCCAATCTATGGCGCCGGTGCATTTTAATCCTGAAAATATATTAAAACGTATGAAATTCCGGCGGGCAAATCAGCAGAATGAAACAAAGGCGGAATCGGAGGGTGCATCATAATGGCGCATCGTTCAGGGGCAACCAATGTTTTATATATGATACTTGTCGGAATCGCAGCCTGGCTTGTGCCGGGAGGGGGCCATTATATTCTCAAAGAGAAAAAACGCTCTATAATTATATTTATAGCCATTGTCCTGACTTTTTTGATCGGAATATATGTAGGCTCAATCGGCGTAATCAACAAGGTCGATGCAAAAGCCTGGTATCTGGCTCAAATTATGAACTCTCCGTTTGTAGAGATTTTAGGGCAGATCACTAAAGCCTCGCCGGATAAGTATCGTGTTTTCGGAAGGCCGAACGAAATCGGACAGTATTATACGAGCATTGCCGGTCTGCTTAACCTTTTGTGCATCGTCAATGCCGTTTATATTGCTCATCTTCGTGGCGGAGAACCCCGCAATAAACCTGTCCCTTCGACAAGCTCAGGGCGGGCTCTGAGCAAAGGCGAAGGATCGCGGGGCTAAATATTTAGCCCCCAAATTTATTTGGGGGTTTTACTACTGGAGCTTAAATGTCGCTAATGCCTTTTATTATAATGGCCAGTTTCACGGCACCTGAAAATATCGGGACGGATCCGAAATCTATGCTGTGGCTGCTGCCGTTGACGGCAGCGATAGCCATAGTTTATAAAGCTACAAAGGAGCCGACGATTAAAGCCGGCTCTTTTATAAAAGAAGCGGTGATCTTGTCCGGCTCCATTATTGTGTTCATTATTATAATCGCAGTATCCTTATTTGCTTTGGTGTGGCTGATCACAGAGTAATTGTTTCTCAATTCTTAATGCTCGGTGCTCACTCCGTTGCAGGCTGCTATATACCTCGCAGTGCATCAAGCTGATAAGATCAGGAATCGAGGCCATGTCTCTCAAGGACGCCTAATTCAACCAGGGCTTTAAAAGCGGCTTTCTGCTCCGCCTCTTTCTTGTTTGTTCCCCATGCGCTCGGAAAGTGACGTCCTGCTATTAGTACCTCAGACTCAAAACACTTGTCGTGGTCGGGCCCCTTTTCATCAAGCAATAAATAAGCGGGCGTGGCATTGTAATGTTCCTGGGAGTATTGCTGCAACAGAGACTTGTAATTGCCCTGGGCATATTCGTTGTCGGCCTGCTCGATCAGCGGATTAAAAATCCTCAATATAAAGTCTCGAGCGGCGTCAAACCCGCCGTCAAGGTAAATTGCCGCGATAACGGCTTCCAGCACGGCGGCAGCGAGAGACTTGGATAACGCTCTGCTGGAGGCCATGCTTTTTCCAACTTTCAGGATTTTTTGCAGCCCCATCTGCCCTGCGACCTGAGCGCACGTCTCGCGGGATACGAGCATACTTTTAAGCTTGGTTAATTCTCCCTCTAACCGGCCGGAGAAACGCTCGAAAAGGGCCTGACAAATAACGGCGCCCAAAACAGCGTCGCCGAAAAACTCTAACCTTTCATTGCTTAAAAGCCGATCATCGACGGCGGAGGAGTGAGTGAACGCCTTTGTTAAAAGTGATGTATCGTTAAATTTATAACCTATTATCTGCTCAGTTTGCTGCAGAGTCTCTTTATCCATTTAATTCGGTCCTAATTTTGTAATTCACCGCGAGCAGATTACGAACATCGCTACCAGTGTCAGCTCAAGCGAATGGTCTCATTAGTGATATTCGTAGCCGGCTCACCCAAAAACATATTATCACCTACCAAAAAATGAATCGGTTGTCAAGTTCTACCGATACTCGACGGGTATTGAGTATCCAGTATCGAGCATCGAACAGACTATCCTACCATTTGTAAGCTGGCCAAGGCGACAAACTTATCGTCTGTAATTTCAAAAATACCGTCAAGGCCGGTTACAGTAAAAATGCCCTTTGTGGCAGCAGCCACGCTGCACAAGACAAGCCTGTGTCCGCAATCACCGAGGAGCTTGCGCAACTTCAGCAGTTTTGAGAGACTTGAAGAAGTCACAATGTCAACGCTGTCAAAGTCAACTACTACGTCACAATCCCCCCTGTCACGAACCATTTCGGTAATCGTTTTAAGCTCATCGCCCATTTCGGGCTCAGGGGGCAGGTCCACAAGAATAATGTCTTCCGACCAGTTTTGAATCCCCATTTTGAATCTCCTTTTTTTAACTATAAGCTTCAGAGATTATCAAATGTTGTATCGGCATAAGTGCCTGTGCGGTTAAGTAAAAAACGATATAGCAATATCTGTATATGTGGAAAACCCGCCCCCCTGCGAGTCGATGAGTCTCCTTCATAGAAGAAACCACAGCGGACGATAGAGGACTATATATTTACCCTGCTATATAGACCTATAAAATCCGCTTTTCAGCATTATTAAGCCTGTCTTAAACGTAAAATCTGAAAGGAGTGAGAAATTTTTCAAATTTTATGTGCGCTGGGATGAACAAGCCGAACTTTATAATTTTCAATTGCTTTTCAGAATGGACCTATCTAAGCCTGTCCAAAAGCTTAATGAAATTTTTTTTTGGCTTGTATTTGACTTTTAGAGAAGATACATACTCTGCAAAGTCTTTTTCCTGATTAAGGTTTTTCATAAGCTCTCCAATCTTCTTAATAAGCCGGGTCGCTTCTATATATGCACTATTTTTGGTTTGTCCGACAATCGGGTCGATTCGGGACTGATAAACACCAATAGAATCGACCGGATGCTCTTTTTCTCGCAGTTTTGCCAATTCCAACCAAAGGTGCTCACTACATCCACCCTTCTTAGCCTCCTGCCAGGCGGATTCTTCCTGCTTTTCCCAGATAAATATCTCCACAAGTGTCGAATGGTCCCGCTTGTTAAACCAATATCTATTCATTGGAAGGGTACCTTTTTGACTCTCTGTAATTACTGCTCTGATATGACCAAGAGCCTGCTGTCGCCATTTTGGCCATTCCCCAGTCCGATCCGCATGTACCTTAAGTACTTTATATTCTTCAAGACCAGGTCGTTCAATAAAATTTGCCCAGATAAGCTGCATCGCATCACTGTGGCGTTTTCGGCGATGATATTCATTAGCCAAAAATTCTCTCAATCGGCTATCGGTATT
Organism: uncultured Pirellulales bacterium; assembly: GCA_964601355.1. Taxonomy (GTDB): domain Bacteria; phylum Planctomycetota; class Phycisphaerae; order Sedimentisphaerales; family Anaerobacaceae; genus CAZRNB01. The sequence goes on from CAZRNB010000006.1 coordinate 28,021, forward strand.
TTTTGGAAAGGCCTGCAATCCTTTCTCAGCCCATTCAAGAGCTTTGTCCGACTCCCCGGCATCTTTATAAACCTGGGCAATCTCAAGGAAGTGATATGCGATAGAAAGGTCTTTGCTTTTGATTTCTACAAGGGCTTCAATATTATCGTTAACAAGGGCAAGTGACTCCATAATCGAGGTCAGCCGATACCTCTGGTGGTCGTAACCTCTTTCCATCTGGCCCGGTGTAAGCGAGGGAATCTTTTTCCATTTAGCTTCGGCTAACTTGCGATAGACAGCCAAACCTTTTTCGCCAAGCACATCAGCATAGGTTTCCGCTGCTTGGGAAAAAGTATCCCAATCTGTGGTCAATTCCCATTCAAACAGCCGTTCGGCCAGAGCTTCAGGATTGGGCTTGGCTTTTTCACATGCTTTATGATGAATTTCCTGCAAACGCTCAAAAATGTCACCCATATATCCATCTGAATCATCCATATCGCCCAGGGCTTTCTCTGCGCGGACTAAGGCACATTCTGCCAGCTCAATGACCTCATTAGCATATCCCTCAGATAGAAGCTCTTCTAAAGAATCTACCGCTTCCTGCACCCCTTTTGAAAAGTCGTGAGCCGAATAATAATCGACAAAACCCCGTGTATTGGTGGCTTGAGTAATCAGTTTTCGGAAGGCCTTGATGTTAGGCCCTTTTTGTTGATAGCGAGCGGCTTTTATCATTAAACGTCTGAGCAGATTGTTATCGTTCATCATCTGCTCAATTATTATCTCAACAAGCGTATCCGTCTTTTGTTCAGATAGATACTTGCGTATATCATCTACTGTAATTTCCGGCTCAGAAACCTCTCCCTCTTTCTTGGAAGGCTTTCTCTGTTGTGGCGATTTAACTCCACCCTCAAGATACGTAAGGCCTACGGCTACACAATGTTTGCAGAATACGCCAGCGTCTCCCATAGGACAATCGCATGAGCCGTCAAGTTCACCGTCTTCCAGTCGTAGTTTAACTTTATAGTCGCGTGTACCGCTAACTTTACCAATAACCACGTTTTTATCTTCAAGCAGTGAAAGCACATTTCCACGCTGATGATAATCCACACCTCTTTGCCAGGAACGGCTGTCGCTCAATTCCTTAAGTTGAGCTTTTGTTATCTTCATTTTGGTTTCTCTTTCTTATTAGTTGAGACATTGGAGTTTATTTTTATAGCTTTCTGTCTAATTTCCGGTAGCTTATGGCTTCTGCGACGTGTTCGGGGTGGATATTCTCTTTGCCGGCCAAGTCGGCTATAGTACGTGCGACCTTACAGATTTTATCGTGTGCGCGGGCGGAAAGGCCGAATTCCGTCATCGCCTCCTTAAGGAGCAGCTCACAGGCGGAGTCGAGCTTACAGAATTTCTCAATTTGTTTATGGCTCATCCTTGCGTTGGTCGTGACGTTTGAGCCGCCGAAACGATGCTGCTGAACTGCCCTTGTATTTATAACCTGAGATGCAACCGTTGCCGAATCAAGCCGGCTGGAAGTGGAACGAAGTTTGCTGAAACTTATCGCTGGGACGTCAATATGAATATCAATCCTGTCCACCAGCGGCCCGGAGATTTTTGACAGGTACCGCTCGATCTGGCCGGGCGTGCACTTGCATCTTCTTGCGTCGCTTCCGAAATAGCCGCATGGACAGGGATTCATCGCTGCAACAAGCATAAACTGAGCAGGGAACCTGACTGTTTTTTTTGCACGCGACACGATGACGAAGCCATCTTCCAGCGGCTGACGAATCATCTCCAGAACGTGACGTGGAAACTCGACGAATTCATCGAGAAATAATATTCCAAAATGTGCCAAAGACAGTTCTCCCGGCCTGGGTGTCGGTCCGCCGCCGATTAAAGCTGGGCCGCTCGCTGAATGATGCGGCATTCGCACCGGTCGTGTCGCCAACAAAGTCCTGTCTTTACCCAAAAGGCCCACTGAGGAGTATATGCGGGTGGTTTCGAGAGACTCCTGCAGACTCAAAGGAGGCAGGATGGTCGCTAATCTCTGAGCCAGCATGGTCTTGCCCGCCCCCGGCGGACCAATCATCATTATGTTGTGCCCTCCGGACGCAGCGATAGTTAGCGCTCGCTTAACGCTTTCCTGTCCTTTGACATCTGCGAAATCCACATCGTAATTCAATGCAACATTAAAAAGCTCATCAGTATTGACGGTTGTCGTCTCAAGGACCAATTGCCCGGATAAAAAGCCTACCGCCTGCGCAAGTGAGCCGACACCATAGACCTCTAAGTTTTGAACAACTGCTGCTTCTTTGGTATTCTCTAAAGGGACAATCATTCGCCGAAAACCATTTGCTGCTGCGGTCATCGCCATACTTAGAACGCCGTTGACCGGCCTAACTCTGCCATCCAAAGCCAGCTCGCCGACGATAACAAAATCTTTCATAGAAGGATTTGCCGGGATTCCCTGGCCAATGAGCATACCCATTGCAATCGGCAGGTCGAAGACAGGACCTACTTTTTTTATATCAGCCGGTGCAAGGTTTATTAGCGATTGGGTCTTTGGATACTTATAGCCGCAGTTTACAATCGCACTTTTGACTCTCTCGGTGCTCTCTTTTACAGCGGCATCGGGCAGGCCTACGATGATGGACTTTTCAAGTCCGCCGCGAGCAACATCAACTTCGACCTCACAGATTATCCCCTCAATGCCTTCTAATGTGACACTATTCAGTCTGGCTAACATAGCTTTATCCTCATTTTTGATTGAATGAAGATTTTAATGATTGTTTAGCCCGGCTGCAAGTAATTTTACGTTCTCACAGTCCAAGAAATTGAATCGCCAGGCCGCAAAGAAATATGGATGCGCCTGCTAACGCGTGTGAAAAACGCTGAGCGCCGGCAAGAGGTATGAAGTTCACGCCGGCTCTGGAAAGAAGAACCAGGCCCAGCATCGTGGCAATCGTAACTGCGCCGAAGACAGTCGTGACCAATATCAGGCCAAAGAAGCTGTTCTTCGCAGCCGGGTACATCACAAGAGGAATCAAAGGTTCGCAGGGGCCGAAAACAAAGATGGCAAATAGGACCCATGGCGTAATATTAAATGTGGTTTCATCATTGTGAATGTGGGAGTGTTCATCGTAATGTTTGTGGCTATGGCTATGCGTATCAATGCCAAAGTGAGCATGGTGATGCGAATGGGGCTGGTTTCGATAAGCCCGGCGCAGACCCCATACAAAATATGCCAGGCCGAAGGCTATAAGCAGCCAAGCGGCGATATTGCCGCGGAAGGATTCTATAATCTCCAGCTTTTTGACCGCCATGCCCAGCGCTACGCCTATCAGGCCAAGGACAACGGAACTTCCTATGTGACCCAGGCCGCATAGCAGGGTTATCACCGTGGTTTTGACCGTGGACCATTTTCTCGCCCATGACATCATAATAAAGGGCACGTAATGATCGGGGCCAAACAGTGTGTGAAAAAACCCTATCGAAGCAGCAGTGATAACCAAAACGCTTGTTTCGGCTGTCATACTTAATTCTCCAGAAAGTACCGTCGCCGTGCCGGCGACGGCTAAACGTCAAATTAATATTTTACAGGTGCAACGCAGTAAATGTAAACAAAAGGTTCTGTGCCGGTATTTTTCATATCGTGGATTGTATGCGGCGGAATATAACAGACCTTGCCTTGGCCGATTTCAAAAACCTTTTGCTCATTGCCGATCAGAGCTACGCCTTTGCCTGAAAGAAAGATAAGCATCTCCTCATGCGCTTTGGTGCTGTGCTCACCGACGCTTTGGCCGGGCAGCAAATGTACCCTGCCGGAGCGCATTCCACGAGTTTGTGGTTTGCCTGTCAATAATGGCTGATATTCTGTCTTCTCGCTTAAATTTGTAACGAGGACTTTCTCTGACGAGATTTCAGAAGCTCCATTATGGTGGTGTTGAGCCATATTACAACCTGAAATGAACCAAACGCTCATTAATGAAAGAGAAATAAATAAGGTAGGGTGGACTTTAGCCCACCAATAAGGAAACGGTGGGGCACTCGTCTCGGCGACTCGTCTTGGCATAGGCGCCAAGCCGGAGCCAGAAGGCCGAGCCGTAGCCGGAAGCCTCACCCTACATTGCCTGTTTTTCATGCTCAATCCTTTCTATTGATGAAGTTTTGTTTTTAAGGTTTACTTTCAAAAGAGCCGATATGCCTGCCGTTTTTCAGCCGAATCCGAACTATAACGCCTGTTCGAGTCTTGGGATTATACCAGGTCTTCCTCGGTATCGGATACTGCAGATCTCTCATGCGGTTCAAATCAAAATTTGGTCCCTCGCTGTAAAGAGCCCAGCCTACAGGCGATTCCTTAGCTGAATAATAATCTTGTCCCTGCTGTTGTTCATCGTCAGGAAATCTGTCCGGCACCCAGAGATATGCTCCGTCTTTTACGGTGACAGTTCTATTGTAGATTAGTGTTCCAACGGACCTATACTTGTATGTGTATCCACAGTTGAACCTGTCTTCTATGCCGGCAGACATGAAGGAGTTGCTGCCCGGTGTCGGCAGATATTTACTTTCGACCAGCTCTATCGGCAGTTGATAGAAATGACCTCCAAGCATGCAATCCACGCGGGTTGGCGGGAATTTGCCGTCATTATCCAATGAATAAGCCTCAAGAGCCAGGCCAATTTCTCGCAGTTCTGCATTAACGGTGACAATCTTTGCCTGAAGACGAGCCTGCCCCATTACAGGAAGTAAAATCCCCAACAGAAGTGCGATAATGGCGATAACCACCAACAGCTCAATTAAGGTAAATGCACGCCTCAAAAGTCAAGAATCCTTTCATGTTTAGCCGTCGCCGGACTTGTACTACGTAGCATTTTGCGAAGTAGTAACGGCGACGGTCAATTCTTATCTGCCGCGCGGTGCTCATAACTTGCTAAAACTAAGCCGTTTCCATCATAGTTCATCACATATAAAAGATAACCACTCCTTAAATTCGTACTTTGCTGGTCCATAATGGCGATGATATCAAAAGGTTCGCTCAAATTATTCGAGCCGGCGTAAATTCCGTTGCCACGACCTAACTTTAATGGGAAGGTCTTAATGCCATCGGTTATCGCCAGATTTGCATTTGGCCCCCAGTTATTTGCATCTACAAACCAAACGTTTTCAATCTTTAGAAGCCTCCCCTGGTAATACTCGCAGCCTGTTAGGCGAGTTGGATCAAATATAAAATTATTATTGTTATCTTTTATTTCGTCAAGGGTGACGACTTCCAGCTTGGGTATTCCAACGTCGCGCTCCAACAGCTCAATGGTAAAATCATGGTCGGGATTTTTGTTGTGCTGCTCATTTATGTTTGTCTTACCCTGATATGATAGAAAATAGCCGGTTACGCGTATTTTATCTCCCGGACAGAACTGGGCGGCGTTGATGCGAGTAAGCTCAGCTATGAATTCTTCGTTTGTGTAGCCACCATTAAGAGATACCCAGGGCAGATTGTTATAGAGCTGTCCCATCCATACTGCCGTGCCTGCATGGTCATCTCCCTCGCCCTGGAAAAAGAGCTGCCACTGCCCGCTTATATTATAGAGTTGAGTTATAGTATCATCCGCCGTTGGGTCCAGCATATCAGCCGGGTTGTGCAGCAGGATTCCTTCAAGAATTACCTTATCAGTATCTTTGTATATTTGCTCTCCGGTATCGTTCACTGCCTGGAACTGAGAATGAGTTATCTGGGCTACGGTGGGTTTTGCATTAACGATAGAACCGATTGCCAATGCTAATACGGCCGTTGAAACAACTAACTTTTTCATGACTTTTTCCTCCAAAATCAAGTTACAATAATTTTTTGAATTAGCGCATACGATTTACTAATACGTGCTACTGCGCATAAGAATATAATACTCGTGCTACCACTTCAAGAAAAAAATTGACAGAAAGTAATAAATTTTCTAAGTATGTTAGCTCAATAACCGAAGATAATCTTTGAAGGATATTATATGACCTCATCTGAAAGAGTTCTCGTTATAGATTTGAAGAACAATCCGGAATATCAGAAGCTTTTAGATGGTCAGCCGCAAACCTGCGGAATGCGTTCCGGCAGAGTATATCTGCAGCCCAGCCAGAGCTGTGGCCAGCATAGCACCAAAAACAACGAGGAGCTGCTCGTCTTCCTTTCCGGGCGGGGACAATTATTAATTGAGGAAAAAGAAAATTTTCGTGTAGGAAGGGGTAAAGTTTGTTATATACCACCAAATACTATTCACGATGTTAAAAACAATGGTACTAAACCTTTAATTTATATTTATTGTGTTGCTCCGGCTGATAGTGAAAAGGACGTTTAAAGAAAACACAGCATAACTTTTTAGGGAGTGATTTACAACAATGGCTGATGATAGAAAAATAGCTTACTTTTCTATGGAGATGGGATTTGATCCTCGTATGCCCACTTATAGCGGCGGCCTCGGTATATTGGCGGCCGATACCATACGTTCCTCTGCCGACATGGCTGTACCGACCGTAGGCGTTACTCTGCTTGCCAGAAAGGGCTATTTTCTCCAGAGATTGGCTTCGGACGGCAGCCAAAGCGAGCAGCCGGAGAGTTGGAATGTCAGTAACTTTATGCAGCCGATGTCTAATAGAATCTCCGTTGTTCTGGAAGGCCGTACCGTCTATGTGCAGGCCTGGAAGTACCGGGTGTCCGGCATAAAAGGACGCGAAGTTCCGGTATTTTTCTTAGACACCGACCTGCAGGAAAACAGCCTCTACGACAGACAGTTGTGTCACAACTTGTATGGAGGCGACCTGCGTTACCGCCTGTGCCAGGAGGTGATACTGGGAATCGGCGGCGTTCGAATGTTACGCAGCCTGGGCTACAATAACATCGCGCGGTTCCACATGAATGAAGGGCACGCAGCAATGCTGGCACTGGAACTGCTGACCGAAGAAATAAACAAAAACGTCAGCGATTCAATTTCTGCCGATCTTATTGATGCGGTCAGAGCAAAATGCGTCTTTACTACTCATACTCCGGTTCCAGCCGGACAGGACCAGTACCCAATTGACCTGGTGCATAAGGTTCTTGGTAAGCATAAAGTCCTGGAGCTGGAAAGCGATCTTTGCTGTGAGCCGGGCGTGCTGAACATGACTTATCTGGGTCTGCACCTGAGTCACTATATAAATGGAGTCTCACGGGAGCATGGAAGGGTTTCCAGCCAGATGTTCGGCTCTTATGTAGTTGATTCCATCACTAACGGAGTACATGCTTCTACCTGGGTGTCGAAGCCGTTTGCTGAGCTGCTTGACAAACATATATCGAACTGGCGTGAGAATAATTTCAGCCTTCGATACGCATTGAATCTGCCCGAAAATGAGATATGGGATGCGCATGTCCAGTCAAAACGGCTACTGCTTGAATACATTAAACAGCAAACTGGAACGAGTATGGATTTGGACGTCTTTACCATCGGCTTTGCACGACGAGCCGCTACTTACAAAAGAGCGGACTTATTGTTCAATGACATAGAAAGACTCAAAAAGATTGCCTCCAAGGCCGGCAGATTTCAACTTGTCTTCGCAGGCAAAGCCCACCCTAAAGACCAGTATGGCAAGGAAATTATCAAAAAGATTTTCCGGGCCAGGCAGCTTTTACAGCCGGATATAAAGCTGGTTTATTTGACAAACTATAATATAGAAGTATCAAAGATCCTTATACCAGGCGTTGACCTTTGGCTTAATACTCCCCTGCCGCCTCACGAGGCCTCAGGGACAAGCGGAATGAAGGCGGCCCTTAACGCCGTGCCCTCCTTGAGCATCCTTGACGGCTGGTGGATAGAAGGGTGTGTTGAAGGCTTGACCGGCTGGGCTATAGGCAAATTCACCGACAAAGAACAGACCTTTAAAAGCAAGGCAGATTCAGGCGAGGCCAGTCAGGCCGAGGATGCCGGGGCGCTTTACGATAAACTTGAAAAAACAATTATCCCGATGTTCTACAATGATCAGCGGGCTTATTTGGGTATTATGATAAAAGCGCTGGCGCTAAACGGCTCATTTTTTAACACTCAGAGAATGCTGGAAGAATACATATTAAAGGCATATTTTCTGTAGGAGACGTATAACCGGCATTTATTACATTACTCAGATTAGCCGGGATCAGGTGGTGATGAAAGCAGATATGTTGAAGCTGCCCAGCGGCAAATTGTTGCTCAGATGCGGCACAAGGAATCAACGAGAAATAACATCAGGGATTTGTTACACGTTCAAGCCGGAGACGACCGTTTCGAAAACCATTGTATTCTTAACAAGTCCCTGGACACTACATGTGAATTTTCTACCCTTGAGTCTTGTAATATGGCCGAGCAAATATAATCTGCATCCTGGCTCAATAATGGTGCGGAATTTAGCGGAATCAATACCTGCAAAACCTATGAAGCCTACCACGCCACAGACCTTGTTCACAAAGAAGCTGGAGAGCTGAGCAGCCGCCTCAATCATTATTACTGCCGGCATTATCGGCCGACCTGGGATATGGCCGCGTACCCAGAATTCGTTTTCCGTTACGTCCTTATAGCCCAGAACAAGCAGTTTTTCCTTATCATACCACAGGACGCCATCAAGCTGCTGCATCTCAAAGCGTTGCTTATTCACTGTGCAAATCACCTCTTTGTCGAAGATAGGTTTGCCTGTCAGGTTTATCTGAGATAAATCGAATAATAGAGGTGGAGGCATAACCTACCCTTAAATAGAGGTATATTCTGCGCATCATAAAACTTGCTGTCTGCTGATCCTGGCAGATAATAAGCCAGCATGAATCGGGCTGACATAAGTGCAGCAGAAGCTGGTTCTATCCCGATAAATCGGGACTTGCGCAGATTTACGGTACCGATCTTATTTCGAGGATTCGGCTGCGGACAGTCTGGGATGCCTGCTTGATTTTCTGCATTTGCTTACGAACGCGCGTGCCCGCTGCTTTGTTTCCGCCTTCAGCTTTGCTGATATCAGCCTCGATTTCAGCCACTAATGTTTTCAGAGTTTCATATTCTTGCATTTAATAAACCTCCAGTATGGCATTAAAATTGCTAAAAATCTAACGTTATTGCGTGGATTTGTCAAAGAAAAACGCTTTTTTCAATAAAAAATCGATATTTTTTTCAGCCTTCATGGAGCAAGTTTTTTAGTCAATTCTGCGATTCTTTGGCCTCGACGCGCACACTGCTGCTTTACCCTATTATCCGGTTTGCCAATCGAGACTGGGCCGTAATGGTCGCCCTGAGGATCGCCCTGAATAATCATGCCGGCGATGAGCATTGCCTCTATTATACCCATGATAGTGGTTTCGTTGCCGCCGCCAATATTTGCCGCACTTGAAAACGCCCCGCAGACCTTGCCGTTAAGCTGACCATGCCTGCTTACCAGGTCGTCTATTAGGATTTTTATAGGACCTGCCATGTGGCCGTAGTATGTGGGCGAACCAATAACTATTGCATCGTAGCCGGGCAAATCGTCAGCTTTTACCTTATCAACTGATTTACATTCGGTTTTCAAATCTGCATCATTCATAGCCTTGGCTATTATCTCAGCCATCTCTTTGGTATTACCGCTTCTTGAATAATAGATTACAATTCCTTTTGCCATTTTAAGTCCTTTCTCTCCCTTTGGGGTCTATTAGTTAGCATTTATACATAGTTACATTTATACAGGTTTTAGAAGAACCCCGTGTGGAACGCGGGGCTAAATATTAAAAAAGAACGAACCGTCGCCGGAGCGGCGACGGCTAAACTTATCGTCGCAGGTACGCCAGTTTCTCCGGCAGAGGGATATTGTTGCCAAGCTTGTCTTCGCCATAGCCGGCTTCCGCAAGGAGTTTTATGTCTGCCAGGACTCGTTTATCGCCAACAAATGTCACTGTCATGTCGCTGTTTATATCTATTTTACCCAATGCTAAAAGCCGGGCTACCTCATCAATGATCTTTTCCAGCAATGTCCCTTCCTTCCCTGCCGGCTCATCCGGAATTTGTAAGGGCTGCTCGTACACGATCAGCCTGCTTTTTTCGGCGAGCATCAGAACGGCGTCACGAATAATGGTCTTGAGGTCTTTTCCCGTTGCCCAATCCGGGACAATCTTTAATCGAACGATTTCAGCGGATAAAAACTTGCGTTTTTGAGAATTTATCTTTTCATTGGCTCTGAACAGATCAAGAGCTGAGCTTGCATTGTAAGTCTCGTCATCCAGCTTCATACGGACCTCGCTGCCATAGTACAAAGCAAGCTTTGCAATCAGAGTTGCCGGTCTGACATGAAAACCGCGGTACGGAGGGACAGAGACTTCGACCTGGCCGATCTCGGCATAACGCTTTAACATCTGCCGACATAGATTTTCAGCACAGTCGATGTAAGAGCTGATATATGTAACGGAATAGCTCATTATTACTCTCAGCAGGTCGTCACCATTAAGTAGGGCTTCCCGCAGGCCCATTATCTCGCATGGCTGCTTATTTAAATGCCGTTCATAGTAATGAGTACACAGTGTAGCTGTTCTTAAAAGGTGAAAGACCACGCTTATGTGGCCTCGCAGAACCAGCAAATCCTTATCTTGTTTTTCAGCGTCGGTACCCGAGACATAAGTATCATATTGTGATTGCAGGTTATGAAAATGAAGCTCCAGCGTTCGCAGGCTTTCCTCGGTAATAGAATGTTCGGCGTAGCTAAGGTATTCTTCCGGCTTTGCTCTGCTGGCAGCACGGACGTCTTTACTTTCTGAGGCGAGATTTAAAAAGGCGGTAGCCAAAAGAGCTACCATTTCTGATACTGACTCGGATTTGCGTGTTTTACAGTCACGTGGAAGACGCCCCGGAGGAAACTCCTCGGTGTAAGATTTCTCATGCTCGGTTTCTGAAGGAACAGGTAATTTAAGCTCCGAAGCTCTATTGAACATTTGCTTTGCTGCTTTTATCAGGATGTCACCCGTGAAGCCGAGGATTTCTTTTGTAGCCTTGACAAAGTCTCCCTTGATAGGCAAAAGCCGGTAGGCGGGTAACGCGTGCTGAATGTGAAGAAGCTCATAACTTACATCGGAAAAAAGTTTGATAGCTGCCGTAAGGGACCTGAATAAACACCACTTACAATTGTTGCTTGCATCATAAGCATCAAGAAGCTCCTCCATCTGCAAAGATTGCGAGAAAAATTCACCTAAGAACGAGCGAACAAGAAATTCATTGTTTGAGGAGCAGCCGGATAGATAATTTGCCAGACTGAGCAGCCTTCTCGCTCGTTTTGAGATTAATTCTTGAAAATCATTTTCTGAAATGTTCTCTATGCTCATAAGATAGAAGTCAGAATTCGGAATACAGAATTCAGAATGACGTCTCCTGTTTATTTAAAGGGATTATCTCTATTGTAAAGTCTTCTGGAATGTCAAACTTAAACACCTTTGCATCTATCTGTTTATTAACCGACGGCTTGAGGAATTTTATCTCATAGATATCCTTTTCGGTCGTTAGGGCGATTATTTTGACCGGCAGGTTTGACTTTTTGTTCACCCAAAAATCAAAAACAGTGTAGTCATCTTTGTATATGGAATCCGGCTTAACTTTAAGATGCAAATGAAAAGACGTTTCCGCCTCGGCTTTTTCTGATTGAACTAGGTTTATTTCGAACTGCTTTTTTAGGTCTTCTATCTTGGTAAAGCCTATTACCGGCAGGTCTCTGCTGGCCATCTCGAAAGGATCCTCGGGCTTATTCGGCTCAGCTAACTGGTGGCGTTCGACTTTCTTGATTTGATAGTTAATGCGTATGAGCCAGACGCCGTCGAAGATAAAGTGCTCCGCGTATTTTTGTTCCTTTTCCTCGTCTTGTTTGAGCGTTTGAAAATTCACTCTCAGCATCGATTGTTCATCAAGCTTTTGATAATATAAAACACCCTTCCTGAGCGTTTCTGATTCAAGCAGAGGCTGTTTGAAGCTATATTCAAGCTCTGCCTGATAAGACGTCAATTTTGCGGTTTCTTGTTTTAATTGTTTTAAGATTGCATCGACCGAATTGGCGTCTGTTTCCTGCGATTTACTGCCGGCTGAAGCTTCTGAAAAGTTACTGCCGCAGGAAGAATTAACCAGTAATACCATGCCGATGACAAGTTTGACTATTATCTTTTTGTCCATTGCTTTGCTTTTCCTTTTCCACGGATTTAACGAATGACCGACGATAAATTTCTGAGGTCAGAGTTTCTGTCTTCTGTCCTCTGTCCCGCCACAGGCGGGCAAGTTTCTGTAATCTGATACGCCCCTTTTGCTTTATTTCTTTTTTAGCCTTAGTAATTGTAGTATCTCGTCTATTTTTTCGATACGAAAATCTGCATACTTGGCAAATTCATCGGCTTTTTTATGGTTGGCCAGGAGCACTGCGATTGCGCCGGCTGCCTTGGCGGACAGAATATCGAACAAATAATCGCCCACCACGAGGGTTTCTTCGGGCTTAACGCCGAACTGCCGGCATATTTGAAGCACTCCAAAAGCATCGGGCTTAACCGGTCCATCTTCTCTATCCACGATAGCATCAAATTTCAGGCCGTGCCTGGCGGCGATTGACATGGCATTGCATCGCCTGTTACGCGTCAGAATTCCGATACCGATGCCGGCCTGATGAATCATATCAAGCGTTTGTTTGGCACCTGGATTGGGCCTGGATTCCGCAACGGCCTTTTGTTCGTGATAATATAATATTTTTTCAGCCTTGTGGCGTTGTTCGGGGGACATTTTTGCCATTGACTCGAGGATCGGCCCGGAATCTTTAGGTAAATCCATCTCTTCTCGAATGGCATCAAAGTCGAAATAGGGTTCGGTTATTGTTCCATCCAGGTCAAATATTACGGCCTTAATCGGCATATTTTGCGTTGCATAAAACCCCCGGTAAAACCGGGGGCTAAATAATATCATTTATTTGGCCCCACGCCTGTCCGCCGTATTTTTGGCGGATTTCACGTGGGGTTATTCATTTCAGGATTAAACCCATTTTTATTTTGTTTTTTTCGCAGCAGCTCAATAAAGTATCGGCCAGCCTGGCCGAAAAGCTTTTCTTTGCGGATGATTATCCCCGTAGGCCTGGTAAAAGTCTCATTTGAAAAGGGTATCGCCTTTATTGTGCCGATGTTTACCTCCTGTAGTATAGTTATTTCAGGCACGATACTTAATCCTGCGTTTATTTCTACGGCGCGTTTGATAGTTTCAACGTTATCGAACTCCATTACCGGTTGAATCACAACGTTGTATCGCTCCAGAATGTTGTCTATCCACCCCCGTGTCGGAGTGTCTTTTTCAAAGGCGATGAACCTTTCAAATTGCAGTTTGTGTATATCCATTTCCGATTCATTTGCCAAAGGATGGCTGGGACTGCACGCTAAAACAAGCACTTCATCATCAAGGTCATATACATCGAGTCTTTTATCCTTCTTCGGAATGGCTACCAAGCCAATATCAACCTCGCCATTCAAGACCAGCTCATAAATCTTGTGAGGATTGAAGTATTCGATATGAACATTTACGTTGGGATAGCTTATCATAAACTTTTTGATGTGCTCCTGCAGGCTGTGCATGCCGATGCTGAAAATTGCAGCTATGTTTATTCTGTCGCCTGCCGAGGATTTCAAGGCGTTTAGCTCGCTTTTTAGTTGTTCATGTCTGTCAATAATATCTTTGGCTGCCTGATAAAGCAATTGGCCTTCTTTTGTAAGCTCAAGGGGTCTTTTCTTTCTGTCGAGCAACTGGCAATTGAGTGTAAGCTCCATTTGTGCAAGCTGTTGCGAAACTGCTGACTGGCTGAGAAGATGTTTCTCCGCAGTCTGTGAGAAACTACGAAAATCAGCTAAATCGCAAAATATTTTTAGTGTTTCTATGTGCATTATAAGTTTTCCTGATAAAGCATATCAATATAATAAACTTGTTTTAATCATGCCATACTTTGTATTATTAGGTTTATTGCCTATGTTATTAGTATAGCTAATAAGAAGCAAGTAAAAAAATCAAGATTTCAGGGAGATATTATAAGGAGTGAAAGATGAGTTTACAGCAACCCAATTCAAACGAAGTCACACAGACTTCAAACCGCTCTCGAAGCGTATCACCTGTTTCAGGTATATGCACCCGTTGCATTGACGGCTGCCGGGGGAATTGTGAAGTTTTTAAGTCTTCTTTTCGTGGACGTGAAGTAATTTATCCGGGTCCATTTGGGACTCTTACAGCCGGCGGCGACAAGAATTACCCGATTGACTACTCCCATCTTAATATACAGGGTTATGCTCTGGGCGCCGATGGTTTGCCGAGCGGCCAGGTCGGCACGCCTGACAATACTCTGTTTCCGATGGTTAATACCGAGACTGAGTATGGTTATAAAACCAAGGTTAAGATGTGTATGCCGGTTTTCACAGGGGCACTGGGTTCGACTGATATCGCCCGAAAAAACTGGGAGCATTTTGCAGCCGGCGCAAGCATAGCTGGTATCACAATAGTCTGTGGTGAAAATGTCTGTGGTATAGACCCCGAGCTTGAGCTTGATAAAAACGGCAAGGTAAAAAATGCACCGAATATGGCCCAGCGTGTTGAGCAATATCGCAAGTGGCACGAAGGTTACGGCGACCTGATTGTCCAAATGAACGTAGAGGACACGCGTCTGGGCGTGGCCGAGTACGTTGTCGGGAAACTTGGCGTTGAAACAATCGAGCTTAAATGGGGACAGGGCGCAAAATGTATCGGCGGCGAAATCCAGGTCGATTCACTTGAACGCGCCCTTGAACTGCAGAAAAGAGGCTATTTAGTTACGCCTGACCCTTCCATTGAGTCCCACCAGGCGGCTTTCAAAGACGGCGCCTTAAAACATTTTGAAAGACATTCACGTCTGGGCTTTGTTGACCAGGAAGGTTTTATGAAAGAGGTTGAACGCGTACGCAAGCTCGGCGCCAAGCGAGTGACGCTCAAAACAGGCGCCTATCCGATGCGTGAGCTGGCAATGGCGATTAAATGGTCATCCGATGCCAAATTAGACCTGCTGACTATTGATGGAGCAGCCGGCGGAACCGGAATGAGCCCTTGGCGCATGATGGAAGAGTGGGGAGTCCCCACGTTCTATCTGCAATCAATGGCTTATAAGCTCTGCCAACAACTGGCGGCTAAGAAAGCTTTTGTGCCGGATATTGCAATAGCCGGCGGATTCAGCACAGAAGACCATATCTTCAAGGTCCTGGCGATGGGTTCCCCATTTACTAAAGCCGTCTGTATGGGCCGTGCGCTAATGATACCCGGAATGGTTGGTAAGAACATCGGTTTATGGCTGCAAGAGGGTGCCAATGCCCTTCCAAATACCATTAGTCACTTTGGCTCAAAGGTGGAGGAAATCTTTGTTTGCTATGAGGACCTTGTTGCCAAATACGGCAAAGACACCGTCAAACAGATGCCGTTGGGAGCAATTGGACTTTATACCTTTGTTGATAAGCTCAGAGTCGGCCTGCAGCAAATGATGGCGGGCAGCCGAAACTTCAGAGTTTCAACAATCAGCAGAAACGACCTTATGGCTTTGACCCCTGAGGCTGCTGCGGTCTCTGGAATTCCTTATGTTATGGACGCATACAAAGAGGAAGCCGAGGCGATCATAAACGGCTGAGATTCTTTCAAGCAAAAAATAGAAGGGATCTTTGACCGGTCGGTCCAAAACCTATCCTAAGCTTATATGAGGATTATAAAGAGAGGTAGAAAAATGCAATCGACAAAGGTTCCGCGTTGCGTTAAAGATAGCAACCCAGATTAACACGATTCAGAACTGAAATTATCCGGAAATTTAAAAAATTGACATTTTTCGGAAATTTTTCAGAGACTATAGGCAATATCCGTTCAATAATGCGGCTCATAAGTTATATTGTGAGGTTTTGGTAAAATAGATAAGAAAAAATGGGGTAAAAAGTGTGCGAAAATGAGCAGAAATTTGCAAAAAGTGATCAAAAGTTTACAAAATCGCGCGCTTTTTAGCAGAAATTGACAAAAATCTATCACTTTTTTCAAATTAACATTTTGTTAGATTAGGGGAGATGGGCAAGACCAAAACAGGTGGATGGTGGCTCGATTCTCGATACTTGATGCTGGATATCCTTCGACCTGGCTCAGGGCAGGCTTTGTGGTAAAAAGGCGAAGTTTACCCGCCGCAGGCGGGGCGAGGCCGACCGTGCCATGCCCCTAATAAATTGAAGCAGATTTTCTTG
>CAZRNB010000007.1:0-42130 GCA_964601355.1 uncultured Pirellulales bacterium
TCCATTTAATTTTGTTCTCTATCATCGGCCAGTTAGTGCATTTAATCCGTGTGCAAACTTTGTTTGACCGGAGCTGCCCTTTACAATTGCCGGAATTTGACTTGAATGAAGCGGTTAATCACATTGTCAGATTCTCTGCTGCCGGGATTCGAGCTTATGCCGAGGAGCGTACAGCATGAAAACAAAAGCTGCTATGTGTAATGGAAGAGGGACGAGACAGAGCCACCGCCGTAAGGCGTCCTGTGGAGAGCGTCAGCGAGTGGGTATAGTCGATGAACGATGGACGAAGCTGTGCTTCGTGATTGCTATTACTTGCCTAATGACATCGATACTTACAGGTTGTACCAGCAGTAAACAATATTATGAGCAGGTTGGCTTATCGAGAGAGACTGCATATCGGCGATGGAAAAGCAGCAAAGAGAGCCAGGAGCAGTCTCAGACGGTTATAAACGGCAAGCTGAGCATTGAAGATTGCTTAAAGCTGACACTTGCTAATAACAAAACTTTACAGGGCGTTATCGAGGAGAAAGAAGTCGCTCGCGGAGAGCGTTTGAAATCTTACTCTGCCATTTTGCCCAGCGTTAATGTCACAAGCGGATGGCAGGAGATCGACGAGGTAGCATCTATGAGTTTCGGCACTACAAAGATTACTATGGGGGATATCCATAGTTACTCAGCGAATCTTAACGTTACTCAGCCGATTTTTGCAGGAGGACGGATAGTAGCTCAACTGCAATCAGCGAAGTTGTTTTCGTTGCTTACCGACCAGACGGTTCGAGCAGCGGTTCATGATACGGTTTATGCGGCCGAGCACGCTTATTATGATGTTTTGTTGAGCCAGCATTTAGTGGAAATAACCGCCGACGCAGTCCGCTCGGCTGAGGCGCACCTTGAGAGTGTTAAGCAAAGACGGGACAGCGGTGTTGCTTCTGATTTTGATGTTCTGCGTGCGGAGGTCGAGCTGTCCAACTTCCAGGCTGAGCTGATACAAAATAAAAATGCCATCAATATTGCAACAACAAGCCTGATGAAGATTATGGGTGTTTCCCAGAATAGCGATTTCGTTCTTTCAGACGAGCTTGTCTATGCTTCTTTCCAGGTGACAATGGATGAGGCTGTTGAAGCTGCCTATCGTAATCGGCCGGATCTCCTTGGGAGAGAGTTTGATATAAGGTTGCAGAAGGAGAATCTAAAAGCCATTCGCAGTCGATATTTTCCGACGATTAGCGCCTATTATGACAATATCTTTTCGAAACCAGACCCGCATAACCGAATGGAGATAGAGTGGGGACATATGTGGCAGGCCGGCTTTACGGCTACTCTGCCTGTATTTGATGGTTTTTCGCGGGAAGGTGAGATTATTCAGCAGAAGGCGCGGATTAAGCAGTCGCAGGTGGGCTTGATTGATGCTGAGGAGACCGCTTTATTTGAGCTGACCAAGGCGCAGCTGAGCATCGAGAATGCAGTGGAATTTGTTGATTCTCAAGAACTAAATCTTCAAAGGGCAAAAGAGGGTCTTCGGCTTGCCGAGGTAGGCTATAGAGAGGGGACAAATACGCAGGTGGAGATGATCGATGCGCAGGCTGCCGTGACTACTGCCAGGGCTAATTATTACCAGGCTATTTATTCGCACTTGATTGCAAAATTGGACCTTCAAAAGGCGATGGGCACATTGGCAATGGTCGGACAAAGTGTGCCTGCATCTGAAAGTGACTAAAGTGAACTAAAGTGACTAAAGTGAGCTAAAGTTGTTATTCTTAATTTTAGGCACTTTACACTTTAGGCACTTTAGATCACTTATTCTGAAGTGGAGATTGAGGAGTACGTTAATGAAAATTTCTATGAAGGTATTAATCTGGCTAATTGTGTTGGCTGCTTTATGTTACGGCGGCTATCGGGGTTTTCGATTTGGCAAGGCACGAAAAGAAATTTCAAATGAACCGAAACAGGCTGAAACAGCGCCTGTAAAAGTAGCCGTGGAACATGTTCGGCGAGGCGATGTCAAAAATGTCGTCTGGATTACGGGCGAAGTGCGGCCTTTGGTAAGTGTTGAGATTGTCCCCAAGATTGCCGGACGTCTGGAGCGTCTGCGTCGCCCGGATAATACGCTTGTTGAGGAAGGTGTTATAGTGGAAAAGGGCGAAGTTGTAGCAGTCATAGAGCATGCACAGCTTGATGCAGCGCTACGTTCCGCCGATGCAGCGCTGAAAGTTACCCAGGCGGTTTATGAAACGGCCAAAGTAAATCTGGCCGACGCTCAGCGAGAAAAAGACCGTTGGACAAAACTTCGTCAGCAGGGATCGGGTACCGAACAGCAGCTCGATATGGCGGTAACGGTTTATGACCGTGCCCAGACACAAGTCAAGCAGGCCGAAGCACAGATTGCGCAAGCACAGGCTATGCTGGAACAGGCGAAGGTAAGCCTTGAATATGCTACCATCGAATCGCCTATCTCTGGCGTTGTGAGTCTAAAGTATGTGGACGAGGGAGCGTTTGTGGGACCGTCCAGCCCTTTGTTCAGGATCGTTGACATTAGCGAGGTTGAAATTACCGGAGGTATAACCGACCGACATTATCCCAAGCTCGAATTGGGAAAGACGGCAGCCGAGGTGGAAGTTGATGCTTATCCGGGCGAAGTTTTCAGCGGTATGGTTACCAGGCTTCGACCTGAGCTGGATAAAGTAACGCGCACGGTTGCCGTAACTATAAAAGTTCCGAACGAGACTCTTAAGCTCAAGCCTGGTATGTACGCCAGGATTAAATTGATACTCGATGAGCGTAAGAACGTTCTGCTGGTATCTGACGACGCATTGACAAGTTTGCAGGGACAGCAGCGGGTTTTCGTAGTCAATAATGGCACAATTCATGTACGACCGGTTAAAATCGGCCTCGAAGAATCGGTTAATAATGAGATTATCGAGGGTCTTCAGCCTGGGGATATGGTTGTTGTAAAAGGTCAACAGCTTCTTCGGGAAGGTATGAAGGTTGAAACACAGGAGGTAGATTCCAAATGAAGTTGCCTGAAATATCCGTTAGAAATCCTGTAACGACCCTGATGATTTTTTTGGGCGTGATTCTGCTGGGGTTATTCTGTTTTGTTCAGATGCCGCTGAATTCTATGCCTGAGATGGATATTCCGACGATTACCGTAATGACGCCTTATGAAGGCGCTGGGCCGGAAGAGGTTGAAGAGAAGATTACCCGTCCGCTTGAGGAGAGGCTTGCAACAGTCGAAGACCTGGAGCATATTTATTCGGTGTCCCGGGAGGGTATGTCTGTAATCAGGCTGATGTTTAGCTGGGAGACGAACCTCGATACCCGCTCCAATGACGTGCGGGATGCAATAGATATGGCGCAGCAGATGATACCGGAAGAGGCGGACCGCTCAAGGCTGTTCAAATTAGACATCAGCCAGTTCCCTATAATGGTCTATGGCGTGCTGGCGAATGAATCCTACAATGATTTGGAAGATATTCTGAAAGATGATGTTGCCAATCAGCTCGAAGGCATAGCTGGGGTCGGGTCCGTGAACATAATAACACCGCTGCGCCGGCGGGTTAATATCGATCTTGACCGTGAGCGGCTGGCGTCGTATCAATTGACGCCTGACGATGTAGCCCGCGTGGTGGCGAGGGAGAACCAGGAAGTATCCGCGGGCAGCATCAAGATGGGTTCGGTGGATTATCTGCCGCGTATTCCGGCGGAGTTCGACAGTGTAGAGCCTATGAAAGACATTGTCGTGCGGGCGAGTGACGGCGCCATAGTGCGTATCCGGGACGTCGGCGAGATATCAGATTCCTTTAAGGACGTAGATTTAAGCGTCCGCATTAATGCCAGTCCCGGCGGAATTATGCTGGTAATGAAGCAATCCGACGCGAACACAGTGAAGGTGGCTCGCAAGGTAAGAGCAGCACTAGCGGAGATTTCAGAACGGCTGCCTGTGGACGTGAAAATTGTCAATTTAATGGACTCATCCGAAGACATCAAAGATATGGTCAGGGACCTGCTTTGGACACTGGTGCTTGGCGGTGGGCTGGCTATGGTGGCTGTCCTGATATTCCTGGGACGGGGCAGAGCAACATTTATAATAGCGCTGACGATACCATTTTCTCTGATAGCGTCAGGCGTTTTTATGTATATGCTGGATTACACTGTCAATATGATGACGCTGTTTGCTTTGATAGTGGCAGTGGGAATGGTTGTGGATAATGCGATTGTTGTGCTTGAGAATATTGCACGTCATCGTGAGGAAGGCGAGAGCGCGATTGAAGGGGCCGTTTTAGGCACATCGGAGGTAGGTATGGCGATTACCGCCTCAACACTGACGACTATATGCGTCTTCTTTCCACTGCTGTTTGTTAGGGGTATTGCCGAGATTATCTTTGTTCCGTTTGCGATAGTATCGACAATTGTGCTGCTGGCGTCGCTGTTCACGGCGCTTACAATGACTCCAATGATGGCTTCCCGTCTGCTTGCGCGCAGTTACGGAGCTGAACGAAAACAGAGCAAAATTCTGCAGTTCACGGAAGGGTGGTTTAATAAGCTGGCGGATGGATACTCAGCGGTCCTGGGCTGGTGTCTGGAGCATCGATGGCTGGTGATACTTGGCGTTATAGGTTTATTTGCAGTCAGCGTGCCGCTCGTTTTCGTAATTGGATGGGAATTTATGCCCAAGCAGGACGGCGGAATGGTGCAGGGGACAATCGAATTGCCTGTTGGGACACGCGTAGAAGTAACGGAAAAAACAATGCTGGCGATTTATGATACGATACTTGAGGAAATTCCCAAGAAGCAGATAATTGCATTTTATATGAGCTGTGGGTCGAGTGAATCGGCATTCAGTACAAATCAAGGTATGCACGTCGGCAATTTCGGAATACGATTGGTGCGCAAGGAATTGCGAGATCGTGATGTAACAAAGATTGCTGATGCTCTGCGTAAACGGTTTAATGCGATATCGCCGTTGTATGGTATTATGAAGTTTAGTCTTAGTCTTCAGGACCCAATGGAGAGCATGATAATGGGCGGTGAGCAGCCGCTTAGCGTTAATATCCTCGGCGACGACCTTGAGACGTCGGATCGTATAGCGGCCGAGTTGAAGGAGACAATCAAAAATATTCCAAATACCGTTGATATAGACGTGTCGCGGAAAAAAGGAGCGCCGGAGATTTGGGTGGAGGTTGACAGACAGAAGGCATCGTCAATGGGACTGAACGTCTCGGACGTATCTGATACGGTCCGCTCGAGTATATATGGCCGTATAGCGAGCAAGTACAGGGTGCAGGGAGATGAATATGATATTTTTGTTCGATTGCGAGAACAGGACCGTCAAACGCCGGCGGACATTGGACAGCTCCCCGTACGGCTGCCAACGGGAGACCTTATCCGCGTCGAGAACGTCGCCGAGATTAAACCAGAGCATGGGCCGATTCAGATTGACCGTAAAGACCAGCACCGTATTGTTACGGTGGGCGGCGACGTATATGGCCGTTCGCTGGGCGAAGTAATCACCGAAGTAGATGAGCACCTCAAGACACTTCGTGTGCCACGCGGAACTACAGTGGCAATCGCGGGACAAAGCGAGGACATTAAAGAGGCGTTTTTCTGGCTGAGTATAGCTCTTGTGGTCGGCTCAATTCTTGTGTATATGATTATGGCCTCCCAGTTTGAATCGCTAATTGACCCGTTTGTCGTGATGTTTTCAGTGCCGGTGGCTTTCATCGGCGTGATATGGTTTCTGTTTTTCGCGGGCTTTAATCTGAATATTATAGTGTTCCTCGGCCTGCTGCTGTTGATAGGCGTGGTGGTCAATAATGCGATTGTTCTGGTTGATTACATCAACATACTTCGCGCAAGAGGTCATAGTATGCTGGATGCCGTGCGGGAGGCGGGGCGGACTCGTCTGCGACCAGTGCTTATGACGGCTATCACAACCGTTCTGGGTCTTATCCCAATGGCGTACCAGGGAGGACAGGGTTCCGAAGTGTGGAATCCGCTGGGAATAACAATAATAGGCGGACTGTCGGTATCTACGCTGGTAACGCTGATACTGGTTCCGACAGTCTATAGCATCTTCGAGAGCCACATCAAGCTGCGAAACCATCAATAAGGAGTACAGCGATGAAACTGGTTATGATAATGTACAATGAGGCGATAGACCAGGAAGTAGAGCATATCCTTGAACAGAACGGTGTTGAAGGTTTCACTAAATGGACAAAAGTTTTCGGCAAAGGGCGGGCCGGCGGGCCGCATCTGGGTACTCATATCTGGCCAAAGGCCAACAACGTGATTGTTGCTGCAACTGAGGAAGAAACCGCAGACAAGATTATACAGGGCATTAGAAAGCTCAGGAAACGGTCGGCACAAGAGGGTGTGAAGGCGTTTACCTGGGAGATTGAAGAGGTTAGTTAAAATAGATTTGGAAAGAAGTGCCTAAAGTTGGAATTGACTTAAGTGCCTAAAATTATAACTTTTCACTTTAGCTCACTCCCATAAGGGATGGCTTACGCCATTTAGTCACTTTAGATCGTCCTTTCCACTATTGTATTTGCTGAAATTTTCCCCATGCTGCAATAACAAACCGTGTTTTTACGTCCTTTCCTATTGGTTTTTGGTGAGTGACTCAAGTTTGGAGTGACTAAAGTGCTAAAGTTATGAAATATAATTTTAGCTCATTTTAGGCACTTTAGCTCACTCCCTTAAGGGATGGCTTACGCCATTTAGGCACTTTTAAACGCTGGTGTGGAGCAATAATGCATAGCCTTGAGAAAATATCTTTCATTGGATTGTTGCTTTTAGCCTTATTTTACCAGCCGTCTCATGCTGTTCAGGAAGACTTTTACGATGACACTGTTCTACGAACCCTTCAATTGCAGTTTTCGCAGCCGAACTGGTGGCAACAGCTGGCGGCCAACTATCAGGCGAAACAAAACATCCTTGCCACTTTGACCGTGGATGAAGCCACTTATGAGGGCGTCGGAGTTCGCTTTCGCGGCAATACCTCTTATATGATGGTAACCTCACAGAAGAAATCCTTCAACATAGAGATCGATTACACCATCGAAGACCAACGTCTAATGGGCTACAAGACACTCAATCTCATTAACTGCATGAATGATCCTACCTTTATGCGTGAGGTGCTCTATTCGAATACATGCCGATGGCAGATTCCCAGCGCCAAGGCGAACTTTGTAAAATTGGTCATCAATGGTGAGAACTGGGGCATCTATGCCAACGTCCAGCAGCTCAACGCCGAGTTCATCGAAGACTGGTTTCCGAGCTATGATGGCTCACAGTGGCGTGCGGAGGGTATTATGGGAGGCGGCGGCGGACAAATTCCCGGCGGCGGGGGGCAAACGCCCGGCCGCAGACTGGCAGGGCTGAATATAGCTGAGCCTGCTTTGGCTGAGCCAGGTGGCGGTGTGACCAACGGAGTTGCTGCACTAACCTGGCAGGGCAGCGCTTCGACAACATACCAGCAGGTTTATGAGCTGAAGAACACCAAGCAGGATGACCCATGGGCCAGTCTAATTCATACCTGCGATGTGCTGAATAACACCGCCTTAGCTCAATTGCCTGATAAGCTTGAATCGGTTCTTGATGTCGATAGGGTGCTATGGCTGTGTGCTTATGAAATCATTTTTCAGGATGACGACGGCTATGTCAATAAACGCGGCAGTGACTACGGCCTCTACTATGAGCCGGAAACCGGAAGGCTGCACCTGATGCAGTATGATGGCAATGAATGTATGAAGGCAAACCAGTGGTCCTTGTTCTATCGCGCAGATGATCCGGTTGTACCTCTTATGTATCGTTTGATGGCTATTACCAAGTACCGACAGCGCTACCTGGCACATGTACGTACTATTCTGAATTCCTTTTTCACAGAAGATTCCCTGTGGCCCAGGATTGATGCATACCTGGCACTTATTGAGCAAGAAGTGAGGACAGATAACAAAAAGCTTTATACCACGCAAGCGTTCCTCAATGGCATAACCGAGTTAAAGAGCTTTGTGAAAACGCGTCGCTCTACTCTGCTGGGGAATCGTGAGGTGAGCCGCCTAATTCCTGATATTTTGTCTGTTGGCTATGATGTCATACAGGAACAAACGGGGCAGTCTTTGGTGATTACGGCACAGCTTAACCAAACCGTACCTGTCGCCGATGTGCAGTTATTTTTATCAGAAAGTGCCTATGGGCCGTTCACTGCTCTACTGATGACGCGGGATAGTAATGCGGTCGATACTACTCACTATGTAATCACGCTGCCGTCCCATTCGACAGGCTCAGGGCAGGCCTATCCGCCAGGCACGGTGTTGCGCTATTATGTCCAGGCTACCGCGGCTGATTCCTTCGGCACCATGACCTTTAGTCCCGCCGGCGCCGAGCACGACGTATATACTTATGTGGTGACATACGCCAGGGCGGAGACAACACCAGTTGTAATCAATGAGCTTATGGCAAGTAACAATACTACTATTGCCGATCCGCAGGGTAACTATGACGACTGGATTGAATTATTCAACACCAGCAATGAAACGGTGGACCTATCCGGGATGTATCTAAGTGACAATCCGGAGAATCCCCTGAAATGGCGATTTCCCGCAGGTACGACCATTGCCTCCGGCGGGTATATTATCGTGTGGGCCGATGAGGATGCAGGTGATGTGCCGGGGCTGCATACTAATTTTAAGCTTTCATCCCAGGGCGAAACTTTATGGTTATACGATACGGATGCGCACAATAACGTCCTGCTGGACTCGGTGTCCTTTGCATCTCTGGAAACCGATCAATCAATGGGGCGTGTACCGGACGGACAAGGACCAATGATAGTTTTGCCTGTTCCTTCGCCATTAGGTTCTAATGCAGGCTATTTAGGCACTAGTGTGGAATAAGAATGCATAGCCTTGAGAAAATATCTTTCATTGGATTGTTGCTTTTAGCCTTATTGCTGGCGGGGCTTCTGGTATATAACCATAAGGAGCTAATGCAGCCGGCGTCTGAATCTGGTCCGTTCGATCCCAACCGTGTTGCCCAGATTCGTATAATCATGAAAGAAGACGACTGGCAGCTGCTCAAAACCAATGCAAGGGCCAAGCCGTATGTTCGCGCCGACTTCTGGTTTGATGGAGAGCCTGTAAAGAACGTTGCAGTACGTACCAAAGGGATGTCTTCTCTGATGTCCTCTGCGAGAAGTGCTCGATTGCCTCTTAAAGTTGACTTCAATTTCTTCAATACTGCACAAACATTTCATGAAATCAAGAAATTGGCTCTTAATAATGGTTTCTCGGATCCTACATTCATAAGAGAAACTGTAGCTTATGAGCTATTCGAGCAGATGGGTCTTCCAACTCCGCGGAGAGCGTTTGCCGACGTGTGGGTAAATGACACACATCTGGGACTATATACCATTGTTGAGCAGATTGATAAGGCATTTCTTCGCAGAAATTTTGCCAATCCCGAAGGAAATCTTTATAAGCCTGAGATGCCGGCGGCATTTCTCAATTGGACCAAGGAATATCTCGACAAGCAAAGTGCCAATGTGTCACAATCTTCCGAGAAAAAAAGGCAGAATAATCTCGATATAAAAGTGGGAGGTTCAAGGCTTGGCGACTTAATTACAGTCTTAAAACGGGAAGGAACTATTGGCAGTGAGATGCTGCCGGAAGATACAGCAGTGTCGCCAGGAGGGCCTTTCGGCGGTGGGCCTGGGGGAATGTTCCCTGGAGGACCGCCAGGACAATTTCCTGGGGATCCAAATAGGCCATTCGGCAGAGGTCCGGTGGGGCAATTTCCTGGAGATCCGAACAGGCCGTTCGATGGCGGTTTTAGAGGAAGAGGCGGATTCCCTGGAGGTCCAGGAGGACAATTCCCCGGAGAACCAAATAGACCCTTCGCCGGCGGATTCAGAGGCAGAGGAGGATTCCCAGGAGGTCCGGGAGGGCAATTCAGTGGAGAACCAAACAGGCCATTTGCCAGGGGGCAGGAAGGACGATTCCCCGGTGGACCTCCTGGACAATTTCCCGGAGAGCCGAACGGGCCATTCGCCGGTGGCTTTAGAGGCAGAGGAGGATTCCCCGGTGGCCCCGGTGGACCATTTGGGAGGGGTGGAAATTTGATTGAGCAGATGGGACTTAAAACGAATGAGAATAATCCTGATCACAGCGCATTATTTCGCTTCCTTGAAGTTCTGAACAAATGTCCTGATGACTCATTTCCATCCGAGATCGAAAAAGTTCTGGATGTCGATGAATTTCTACGGTTCCTGGCTGTATCGGTGCTGACGGTTCACCTGGATAATTACATCGGAATGGGACACAACTATTACCTCTATGAGGCTGACGGGAAGTTTTGTGTGATTCCCTGGGATTTAAACATGGCTTTCGGGACATTCGGAATGGGATTTGGCGGCGGTGGAAATATCGTGGATTTATACATTGATGAGCCAACCACAGGAGGCTCTGCAGAACGGCCTCTGGTCGCTCGGCTGCTGTCACATAAGCCCTATTTGGATAAGTATCATCAATATCTTGAACAATTGCTTAAGGGCGGTTTTTCTGAAGGTGTAATTGAGGCACGTATTAACGAGCTTGTCAAAATGGTCAGGCCTTTCGTTGAAGCTGATGATCTTAAGTTTTACTCAAACGAGGACTTTGAAAGAAGTATAGTTCAGAACCTTGCATCTGGTGGACAAAGAGGGGGTTTTCCTGGGATGGGTCCTGGTGGTAGAAATCAAAATGGTGATAACGTCAGAATGTTTCCTCCTGCCGGGGAGCGTATGCCGGAGGATACAGCCTCCGGACCTGGCCGTCGCCAGGACCAAATGGGACCAGCAGGAAGAGGAGGAGGGCCGGGAATGAATGCCCCGGGATTGAAGTCCTTTATAAAAGAACGAAGAGTATCGGTAATAGAGCAGCTGAATGGAAAACGCCCCAGTAAAAGTGAAAGTTTAAATGTGAATTATGAACTCTGAATATCAAACTCCAAACTCCGAACACCGAACTCCGAACACTGAACAGAAGTGGGAAAGGTTTGAGCGAAAATTCTTTGTCTCTCCGGAAAAGGTGACTTTTGCACGAAGTCTGTTATCACAGATATGCCGAAGGGATAGTTTGTACCCACGAGGCAGAATCAACAGCCTATATTTCGACACGCCTGATCTTGACCACTTTCAAAAATCAGATGACGGCAGCTATGAAAGGGAAAAAATTCGCATCAGATGGTATGACAATCCCTGCAATCAGCAGGATATAGTGTCCGTTTATCTTGAGCTGAAGTCCAAGAGAGGTTTTGCAAGCAGGAAACAACGCAGAAAAATCCTCGTGTCGGCAGAACGGCTTAACATGGTTCGGGGTTCTGGGTTCGGGGATCAACGGTCAGGAAATTTGATTCTGATCCCTGATCCCAGAAACCTGATCCCTGTTCATGTAATATTGCAGACATTGTCGGAATTCGGATATTTTTCGCAAGAACCTTTGCTGCCGGTCATCCTGATAGCATACGAACGATTCCGCTTCACTGAAATATTGACGGGTACCAGATTGTCTTTTGACCAGAGAATCTGCTCAACGCTGGTAGCTCCGGGCTTATGGTATAGTGAGTCAAGCCTGATGCTCGAGGGCGGCGTTATTGAAATCAAGGGCCCGTCAATGGAAATACCCATATCCCTTCGCTCTCTCAGCGGTATTGGCATCGATTGGACCAGATTTTCAAAATACGCCTCTTGTCTTGAATCGCAGATGGAAAAGCCCGGATCGGTAGGCCGCATCCGGCCTTCTGGCAGAATAGAATTATTAGAAAAGTGAAACAAGGAGAATTTCTATGTTGACAGCAATTTTGTTACAGTCCTCTAAATTCAATCTTAATAGCTTATTACAGTCTTCTAAATTCAATCTCACCGACATAATGATGGCACTTTTGTTTTCAATGGCTGCATCTGTTGCTGTTTATATTATTTACCAGTTATTTTACGGATCTCGCAATATCGGAGCGGGCGTGGACAGGTCCTTTATCATTATAGGACCGGCCATTACCGCGCTGTTTTTAGGGATTCAAAGCTCTATCCCGCTGTCTTTGGGATTGTTAGGCGCTTTATCCTTTGTCCGATTCAGAACGCCGGTTAAGGACCCCGCAGAGATAGGTTATCTTTTATTACTGATTGCTACATCAGTAGGAGCAGCAACACATACCTTTCTTATCGCGATCATTTTGTTTATTATCGTATTTTTATCTTTGAGCATTCAATGGCTTATTCGAAATCGCTTCTCATTTCGTGCCCAGACGAATCTTATGATTTCTGTTGACAAAAATGTTTTCCAGGGTATTGAACCGAGGTTGACACAGCTTCTGAAGGCTCGGCTTAATAATCTCACGATGAAAACAATATCTGTTTTGGATAATAGAGTTTCAATTCACTATCAGCACAAGAAAATATCAGCCTCCGACAAGGTGGAGTTAATAGCAGAGCTAAATAAGCTCGCTGAGCCGGGAAGTATCGAAATTTTTGCCGGCTCCTGAGTGGCCGGATAATACAGAGCTTGGAAGGATTTCAAGAAATTTAGAATGTAGAATGTAGAATTTAGAAATTCTCAATTCTCCATTCTCCATTCTCACTTCTCACTTCCTAACTTCGGCTTGTTTTGGCTCTTGCTCTTAACAGAAGTATCGGTGCCGATATGGCTATAGAAGAATATGTTCCTTCGATAATTCCGAAAAGCATAACAAAATTAAAGCCTCGAAGCTCCTGACCGCCAAAAATATACATGATGAATATAACAATCAACGTGGTAGTGCCTGTTAAGAGCGTTCTTGATAACGTGTCGTTGATGCTATTGTTGATTATCTGCGGCGTCAGTGTGCCTTTGTGACGGTTTTCACGAATACGATCATAAACAACTATCGTATCATTGATTGAATATCCAAGCAGCGTTAAAAAGGCAGCTATCATTGCCAGGTTAATCTTGAAATCTCCGATCAGCAGTTTCTGGCCAATGAACGTTCCCGCAATATAGGTACACGCAGTGACCATTCCGACGTTTACGCAAGTATCATGGAAAAGTGTTATAACTGCGCCCACGCCGAATCGAAGGTCGCCAAACCTGAACCAGATATAGATAAGCATTGCTGCCAGTGTCAATACAATGGCAATTAGCGCTTGAGTTCTTGCTTCTGCTCCTACGGATGGATTTATCTGGGTCACCCGTGGCAGAGAGGTTTCTAATGAGGCTGCCGCCAGGATCTTGGTGGTTTCGTTCTCGATAAAGCTTGCCCTTTCATCCGCGGTCAGCTCTCGCAGGCCGGCCTCGGGATGGGCACTAACATAAACGAAGGCGTTTACCGGCTGCTTCGGCTCGCCGCCTATGGTGGAAAGATTTGGATCAAAGAATCTGTAGTGGACATCCCAGGCAAGGTGCTGCATATCGGGTTTGAATCGCAAATCGCTCAATCTCTGTACAATCTCGCCCATTGTAGCAGCTTTTTTGGTTCTGCATTCGATTTTGATACCGCCTGCAAAATCGGCAAGCTCGGGGTAAGAGCCAATAAGCTCCTCAGTAATATTTTCCTTTGAGGTTATTTGCGGCTCCAGATTTTGCTGAATTTCCAATACGTCTGCAAAAGCATTTTTTATTGCGTCATTGACAATTTCATTAACTTTTGGTTCTGAGATGGTGGCATCCGGAAATGCTGAGGCCAGCACATTTTTAACCAGCGATGTGCTTACCTGGCTTGTGGATACGTCAAAAGAAGGATTACTTGATCCTGTTTGTGTTACCGTTAAATTGTTAAGCTCACGGTCAAATTTTGCCTGGGCTTTTTCAATGGCGGCTGTTATGGTTTCAACGGTGTATTGAGTCTGTCCCTTGGCCTGAGCAAAAGTTATCGTCGCGGTGACCCTGTTGGTAGCGGTTGTAGTTATTTCATAAGCCTTTTCTGTTTTGCCAATACTGTAAACGTTTGAAGCAGCCAAGGCTGGATTATTCAAATCGAGGCCGATCTTGTGAATCTTATCCTGCACCTCCTGGCGGGACAAATTGACACCTTCTTTCAAATTGATCTGGACACTTGTTCCGCC
Organism: uncultured Pirellulales bacterium; assembly: GCA_964601355.1. GTDB lineage: Bacteria > Planctomycetota > Phycisphaerae > Sedimentisphaerales > Anaerobacaceae > CAZRNB01. The sequence goes on from CAZRNB010000007.1 coordinate 14,072, forward strand.
GGTAAATTCGATGTCATATTTATTATTTTTTTCATTTCTGGTAAAGAAGACAACCAGCCCTCCTATGGTCAGAATCCCTGATATGGCGAAGAAAACCAGCCTGTACCTCATCCAGTTGATATTCGGCCTGCGTATAAGCTGGAGCATAATAAGGCGTTCTTTAATAATCTTTTTGGATGTTAACCAGTCAAATATTACGCGAGTTGCAAAGACGGCGGTAAAAAGGTTTGAGATAAGGCCGAGCATAAGCACTATTGCGAATCCTTTTATGTCTTCTGAGCCAACCCAGTACAAAACTGCTGCGGAGATGATGGTAGTAAGGTTGGAGTCAAAGATGGCGCTAAATGCCCTTTTGTAGCCGTTTTTGATGGCTGTTGCTATAGACGCACCTTTCTGCTGTTCTTCACGGATTCTTTCGAAGATAAGGACGTTGGCGTCAACGCTCATGCCAATTGTTAATATGGTGCCGGCGATACCGGGCAGTGTAAAAGTCGCTCGCAGCGCCGACATTATCGCTAAGGTAAAAAGCAGGTTCATAAGCAATGCAGCATCGGCGATTGCGCCGCCAAGCAGATAGTAGCCGGCCATGCATGCCGTTACGAGCATCACACCGATGAGGCCGGAGCGAATCCCTTTGTCACGGTTATCTGCGCCGATTGATGGTCCAATACTTCTAATTGAGAGGGGTTGTTCAATTAGTCTGGCAGGCAGAGACCCAGCATTTAGCTTATTGACCATATCAAAAGTTTCTGTTTGGGTAAAACCGCCGGAACCGCCGGTTATTTGGCCGCGTGTGGTTATTCGACTATTAATCTTTGGTGCTGAAATAGCAATACCATCGAGCAATATGCAAAGCGGTCGATCAATATTGTTACCGGTAACGTTGCCGAACAGCCTGCCGCCTCTTTCGTCTAAAGCGAAATCTATTGCATTTCGGCCGTATTCGTCTTGTCCTGGTGCGGCCCTTACGAGTTTCCAGTCTTTGCCGCTTGCCTGATGCAGCATAGTTTCATTTTGTTTATTGCTTGCCAGGACATAATATTTATCACCAAATGGGGCGGCAATCGTGTTAGGAATCTTCCATTCTTTAATATTTTCAATTTCCAGCCATATGTACTTGTTGTCCGAGGCATATTTGGGTCCTTTTGTGGTGAGTGACTGGACATAAGCGTTGACTTCGTCAGAGGTCAGGCCGATTGATTCCAGGCGGTCTAAAGTGGGCAGTATTCTAAACTCTAAGATACCGGCGCCTTTAAGCATACGCTGTAGATCTCTGGAATCATCAAGTCTGCCTTTGTACGGACGGTATTCATCGAAGGCTGTTACAATCTTATCAATTTTGTTTGTGCAGTTTGGAAAATCGGCTTTCAATTTTTCAATCTGCTGCTTCCTTTGCTTTGATTTGGGAGACATTTCCAGCACTACGTTTATCTGCTCTTCTGTCATGTTCAATTTGTCAAGTGCTCTTTCCGCCTCGTCATATTGGGTGTTTTTCTCCGGTAGCTGATTAACAGCTTCGGACCACCGTATGTAGGTTTCCATATATTTGTTTAGAAGATCAGCCATGCCGGAGGCCTTGACAGAATCAGGACCTCCTTCGAGGGTCTTTTCCTTGCCGAGAAACTCCTTCAATGTTTTTTGTAGCTGTTGCTTATCTAATTTAGCCCAGTTGCTCCTGTTTTGCTCTATCTGGTCTAAGTCGAGGCCGGCTGATGAAGTTTTTTCTGCGACAGACTTTAATTCGGCATCGATTTTATCTCTTTTACCCTGTAGCTCTTTTAATTCGTCTTGAATCTTGGCCAGAGTCGTGAGAATTGTTAGTTTATTAGGATCTCCTTGGGCAATATCATTGAAATCTTGATCTCGCAGCTCTATCGGTTTTTTCAACGAGCGGATGATTCTGGCACGATTTATGTTTTCGCTGGTAAGCTGCTCCTTGGCTGTTTCAAAATTCTGGCGTTTGACACGTGCTTCAGCAGTGGCCAGCGGCATTTGTATTTCGAACCTGGTATTGCCCTGTGGCCGCCATACCAGGTTTTGAATATTAGCGGGGTCTATTCGCCTTCGCAAAACGGTTATCATTCTCTGAGCTAAATCTTTCTTTTCTACTTCCGCGAGGTCCTGGGTTTCGATTTCATAGATAAGGCTTGTTCCGCCTGCCAAATCGATTCCAGGCTTTAAGGTTTTGCTTGGCGGGTATAAAGCTCCCACCGCAAGGAGCACCAAAACGATGATCAAGATGGTTTTCGGCATTAAATTTTTGCCCATAATATTCCTCAAAAAGGTTATTGTTTATAGTTCATAGTTCATTATTCATCGATTAACAATGAACTCATAACAATGAACCAATCACTAATTATGATTTATCTTTCGACAAATTTTTCCCGATAGCTGAAGCAACAATTTTTATTTTTGTATTATTGGACTCATCAACTTTTAAGGTGATTTCATCGCCCTTAATATCGACTATCGTTCCCAAAATGCCACCAATGGTTCGAATTCGGTCGTTTTTTTCCAGCGAATCCAACATTTTTCTTTGCTGCTGTTTTTGTTTTTGAGGCCCTCTGAAGATGATAAAGTACAGCATTACAAACATTAGGCAAATGAAGATCAGAGAGGTGTAACCGGATGATTTTCGTCCTTCTGTTACAGGCGTCGGGACATTGGAGTCAGGCATAAGAGTTGTTGTCTGACCTTCTTGTGTAACAGGCTCCGCAGGAATACTTGAAGGGGCTTCTTGCGGCCCGGTTTGAGCTAATACCCAAATATTATTCATTTTCAGCTTCCTTTCATCGTATATAGCAGGGGTCAGGGGTCAGGGGTCAGAAGTCACAATCTCCGAACCCCGAACCCTGAACCCCGATCCCAGATCCCTATATAACCTGAATTTGCAGCAAATTACAGAGAAATTGATTTAATTTGTTAATTTTTTGACAAGCCTGCACCAAGCCGGGTCGAGGGGTCGCAGGATCGATATTTTTTAAGCTGTTCGACTGCCCAGTGATCAAATTCATTATTTTTCAAAGTCTGCCTTATTTTTGCCATGAGGTTCTGATAGAATCTCAGGTTGTGCATAGAAACCAGGATTGGGCCGAGCATTTCACCGCAGTTGAAGAAATGCCTAATAGCAGCCCGGCTGAAATTTTTGCAGCAATAGCAATCGCAGTTGAATTCGATTGGTCTGCCGTCTTCGATATGTGCATTGTTCCTCAAATGCAGCGGCCCATTCTCGGTAAAAGCGAAGGCATTGCGTCCGTTTCTGGTGGGTAATACACAATCGAACATATCGACTCCGGCTTTTACCGCCGCAATGATATCCGCAGGGCTTCCCACACCCATCAGATAACGAGGCAAATTCTCCGGCAGAAGCTGTGTGGTATGGGAAACTATTTTTATCATATTATCATGCCCTTCACCTAAACCTAATCCGCCGATAGCATATCCATCAAAGTCTAAATTGACAAGTTCCGAAGCGCAGCATGTTCGAATCTGCATGTTTATTCCTCCCTGCACGATAGCGAACAATAATTGATCGGCATTGGTGTGTGTCTGTTTGGAATGCTTGGCCCAGTGGATGGTTCTTTCTGCTGCTTCTTTGATCTGCGCTTCGTCAACGGGGAATGCTGTGCACTGGTCGAGACACATTATTATGTCGGCAGCCAGCCGATTCTGAATTGTTATTGCTGTTTCAGGATCAAGGTATATTTTTGCCCCGTCTATGTGGCTGATGAATTCAACGCCATCGTTATCGACCTTGGTTAGCGGGCTTAAAGAAAAGATTTGATATCCGCCGCTGTCGGTGAGAATCGGTTTTTGCCAGGCCATAAATTTGTGCAAACCGCCGAGTTTTTCGATCGTCTCAATCCCCGGTCTGAGCATAAGGTGGTAGGTGTTGGCTAAGATAATATCGGTGCCGGTGTCTTTGATCTGTTGTGGCGTGATACCTTTTACCGCCCCTGCGGTACCAACCGGCATAAAAGCAGGTGTTTCAACTTGGCCGTGTTTCGTAATCAACAAACCTTGTCTTGCAGAACAGTTGTTGTCTTTATGCAACAATTCAAAGTTGTATATTTCCTTTTTCATTCCGGAGAAATTTCTATGTTTAGCCCTTAAATTTGTTTATGGATTCTGATTCTAAGGGTGTGTCGATTAGATTTAATAAATTGTTTTAATCTGCGAGCCTGGATAATAATATGTGAGAATCTGCTCTGCGGTCTTTCCATCTCTTGCCATTCCTTGAGCGCCGTGCTGGCACATTCCTACGCCGTGGCCCCAGCCTCTGCCTGCCAGGAATGCCCAATTATCATCCCATTTGACAATCCGACAAATGGTGCTTTTTATTTGCTGACCGGTTGGATCGATAGAAAGCCGCAGATCCTCGGCTCGCAGAAAATCACTTTTGCCGTTAGAGCCTGCCAGCTTGATTTTGGTCAGCCGGGAAAAATATTCATAGTCGCTCTGCTCGACCGGCAGTATATCTGTAATTTCTCCGAGCTGTTGTAGCTGTGGGTATCTTTGGAGCAATCTGGCAGTGACAGTGCTTTTGTCAAACTGGGCCATTGGCCAGAGGAAAAGATTGGGTTTCGCTACGTCTTTGCAGTAGGGACAGGCAACTCCAGCCAGAGGCTCAAGCGAATCGCCAAAGACGTTTTTACTATTTTCGGTATGGCCGCCGCAGACCGAACTATAGTAGGTAGGAAATATGTCTTCGGTTCCCTCAGGAGACTTGCAGGTTAATACTTGGCCATAAGTACTATTTACGGCATTCCAGACCTGGGCTGATTCGCCTTTAACGCCGAGGTAAACCTGGTTTGCCTGTGTTTTTGCAACGTCCCAGCTGCGTTTTGGGCCGAAGCGGTTTTTTATATACAGACAATAGGTTCTTGCCGTTATCGCCTGAGCCTTCAGTGCCTCCGGCTCCCAGTAGTCAGGCATTTCGCCGCCTACCACGCCGGCTAAATATGGCTCAAGCGGCACAACATTAATAACATTGAAGGAATTACCATCAGGATTAATTGTCAGCTCTAATTGTCCTCGGTACTCGTTGCCGTTTAGGCTGAATATATGAGGCTCATTTGGATAAATAGTTAGTTTACCGCTTGTGAAAAGCTGACCGGTGATGATAATTTTGCCGGCAGATAACTCTATTTTGGTCGGCTCGCCAGGTGAAATAACGCTGGTTTCAATGGTCGAATCTACAGAGGTGGAGCCTAAGCTGGTGACGTTTAAACGCGAATCGCTTTGCAGTGTGCAGTCTGTGATATTACTAAGCAGCAGCACCCTAATCCAGTAGCGTTGGGATGTATCCATTTGAGGCGTAGGCCTGGCATACTCCCTTGGTTCACAGCCGGTCTGTATTATTAGATACAGCAGGAGTATTGTCCCTGAGACTATCTGTGTCAGGAGCTTACAGCGATTTGCAGTTAGTTGAATCACGGTTCAATAAGGCATCCAGAATAATAAATGGTCAACATTCGATAATTATTTGGTTAATCTAAGCTTCGCAACGATAATCCGATATTGGTTAGAATTCTTTTGATTTCGTTCAGGCTTGTTACGCCGAAGTTTTTGCAGCCGAGCAGTTCAGCGTCCGTTTTCTGTGTCAGATCTCCGATGATGTGAACATTGAGTTTTTGAAGGCATTTTCGGGCACGCACTGAAAATTGCAGGTCGTCAATCGGTTTATTCAGCAGACTTTGGTCTGCCACGGTGGACCGATCGGTTTTTTCATCCGGGGTAAGCTTTTTTTCCTCAAGAGCCATTCCAAGATGCAATCCTTTTGATTCAAGAACGACCTTGATTTCCCGCAGTGAGGTTTCGCCGAAATTCTTGTAAGATAACAGCTCTATTTCCGTAATGTTTAAAAGATCGCCTATTGTTTCGATGTTCATTTTTTTCAGGCAGTTTCTGCTGCGTACCGACAGTTCAAAATCGGAGATCGGCGTTTCAAGAAGCTGATTTTTGTGAGATCTTTTCTTTTCTTTGTCCTCGTCATAAAACATTGTTTTTGAGCTTTCGATATCCTTTTTAAATAGAATCGCCCTGCGATGGTTGGGGTGGAATTCGAGGACTTTATCGATGCAGTGGGAAGCCTTGTCGAATTTGCCTATGTCTTCATAAAGCACGGCTAAATTCAGCAGCGCACTTACATAAACAGGAGAACTGGATACAATTTGTTTATAATAATCTATAGCAGCTTCTTCATCACCCGATAAATCACATCGGTAAGCCAGGTGGAAAAGTGCTCTCTGATGGTTAGGAGCCAGCTCAAAAGTTATTTTGTAATTATCGGTTGCTTCCTTATAAAGCCCTTGTGCTTCCTGGAGACGGCCGAGCTGATAGTGGTATTCGGCGCTTACATTTTCAAAGTTCGCGCAGGTCTTTAATTCCCTATCCGCGGCCTCAAAGTTTGATGCGTTACGATACGTAGCGACTTTTTCAAGAGTTATGTTTAAAGTGTCGGCACCATAATCAAGGCTTTTTTTCAGGTTTTCTATTGCTTTGTCGAATTTACCTATTCGACGGAGCGCAAAGGCCAAATATATAAATTTCTCTTTGCAGTCTTTTGCTTTTTGAAGTTTCTCGGATGCTTCATTGAATCTTCCGAGAATAAAAAGGCCTATTCCCACCGGCAGCAGAGCCTTTGATGATGTGCCGGCTAAATTTGCCTCCAACTGTTCGGTGAACTTTAGTTCGTTGGCCTCGCCGGAATGGATAAGATGAGACAATTTCATGATTTCATCCATAGGAGGTAGTTCATCAGAGAATAAATTGACTTGGGTTTCTGTAATTGGCTCCATAGGAAATTTTCTCCTATAATCTTTCATTTGTATCGTTTTTATTATTCGAGTGGAATATATGCACGCAGATTATAAGGTCGAAAATGAGTTATGCAATAGATTTTTTTAACTGCGAAGTTCAAGTTCTTTGTGTGCATGACAAGCTTATGGATAAAAATTTTAATCCTCAACGTCGTTTTTCAGTTGCAAGAGACCAGTCAACATTTAGTGGATCAGGTCATTAAATGGACGTGTGGCTGAACATATATGAGGACGCCTAATGTTGACAGACGGCAACATTATTAACAATTTTTACTTTGGCGTATGGTATACGCAATCTGTAAAAGAGCTTTTTAGTTCCTTGAATAAAAGAATGATATGTTGCCTTTTTGCAACATTTATGCTTGACAATAGATAATATAGGTAGTATAGTTAAGATATGTATGATAATCAAAAGCCACATCAAGTCAATTCAGGCAAAGTCAGCGTCCATTTTATTGAGCAGGATATCAATAGCAAATCCTCCTCCGGTTTCGGCCTTTGCCGGGACGATTTGACGTTTAGAGTTCTTGGTTCATCGATTATCCAATCATTGCCTATAGGGGTAGTAGTATTTGATTCGGATTTGAAAGTTGTCGAATCGAATACTAAGGCGGCAAATTTAATCAATATCGATGATTATATTGACAAATCCTTAGCTAACGGCACTGACAGCACCGTAAAGACAGGATGGAGCTGGTCGGAAAAATTAAAATCTGTATTAGCATCAGGCCAAACACGAATATTTGATGAAGTAGGCTATATTACCGCTGGCAGGGAGAAGATATTGCGAATTGTATGCAGTCCAATCAGGGAATTGCAGGAAGTAAAAGAGCAGGCAGGCTACATTTTAATCGAAGATATAACTGAAAGGATTGGAATTAAAAGGCAGCTGGCTAATGCCGAAAGATTGGCTGCCATTGGTAAGCACGCTTCAGTAATAGCACATGAGCTGAATAGTCCTATGGATGGAATACTTAGATACATTAATCTTGCGTTGAGAATTGTCGATCAGGAGAATCTAACAAAGCCCAAAGAATATTTAGATCGGTGTCAACAGGCGATTTTAAGAATGGTCCAAATCCTGAGCGAATTATTGGAGTTCTCCCGAAGCGCTCAATCGCCATTAGAATATGCGAATATAGAGCAAATTATAGAAGAGGCATTGAAAGCAGCAGATTCAAGGGCCGAAGATTTAAATATTAATGTTTTGAGACATTACACGCGTGACATTCTAAAAGTAAGAAACGGAAATTTGTTTCAAGTTTTCTTTAATATCATAAAAAATGCTTTCGAATCGATGCCGAAGGGTGGAGAGCTGCATATCTCGACATGTTTAACGCCGGATAATAATATTGTCATAGCAGAGTTTCGAGACACGGGAGAAGGCTTTGCACCGGAAAACAAAGATGTGATATTTGAGCCGTATTTTACTACGAAAGGCAAAGGTACCGGCTTGGGCCTGGCAATATGTAAAGACATAATCGAAAAGTACCATGGACGGATTACTGCTGAAAATGCCCGGCAGGGTGGAAGTATATTCACCGTGTATCTGCCGTTAGAAGATAATAAAGATTGCAGGCTATAGAATTATGAGAGAAAAGAATATTCTGATTGTTGAAGACGATAAAATCATACTGGATTCGTTGTGTGAATTTTTGTCCATCGAGGGATACCAAACCAGCGGCGTTGGGACCTTCCGTGATGCTTTAACCAAACTTCAGAGACAAAGCTATTGTCTTTTGATCGTGGATCTGAATCTGCCGGATGGAAATGGGTGTGAGCTATTAGATATAACAAGGAAAAGGTATCCTCAAACAGTAGTTATAATTATAACCGGCTATGGTACTATAGAAAGTGCGGTCAGCTCTATAAAACGCGGTGCTTATGATTATCTTACCAAGCCGATAATTGATGACGAATTGCGGCTGGCGGTAGAAAGGGCGGTTAACCAGCAGTCGATTATCAGTGAAAACGAAAGGCTGCGAATGCAGCTCGAGCAAAGGTTCAGCTTAGAGAATATAATCAGCCATAACTACAAGATGGCCAAGATTTTTGATCTTATTGAGGCCGTAGCCGACACTAATACCACAATTTTGATGGCTGGTCCATCCGGAACGGGAAAGAGCATGTTGGCAAGAGCGATTCATTACCGTTCCAGCCGGCGTAATAAACCATTTGTAGAGGTAAGCTGTGGAGCGCTGCCGGAGACACTGCTGGAAAGTGAGCTTTTTGGACATGTTAAAGGGGCATTTACAGGTGCAGTGAACAATAAGGAGGGCAAATTTTTGGCTGCGGATGGAGGTACTATTTTTCTCGACGAGGTCGCCAATGCCTCGCCGGCCTTGCAAATTAAGCTGCTGCGTGTTTTAGAGGACAGACAATTTGAGCCTGTAGGCAGCAATAAGACTTGCGTTGTTGATACGCGGATTACGCTTGCCTCAAATCGTAATCTCACTGAAGAAGTAAAGCAAGGCAGATTCAGAGAAGACCTGTATTATCGGATAAATGTTGTGACAATAGAATTGCCGCCTTTGCGTGAGAGGGTCGGCGATATACCGCTGCTTGCAAAACATTTTTTGTGGATATACTGTGCCAAGCATAATAAACAAAAGCTCGGTATTACCGATGAAGCGATGGAGTGTTTAGAGCGTTTCTCATGGCCCGGCAACGTTCGTGAGCTGGAAAATTTGATGGAGAGGGCGGTTTTATTAAGTAAAGACAAATTCATTGGCATTGAGGATTTGCCGGATTCGGTCAAACAAGACCAGGACAAGCATCAAATGCGTTGTAGTCCGATCGGCCTGAAAGAAGCGCGGGCTGAGCCGGAGAAAAGGCTAATCCTGCAGATATTGGATGCTCATAACTGGAACAGGCAGGAAACTGCCAAAGCACTTCAGATAAACCGCACCACCTTATACAAAAAGATGAAGCGCTATGGCCTTGACGTTGAAGCCGAGCGATTAGGGCTAAGTTGACTAATTACCCTTTGATGCGTTCCTCGCTTTGCCCTTCGGTCCTTCGGCGATGCTCAGGGCAAGCAGGATCAGAACTTCACTCGTTACTTGCTCAGAATGGTTCGTCGCGGCTGATGGTGAGCAAGGCAATGGCTAATAGGACATTGTCGCGTCGGACCACCCTTCGACGCGAGTCGAGCTAAGACTCAACTCTTGCTCGGGGTGACCGAAAAGAACAAAAAGGTTCATTTCAACCACTGCCCGGGACAGGATTCGAACCTGCAAGGGATATTCCCACTAGCACCTCAAGCTAGCGCGTATGCCAATTCCGCCACCCGGGCGTTTGTCGTTGATTATTATTTATCGCCTATTTATTGTCAATTGCTAACCTGAAGATTTAAAAATTGTCCAGACGTATCCTGCTGCCGGAGCTCACGGCAAAATGTAATATATTTACGTGATCATACGTAAGATAAGGAAATAAATTTCACAAATTTAGGAAAAACTCGGATTATCGCATTGTATAAAATCTCGTCAGATACTACAATCATTTTGCTTTAAGCTTATAAGGAGTACGGATTCAACAAATTTTGCTCGTGAGTAAGCAAAATTGGAGGAGGTTGGATGGCTGGTTTTCTCACAAATGAAAGTATTGCGGGGCTAAACTCGTTCGTAAAATCAAAGTTCAAAACTATTGCCATAGCTCTGCTGATTTGCACTTTTGTCGATAATCTACAACCAGTATATACTATTATTCTCGGCGAGCCTGTCACGGCCTTTGCATCTGATTCCACGAAATTTAGAGTCATATCTGAGCATGTTAAGAGCCTGGTTAAAGAATTAGAATATTCAGATAAAGTAGCCGATGATTTCGTTACAATGGTCTTTTGCTGGCAGGATGAGAACGGAGAACCTGTCCTTGTTAATTGGAAAAATAAGCTTGACCGGGCAAAGGAGGATTATAATCAAGGCAAGATGTCTGAAGACCAGCTTGCTCGGGTAAACCAGAGCATTACCGAGCAGCTATGTGGGAGAATAACAAAAGAGATAGGTGTGAATGAGGAATTTTTTGAATTGATCGACATAGTTAAACACAGACAAACTCAATGCCTTGGTTACTCCCAGTTAGTTTATATATTAGGAAATTCTGTCGGCTTGTTAGTTAAGCCGATAAAAGTGCCTATAGGTGTGACCAGGCTGGTGACCGGTCAGTTGGCAGAGGCTGGTCACATCGGCTGTATGGTTTATTTGCCTGACGGCAGGAAAATAATGGTAGATTTGACTACATTTTCCTACCAGCCGATAAGTAAACCATTTGTAATAGAAAAGGAATTTATCGGCATCGGCAATTGCTGGGAGCTAAGAGACAAAGATAATCCATTAGGAGTTCATAGGAGTATCCAAATATTAGGTGGAAGTGGACTTACTGCCGGAATATATTGTAATCGTGCAAATGAATACTGCCGATCGGGTAGTTTTCGGCAGGCCGTCGCGGCATATATTAAGACTATTGAGCTTTATCCGCAATTGTCTGAGGCATATTACAATCGTGGGGGGGCTTATGAACGGTTAGGCCAATACAATAATGCGCTGCTTGACTATACCATGGCTATCAAGCACAATCCGAAGTTTTTTTCGGCGTATAACAACCGTGGCCGAATCTATGTTAGCTTTAGCCGGTTAGCGGAAGCCGTTTCTGATTTTACCCAGACTATAAAGCTTAATTCGGAAGATATTGAGGCATACTATAATCGAGGATGTGTCTATAACAAATTACAACGATACCGAGAAGCTGTTACCGATTATACCACGGCTATCCAGCTTATGCAGGAGTATAAGAATCCGGATTCTGAGCTTTCTAATGTATATAACTGCCGAGGGCTTACGTACTTAAACCTGTGCCAATATCTACAAGCTATTTCCGATTTTAATAAATCCATTGAGCTTAATCCCGGAAATGCTCTTTCTTACAACAATCGAGGACTTGCGTACGCTTTGTTGGGAAAGCGCGAAAAAGCCAGAGAAGATATAATTAGGGTGGACAGACTTGATCCTGTCTTAGTATCGCATATTGAATAAATGGCTGGCCATTTTAAGTAGTTTCACTAACTTGATTAAGCACTTCGACTGTTCCTGAATTAATTTTACATGTAAGAGCTGGCTAATCAGCATTTTTCATTTTGATATTTGATATTCTCTTGCCATTTTTAGCGGTTACGGCCACAATATTCCTCGCTGGATGCTCGATTCTCGCGTGTATCGAGTATCAAGTATCGAGCACCACGACACCCACCAGGACGGAGTCTAAAAAGACAATCACAAGCTGGCGTGGAAACAAATGAATCGACAAGAACCATATATGAGGATTGATGAACATGGTGCATAAAATAAGCAGACGGAGTTTTATACAGAAAATGGCCGTTGGGGCTGCAACGGTATCATTTCCATTTCAACTTCGAGCGGCTGACGTCTTTAGTAACAGGCCAAATATTGTTTTTATCCTTGCTGATGATTTGGGCTATGGAGACCTGGGATGTTACGGACAGAAAAAAATCCAGACACACAACATCGACCGCCTTGCCAGCGAAGGCGTACGTTTTACTCAAAGCTATGCCGGCTCGACCATCTGCGCGCCTTCGCGAAGTGTTTTGATGACCGGCCAGCACACCGGTCACACTCGTGTTCGCGGCAATATGTGTATCGTCGGTGGCTCAGTCGGATACAAAGGCAAACAACAAGTCCGTCGGATGTACCTGACCGAAGAAGACGTAACTGTCGGCCATGTTCTTCAAAAAGCCGGTTACAGAACCTGTCTGGTTGGTAAATGGCATCTTGATGGCTATAATCCAAACGCAGGACCGCTGGATCGCGGCTTCGATGAATTTTACGGGTGGCTAATCAATACGGCGGAAACCAGCGGTTATTACCCTGCTAAGCGTTATCACAATCGGGAGTTGTATGATGTACCGGGCAATCAGAATAATGCACGCAGCTATTATGAAACCGATAAATGTACCCAAGAGGCAATCGAGTTCTTAAAGAATAATAAGAACCGTCGTTTTTTCCTTTATTTAGCTTACAATAGTCCACACAGCCCGCTGGAGGCGCCCGATTTGGGACCATACGCAAACGAGGACTGGCCGGTGCATTTAAAGACATACGCTGCGATGGTATATCGGCTTGATCAAAGTGTCAGGAAAGTAATGCAGACTCTCAAGGAATTAAAGCTCGACGAAAAAACGATAGTTTTTTTCACTTCTGATAACGGGCCTCGTAGTGAACCTGCGCAGCAGCTTACGGAGGTCGCGGAGTTTTTCGACTCAAATGGTCCTCTTCGTGGCTACAAACGAGATTTATACGAAGGCGGAATACGTGTTCCTATGATTGTTCGCTGGCCCGGCAGAGTACCTGCAGGAACGACCAGCGAGCTCGCCTGGTACTTTGCAGATTTCCTTCCAACCGCAGCAGAGTTAGCCGCAGCCGAGCCGCCGAAGAACATCGATGGCATGAATGTCCTGCCGGCATTTTTATCGCCAATCCGGGCGATGAGCAACGAGCGATTTTTGTATTGGGAATATTTTGAAGGCGGTTTCCAGCAGGCGATTCGCTGGCAGAACTTCAAGGCGATTCGTCTCAAGCTAGGTGAGCCGCTCCTGTTGTTTGACTTGTCGGAAGATTTAGACGAGCAGCATGACGTTGCCGACAAACATCCAGACGTTGTTTCACGCATTGAAGAATATTTAAAGACCGCACGTACGGAATCTTCTAATTGGCCTCTCCAGCCGGTAACATGATGTGTAAGTTTCCTTATAAGAGCCGCGACCGTGAGGGAGCGGTAAGTATATTCGCGATACAGCGAAAGGTTATTATGTTTAGCCCCCCGATTTTATCGAGGGATTATTCTCTGAGAAGCATAAAACTTTATATGATTGGTATTTAATATTTATTAGCATACGCCTTTTGTGTATTTGATTTCTCCGAGGGAGTGTTTATGGGTTTTCCGAAAATCAGGATGCAAAGATTGCGAAGCAGCGAGACTATGCGGAGATTAGTGTGTGAAACTATTTTGTCAGTGGATGATTTGGTTTATCCGTTGTTTGTCCGTGAAGGCAGAAACCTTAAAAGGCCGATTAAGTCATTGGCCGGCTGTTTTCATTTTTCGCCGGACACGGTTGCAGCCGAAGCTGCTGAAGTTGCCTCGCTCGGAATACCGGCTGTGCTTCTTTTTGGCCTGCCGGGCAAAAAAGACGACATCGGCTCACAGGCCTGGGCCGAAGACGGCGTTGTACAACGTGCAATTAAAGAGATTAAAAAGACTGTGCCGCAGATTCTTGTTATCACCGATATTTGCCTTTGCGAATATACATCGCACGGCCATTGTGGAGTAATTAAGGACGGCAAAATAGACAACGATGCAACCTGTGAATTATTGGCTAAGGTTGCGTTGTCACACGCCCAGGCCGGCGCTGATATTGTTGCTCCTTCAGATATGATGGATGGGCGGGTAAGGTATATCCGCGAAGCATTAGAGGAAAATGGATTTCACGATGTTGCCATTATGTCTTATGCAGCCAAATACGCCTCTGCCTTTTATGGGCCGTTTAGGGATGCCGCCGAATCCACACCGGCTTTTGGCGATAGAAAAACATACCAAATGGACCCGGCCAATGCCCGCCAGGCGATGGCTGAAATCGCATTGGACATTGAAGAAGGCGCTGATATTGTGATGGTAAAACCCGCATTGTGTTATCTTGATGTAATATATCAGGCTCGGCAGCATTTCAATTGCCCGATAGCAGCATATAACGTCAGCGGCGAATATATGATGGTAAGAAGTTCTGCTGCCGCGGGTTTGTTGGATGAAAAGGCAGCGATGTGGGAGGTTCTTACTGCAATTAAACGTGCAGGAGCGGATATTATAATTACATATTTCGCGAAAGAAGCTGCCAAGCAAATAAAAAAATCGATTTGAGAGGAACCATTTATGACGCGTATCATAAGTATTATTGTTGTGACATTTCTGTTGTTAAATGCCTGTGCACCAACAGGTGCTGATAACGAAACCAGATCAAAACCGAGTAAGCGTTACGTAATCACCGACTATGGCGCACTCGGCGACGGCCAAACGGTGAGCACAAAGGCCATCCAGTCGGCAATCGACAAGTGCGCTTCCGAAGGCGGCGGTGTGCTCGTCGTGCCCAGGGGCACGTTCCTTACCGGCTCGATCTTTTTCAAGCAGGGTGTGGATTTGCTTCTGGAAAAAGAAGGCGTCCTGAAAGGCACGGTCGAGCCTAACGATTATCCGCAGATTGATACACGCTGGGAAGGCGAGGAGATGGTATGGACCGCGGCTTTGGTTAATTTTTCCAATATGACAGATGTGAATCTGACCGGCCCAGGTCAGATCGACGGCTCCGGCGACCAGTGGATGCAGCGATACCCAAGAGGCAGCCAGGAATTGCGTACCGGAAGGCCTCGTTTGATCGGCATTCAAAACTGCAAGCGAGTTAAGGTCTCCGGTATGTCACTTAAAAATCAGGCCTGCTGGGGTTTGTTTATTCTTTACAGCGAAAATGTCCTCGTTGAAAAGCTTACCATTCGAGCTGAGCATAATATCATCAGTTCCGACGGCATTGATGTGGATTCCAGCCGAAACGTACAAATCGTAGGTTGTGACATTGATGTGAATGACGATTGTATCGCGGTCAAATCGGGCAAAGACGAGGACGGCCGTCGGGTGAATCGTCCTGCTGAGGACATCGTCGTCGAGAAGTGTCATTTTCGGTATGGGCACGGCGGTGTGTCAATGGGCAGTGAAATGTCGGGCGGCATTCGCAACGTTGAGATACGCAACTGCATTATGGATTCGAACAATTGGGCTCCGATTCGCTTTAAGAGCCAGCCGAGCCGAGGCGGCGTGGTAGAGAATATCACCTACCGTGACATTGTGCTTCGGGACACACGAAAGGCGTTCGAGTTCAATATGGCGTGGCGGATGGTCAATGCTAAGCCGCCTTCAGACCCTCTGCCGATTGTGCGTAACGTCAAGATTATAAACGTATCCGGCACAGCCGGCTCGGTTGGTAACATGCAGGGGTTGAAAGGTAGTCCTATTCGAAACGTGACGTTTGAAAATTGTAAGATTAAGGCAAAACAGGGCTTTACGCTTGAAAATGTGGAAGACGTGGATCTTTCCGGCCTTACAATAGAAGTTGAGCAAGGCGAGGCCATAATACGAAAGTAAGGTGGGGCTTCCCGCTCTGGCTTGACCTTTGCCGGGACGAGTACTCCGCCGTAGTTTGGTTAAGGAGATCACAATGAATACCAGTAGAAACGTTATAATAGCAACGATTGTAGTGGGAATTCTGACACTAATGTATGGATGTAATTTGTCTAAACTGAGCCGCGACCGTGAGGGAGCGGTAGAGTTATCAAAACAGCAAAGTCCAGTTGAAGCTGGTCGTAAAGTTATGAGCTTTAACGGCGGCTGGAAATTTTCAAAGGGCGATGAAACTGGGGCTAAGGAGCCGGGCTTTGACGACTCAAAATGGCAGTCCGTTCGACTGCCGCACGACTGGGCAATTTCAGGGCCATTCAATCCAAAAATGAACGGCTATGCAGGCAAGCTTCCCTGGCAGGGCGTCGGCTGGTATCGAAAGGTATTTTCGCTCGATAAAGCCGACAAAGGTAAACGAATCTATTTTGACTTTGATGGTGTAATGGCTTTTCCAAAGGTTTATGTGAACGACCAATTAGCCGGCGAATGGGACTACGGCTATATGTCGTTTCGGGTGGATGCTACACCTTATGTGAAGTTCGACGAAAAAAATGTCATTGCAGTTCGAGTAGATACTCGCCAGCACGGCACTCGATGGTATCCAGGTGCTGGGATATATCGAAAGGTGACAATGGCCATCTGTGAGCAAGTGCACGTGGCGCACTGGGGTACGTTCGTTACCACGCCGGATGTGAGCGACACCGAGGCCCTGGTTCGAATACGCTCGACCATCGAGAATTATCTCGATACGGAATCAAAGATTACAGTTGATTTTTTGCTGAACGGGCCTGATGGCCAATCAGTGGCAATGGGTGGAAAGAGTGATAATGTGCCCGCCGGCGGCTCGCGAGAGTTTGACCTGTCGCTGAAGGTGGCAAAGCCTCAGAGATGGGACATCGCCAGTCCAAATCTATATACCGCCAAAACCATCGTTCGCATGGGTAGAAAAATATTGGACATAGAAGATACAACCTTCGGTATCCGCACGTTCAAGCTCACGGCCAACGACGGTTTTCATCTCAACGGCAGACGGGTACAGCTATATGGCGTTTGTTTGCACCATGACCATGGGCCGCTTGGAGCAGCTTTTTATATGCGAGCAATGGAAAGACAGCTTGAAATCATGCGAGATATGGGTGTCAATGCCATTCGTACCAGTCACAATCCTCCGGCGCCGGGGCTGCTCGATTTATGCGACAGAATGGGATTTGTCGTCTGGGACGAGTGTTTTGATAAATGGGATGGTACTGCCGGTCGGGTAAATGGAAAGCCGCCGCTGGAAGAGTACGGCGAAAAACAGATTCGCAACTTCGTGATGCGTGACCGTAATCACCCATGTATTGTCGTCTGGTCAATCGGCAACGAAATCGGAAACCAGCCTTATGATAAGGAAGGCAAGTCTCCTGAAAGAGTGAAGTTTATGAGTGACTTCATCCGTAAATACGACCCGACGCGGCCGGTCGGAATGGCCTGTCACATCCCTGAGACGGTTGACCAGCCGATTCTTGATGCGCTGGACTTTACAGGCTGGAATTACATGCGCAGGTATGCTCGATATAGAGAGAAATATCCTGATAAGCCCATAATCTACAGCGAGTCGGCCTCGGCCCTGAGCACGCGGGGCTTCTACGACTTGGCCTTCCCCGGCCGTATGAACATCTACTCCAACGAGCAGCATCAGGTAAGCTCGTACGACCTGACGGCGGCGGATTGGTCGGACATCGCCGACGCCGAGTTCAAGCTGATGACGAACGACAGCTTCGTGGCCGGTGAATTTGTATGGACCGGTTTTGATTATTTGGGTGAGCCGACGCCTTTTACACAACAGGCACGTAGCTCTTATTTTGGTATTGTTGACCTGTGCGGCATCCCCAAGGACCGGTTCTACCTGTACCGCATTCATTGGCGGCCGGACGTGACCACCGTGCACGTCCTGCCCCACTGGAATTGGCCCGACCGCATCGGCCAGAACGTGCCCGTCTTCGTGTATACCAACGGTGATTCTGCGGAGTTGTTCCTGAACGGCAAATCGCTGGGCCGGCGCCAGAAGGGCGTCGTTCCCGTGGGGCCGCCGAATTTCGCCAAGGGTAAGACCGCCACGGCCGGCTCCAGCCAGGCGGATCATCCGCCGCAACACGCCGCGGATGCCAGCAGGGACACGCGGTGGTGCGCCGCCACGGCTGACCCCAATCAATGGTGGCAGGTGGACCTGGGCAAAGTTCAAACGATTCGCTACTTGGAGATCGACTTCGAGCGCCAGGAGAAGAATTACGGGTACGACATCAAGGCGTCGAATGACGGCGAAACCTGGCAGAGGATTGCGGGCAAGAGCACAAGCCGGTTTCCCCGGTGGAACGGGCCCTCCCTGGCCTTCCACGCTGCCGACGCGCAGTGCCGCTACGTGCGCATTGAGTTCACGCAGTTGCAGGACGGTGTCTGGCCGAGCATTCGGGAGTTCAAGGTGTACCCCGAGAAGTCTGAGTCCGACTCTTATGCCATTACGTATGCGTACCGTCTGCGTTGGAACGAAGTTGCCTACGAGCCAGGCGAGCTGAAAGCGGTAGCTTACAAAGATGGCAAAGAGATCGGTCAGGCGATTATGCGAACGGCAGGTGAGCCTGCGGCGATACAATTAACAGCCGACCGAATGCAATTAGCTGCAACTGGCGAAGATTTATGCTATATCTTAGTTGAGGCTTTAGATGAGAAGGGGACGCTGTGCCCACTGGCTGACAATCTGATTCGCTTCAAAGTTGAAGGGCCTGCTGAGATTGCTGGTGTCGGCAATGGCAATCCGCTTTCACTTGAGCCGTTCCAGGCAAATTATCGCAAGCTCTTTTACGGCAAGGCGATGCTGATTCTGCGAACGGTTGAAGGAAAGACCGGCCAGGTACGCGTAACTGCCGAAAGTAATGGTCTAAAATCGGCGGAAATTATCGTGCAATGTCGGTAATCAAATGTTTAGCCCCGCGATTTATCGCGGGGTTTGTTAAAGAGGTAAATTATGCGAATTGCATTCAAGATGTCGGTGAATAAGGGTATGGAAGAAGAATACGAAAAGAGACATAATCCAATATGGAAGGAGCTGGAAGACACATTAAAAAAGCACGGCGTTATTACATATTCGATATTTTTCGACCCGACGACCAATGAGCTTTTTGCTTATGCAGAGATCAAATCTAAAGAGAAATGGGATAAGGTTGTGGATACCGCAGTTTGCAAAAAGTGGTGGAAGTACATGGGTCCATTGATGCCGTCAAATCCGGACAATAGCCCCAAATCGGTTGAGTTGAAAGAGGTATTCCATATAGAGCAATAATTCAACAGGAGGTGAATAGATGCAATATCGAGAATTGGGACGCACCGGCTGGAATGTCTCGGCGGTCAGCTTTGGTGCATGGGCAATTGGAGGTGCGTGGGGAAAGGTCAACGATACCGAATCGCTTGCTTCGCTGCACCGGGCAGCGGAGCTGGGCGTCAATTTTTTCGACACAGCCGACGTTTATGGCGACGGCCGAAGTGAACGGATGATTGCGCAGCTTCGCCGTGAGCACAAAGGGCAAATATATGTTGCTACCAAAGCCGGTCGCCGGCTGGATCCGCATACATCAGAAGGCTACAATCGCAAAAATCTCACGGCTTTTATCGAACGAAGCCTTAAAAATCTTGATGCTGAATCAATTGACTTGCTTCAATTGCATTGTCCGCCGATAGAGGTTTATTATCGTCCGGATGTCTTTGGCGTGCTCGATGACCTCGTCAAGGAGGGCAAAATCCGCTATTACGGCGTGAGCGTTGAAAAGGTGGAGGAGGCGCTAAAGGCGATTGAGTTCCCGAACGTGCAGACTGTGCAGCTTATTTTCAATATGTTCCGGCAGAGGCCGGCAGAGCTATTTTTCGAGCAGGCTAAGAAACGCAAGGTGGGAATATTAACGCGCTTGCCGTTGGCGTCTGGGATGCTTACGGGCAAGCTAAACCCGGATAGCACCTTTGCGCCCGACGACCATCGGCAGTTTAACCGGCACGGCGAGCGATTTGATAGGGGCGAAACCTTCTCCGGCGTTGATTACCAGACAGGATTGAAAGTGGTTAAGAAATTAAAAGATTTATGTCCTGACGGTATGAGCATGGTGCAGTTTGCTCTGCGATGGGTTTTGATGTTTGATGCGGTGACATGCACAATCCCCGGCGTCAGGCGTCCCTCGCAGGCTGAGGAGAACTTCTCCGCGGCTGACTTGCCCGCCTTATCCCGAAAAACGATGAGCGAAGTGCGTGACATCTACAATAAACACATCCGCGAATTAGTGCACAATTACTGGTAAACCTCGATACTTGATACTCGATACTCGTCCTGCTCCGGCCCGCTCCGCCGTGACGAGTCGAGGATCGAGATTTTTTTTGAAAGGCAGGTACGAAAATGAAAAATCGTTTTTCAATCATCGCGATCTTTTTCTTAGTTAATGTGAGTGGAGTATTTGGTGTGGACTCTGATATCAGGCTTAATTCTTTGGGTTTTCTTCCTGCAATGCCGAAAAAGGCGACGATCATCTCCGAATGTAACAATTTTACGGTCAAAAAAGCAGCAGAAGCTCCTGATGCCAATTCGTCCAAACCTCGTCTGAGAAGTCAAGCCGAGGACACAATTTTTTCCGGCGCCGTGACAGGGCCGTTTTCGCAAAAGGATGTAAATCAGGTCGTATGGATAGCTGATTTTTCAGGCTTAACAGAAAAGGGCAGGTTTTACCTCGACGTGCCTGGAGTGGGCCGCTCCATCGACTTTGAAATAGGCGATACGGTTTATGATTTTGCTTTTTACACAAGCTTTAGGGGCTTTTATCTGTGGCGATGCGGCACCGCAGTCGAAGGCAGGCACAACGGCGTCACATATTCGCAAGGCGCCTGTCATCTTAATGATGCGTATCAGGATTATATGGGTATTAATGACACCTCACTGCGGGATGGTACCGGCGGCTGGCATGACGCCGGCGATTTCAATAAATATACGGTTAATGCAGGCGTTACGATGGGAGCGTTGTTTTTAGCCTGGGACCACTTCCAGGATAAGCTCAAGGACATGTCTTTAAACATACCTGACACCGCACCGAGTTGGCCGGATTATCTAAAAGAGCTGAAGTGGGAAATTGACTGGCTTTTGAAGATGCAGTATCCGGATGGTTCGGGTAAGGTCTCGCATAAATTGACAACCTTAAATTTCTGCGGCTTTATTATGCCGGAAAAAGAGATGGACAAAAGATACTTTACCGACTGGGGCTCGGCAGCCACGGCTGATTACGTCGCTGTGCTGGCTATGGCGGCAAGGTATTTTAAGCCTTACGATGCCGGGTACGCCCAAACCTGCCTTGATGCCGCAAAGATAAGTTACATTTTTTTGAAAAACAATCCAGCCGACAAAAGGCCGGATCTAAAAGCTTTTTCAACGGGCGCTTATGGAACCTCTGATCCCGATGACCGTCTGTGGGCTGCTGCTGAAATGTGGGAGACTACTGGAGAGGCTCAATACCTCAAGGACTTTGAAGAAAGAGCTGTAGCTGCTTTCACTTACAGAAGATTAGGAGAAGCACAGTCCTCTGATGGCAAAGTGGACGAGGACTGGGATTGGAGTAATGTCAGAAACCTCGGCATGTTCACTTATTTATTGTCCAAGCGTGAAGGCAGGAACGCAGCGATATTGGAGGATGTTCGCCATGACGCTCTTGCAACAGCCGATACAATTGTCGCCAAAGGTAATAAAGACGTGTATGGAAGACCCTTTGGCGGCAGGTATTATTGGGGCTGCAACGGGACGGTCGCCAGGCAGGTATTGAATCTGCAGGTAGCTTACAGGATAAGTCCGAAACCGGAGTATATCAATACCGCTTTAGATGCGATAGGGCATATATTCGGAAGAAATTATTATGGCCGAAGCTTCGTCACTGGTTTAGGACATCAACCTCCTATGAATCCGCACGACAGACGTTCTGGCGCCGATGGCATAGCTGAGCCGTGGCCTGGCTACCTTGTGGGCGGCGGACAGACCGTGAGGAACTGGCAAGACGTCGAAGGAAGTTACCAAACCAATGAAATTGCCATAAACTGGCAGGGTGCTTTGGTCTATGCCCTTGCAGGATTTATCAGCGGTCAATCGTCATTAGGGGTAGGTCAGTAAGACCGCATGGAGAACAGAGAAATGAAATCATTAACTTGCCTTATTATCTTTGTAACGGCTGTTACTTTATCGGCCCGGACATGTGAAGATTTTGATTTTGATTGGTACTTCAGCAGAGGAGATTTTCCTACGGCTATCTCCCCTGCATTTGATGAATCCGGTTGGCGAAAAGTAAATCTGCCGCACGACTGGAGTATTGAAGGGCCTCTCAGCCCCGAATATTCCAGTGGTACTGGTTTTTTCCCAGGCGGAGTCGGATGGTATCGCAAACATTTTAAGTTAGACCCGTCTGACAAAGAAAAAATCGTCACAATAGAGTTCGACGGCGTGTACAATAATTCTTCAATCTGGATTAACGGAATTTTTGTAGGCCAGCGGCCTTATGGTTATTCGAGTTTTCAGTACGACCTGACGCCCTATTTGAAATTTGGTGCTGATGAGAACATCATTGCGGTTCGTGTAGACCATTCCAAAATCGCAGACTCGCGATGGTACACCGGCTCCGGCATCTACCGGCATGCACGTTTGTGTATCACTGACAAGCTTAGGATAGGACAGTGGGGTACATACGTTACCACGCCGGAGATTAAAAAAGATTCCGCCACTGTTAGAATTGAAACAACGGTTAAGAATGGTTTCGACCAGCCTAAGGCCTTTTCCCTTCAATCCGATGTTCTCACGGCAGAGGGAAGCGTAGCAGCAAGTCTGACCACATCAGGATCACTGGATGCCGATGCGGAAGAGACTCTTATTCAGCAAATCAAGATCGACCGTCCACAGCTTTGGTCGCTTGAGACACCTAACCTTTACGCACTCAAAAGCAGTCTGAAGGTCGGAGAAAAAATTGCTGACGAAACAAACACAGCATTTGGGATTCGCACAATCCAGTTTGAGCCTAATAAGGGATTTCTGCTGAATGGCAAGCAGCTTAAGATTAAAGGTGTTTGTCTTCATCACGATGCGGGCTGCCTCGGTGCCGCTGTGCCGCAGAAGGTGCTCGAACGCCGTTTACGTTTGCTTAAAGAACTGGGTGTCAATGCCGTTCGGACCAGCCACAATCCGCCGGCGCCGGAGCTGTTGGATATTTGCGACCGGCTCGGTTTGCTGGTAAAAGATGAGGCCTTTGACGAATTTACACCGCCGAAGAATAAGTGGATATCCGGCTGGAACGTGGGAATTCCGAGCCGATTCGGCTACGGTGAGGTATTTGCTCAGTGGTCTGAAATTGACATGCAGGATTTGGTCCGTAGAGACAGAAATCATCCGAGCGTATTTATGTGGAGCATCGGCAATGAGATTGATTATCCGAACGACCCATTCTCTCACCCGGTGCTGGGGGAAAACTACCGACCCGAGCAGCCGGCGGCAGAAAACTTAGTCAAGTATGCCAAACCGCTTTTCGAGGTGACAAAAAGGTATGACAAGGCGCGTCCTGTTACTATGGGACTGGCCAGTATCCCAATGTCGAATGCAGTCGGCCTTGCTCAAATGCTGGATATTGTCGGATATAACTATCAGGAGAAGTACTATGAATCCGA
Source organism: uncultured Pirellulales bacterium (assembly GCA_964601355.1). Lineage (GTDB taxonomy): Bacteria > Planctomycetota > Phycisphaerae > Sedimentisphaerales > Anaerobacaceae > CAZRNB01. The sequence goes on from CAZRNB010000007.1 coordinate 37,828, forward strand.
CCACAAAACGTATCCGAATCGTTTTATCTTCGGCAGCGAAACCGACCATCAATACAGCTCCTGGGCGGTGGTACGTGACAACGATTATGTCGGCGGACAATTTCTCTGGACGGGCATAGACTACCTCGGCGAAGCACTTAAATGGCCGGACAAAGCATTCAGTGCAGGTCTGCTTGACCTGTGCGGATTCAAAAAGCCTTTGGGCTGGTTCCGCCAGAGCCTCTGGTCTGATGAACCGATGGTTTATATATGTGTCCCTAAAAATAGCGATAGAAGAGGACGACGCATAAGCGTAGCCGAGGAACACTGGAACTGGCCTGCCAACACGACTGTCACTGTTTTTTGCTGCACAAACTGCCCTGAGGTAAAACTTTTTCTCAACGATAAGACCGTCGGAACGAAAAAGCTTTCGGAGGTAGTCCAAGGCCTTTTAATCTGGGAAGTCCCATACGAGGCAGGTGTTCTTAAGGCTGTGGGTCGTAAAAACGATACAGCCGTTTGCGAATACGTATTGAAGACGGCTGGACCTGCAAGTCTAATTAAGCTGCTGCCCGATGTAACAGAGATTCGTGCGGATGGCAAAGATATATGTCACCTGGAGTTCCAGATTGTGGATGACCAGGGTGTGCGTGTCCCTGATGCTGAGCATGAGCTGACGTTCGAATTGGATGGGCCTGGTGAGATTCTTGGAATCGAGAACGGTAATTTGAGCAGCCATGAAGATTACAAAGATAAAACTCATAAAGCCTATCACGGCCGAGGATTGGTCATTCTCCAGTCTAAACGAGAGCCTGGCATGATACGACTGACAGCGCATTCGGATGGACTTAAAGAAGCATCGGTTGAAATCAAGAGTATGAACTGAAATCCTATAGTTAGTTAAAAGAAATCGATTTGTAAATAGGAGTAAACAAATGAGAAACTGTTTGAAAGTTTTATTTTTAGTTTTTTTATTAGGCATACTTTCAATCAAGTCAGTGATATCTGCAGAAAGATCCTGGCAAACAATCTCAAATCCGACTGTTGCGGAGGTGGCTTCCAACTTTAAGTCGCCGCCGGCTGAATATAGTATGACTTTTTATTGGGGCTGGGATGGTCCCATTTCCGAAGAAGTCATCGCCAGGGATTTGGATGAGTATAAAGCCAAAGGTGTCCGAGCCGTCACGCTTGAGCCGGGCTACGACATGGAATATCTGACCACAAAATGGTTTGAGATGGTTAAAATTGCGGTCGAGCAGGCCAGAATCCGCGGGATGCGTGTCTGGCTGGTGGACGAAGGTAAATATCCAAGCGGATTTGCCGGCGGAAAATTCACCAAGGAACGGCCGGACCTGCGAATGCAGGCGCTTGTTATCACCGAACGCATCGATGTCGCTGTCGGCCAGGCGCTCACACGTAAACTCTCGACTGAGACGGTTAGCGCCGTTGCGATAAACCGGGCGGATAATACAAGCCAGGTCCTTAATATCAGCTCTGGCGAATTGAGCTGGACGGCTCCGCAGGGCGATTGGCAGGTTCAAATAGTCGAGCACGAGTTCCGCACCTCACCGACGCGGGCCGTCAACAATCCCAGCCGCGGCAAAGATGCCAGCAGCTCCCTCTGCGATTACTTAGACCCGGCTGCGACCCGGCAATTCATAGAATTTACACACGAGCAATATAAAAAATACGTCGGCCAGGAGTTTGGCAAGACGGTTTTAGGCTTTAGAGGCGATGAGCCGGATTACAGTATCTCAGGCATTCCGTGGACGCCTAAAATCTTTGCTGAGTTCGAGCGACGCAAGGGCTATGATGCACGTCCTTATGCAGCCTTTTTCTTTGCAAAAGGTGGTTTGACGGATAAACAAAAGCAGGCAAAGGCGGATTACTGGGACGTCTGGTCGGATATGTTTGGGGAAAATTTCTTTGGAGTTCAGGCTAAATGGTGCGCTGAAAATAACCTTGAGTATTTAGTTCATCTCAACCATGAAGAGCAAATGATGGGTCTTGTCCGCTCCGAGGGAGATTTTTTCAGGTGTATGCGGCACGTCCAGATGCCCGGCATAGACACTATCTGGAGCCAGATTTGGATGGATAAAGTCGCAGATTTCCCAAAGTACGCCTCTTCGGCTGCGCACCTCTTTGGCAGGCCCCGCGCGTTCACCGAAAGCTTTGCGGCATATAAACCTGCTCCGAACGTCGAGCAGGCCAAGTGGATTTTAAACCATCAGATCATCCGCGGCATCAATATGGTCGAAGTAATGTTTGTGCCGGCATCTTCCAAAGACAGGAGCGGAATGAGAGGATGGCTGGCAGCCGAAGAGTTTCCACAGGTGGCCGGTTATTTAAATCGGGCCTGTTACATTCTTTCTCAGGGACGTCCTGCCGCTGCAATAGCGCTCTATCATCCAACAATGAGTATATGGCTCGGCGACGAGGATGCCAACAACAGCACTCTGGCTATTATGCAGCAGTTATTAGAGCATCAGCGTGACTTTGACGTAGTGGATGACCAGTCAATTGGGTCGCTGTTAAAGCTCGAAGGTTCTGAGCTCAAAAACCGAAGCGGCCAGGGGTATCGTGCCGTGATTATTCCATCGACGATTGCAATTTCAAAAGCGGCTTTGGAAAAGCTTCGCACCTTTGCAGACCAGGGCGGCAGCGTAATCTTTGTTGGCAGAACGCCTTCTATGGTAGTGGAGAAAACCTTCCTCAATGCCGCTGGAAAACCGGACCTTAGCTGGGCGGTATTAGAGCCATCCGGTCAAATAACCGACCGCGTGATGGATGCTCTGCCTAAGCCAGATGTTTTATTTGAGCAGCCTTGCAAGGCGATCAAATATACACACCGTCACTGGCGAGATGCTGAGCTTTATATGTTTTTCAATGAAAGCCAGGAAAAACAAACCCGCAGAGCTGCACTCTCCGGCAGCGGCCAGATTCAAGTTTGGGACCCGACAACGGGAGAAATTGAGCTTCTAAAAAGTGTTTCTTCCGAAAATGGCAATGTACATTTGACACTCGATTTGGAGCCATACAGAACGAAGTTTATCGTTATCGGCGCAAAGTGAGCGGTAAAATTGCACTGGAGGGCTAAATGTTCGCATATCGAAAAATAATTATCATTACACTTGCAATATCAGTGTGTTATCCTGCGGTTGCTCTTGAGCGGCGAGACGTGACTTTTAAAATCTTTCAATTTCCCGCCAAGATGATTCCGCGAATAGACGGCAAGGCCGATGACTGGTCTATTGTGCCGGATGAATATGTCATCGGCCTCGATCAGCTCGTTGATGACAATGGCAAACACAAAAAGCCTGACCCGAATAATTTAGACGTCCGAGTGCGTGTCGGATGGGTCAAGGGTTTGAACCGCTTGTTTTTTCTTTATGAGGCTTTTGATAATTACTGGGATTTTTCTCTTCCCGGCCTGCATAACGATACGTTTGAATTGGTGGTGGACGGCGACGCTTCAGGCGGCCATCTGATTGACAAAGAGCATCGTGAGATGTGGATTCCGGAAGAGGTAGGGGCTGCAGCCGCAGCCGATGACCGGATCAGTAATGAGGAGGCCAACTGGTCGATTCACGGCGTGCACGCGCAGAACTATCATATCTTCACGCCTGCCGAAGGTAAAGACTGGACATTGGCCTGGGGCGTTCAGCCCTGGATTAAAGAGCTTCCATTTGCCAACGCCGCCTGCGACTATAATTTCAAGCCGGGCGAATCCGGCAGGCTCGTGCTTGAGTTTTGGATAACACCTTTTGATTATGCCGGCCCGGAAAGTCCTGCCCGCGCTATAGAATCCGTCCTTTGGGAAAACAAGATAATCGGCTTATGCTGGGCGGTTATTGATTACGATGATGTCGATAGCAAAAGCAATAATGGCTTCTGGAATCTCTCGCGAAGTCACAAAATGTACGGCAACGCCTCGCATTTATGTGCATTTCAGTTGATGCCGCTTGAGAAGCAATTCCACAAAGCTATTGAGGCCCAATGGTCGTTCAACGTATTGGATATGAGCCGCCGTATGGTGGCGTTTAAGGATTTGACTTATGGCAGGATAACGTCCTGGAAATGGGACTTCGGTGACGGCACGACATCGACGGAACAACATCCGATCCATCAGTATCAAAGAGCCGGCAGCTTTGTTGTTGTGCTTGACGTTGAAGGGCCTGACGGTAAGTCACGGCGTTCAAAAGTCTGGGACATCACAGTGAAATAATTAAGAATTTAGAATTTAGAATTTAGAATTATTTTTCTTAATTCTCAATATGCTCCGTAGAAAAGACCCTCTGTCATTTCGACCGAAGTCCCGATTCAT
>CAZRNB010000008.1:0-41535 GCA_964601355.1 uncultured Pirellulales bacterium
TGGAGCACAAAGGATCGGAAGAGCTGGAAAACCCTGAAATTAGCTCTCAATAGCTTCAACCACCTGCATTTCAAGAAAATTATAAATACTAATCCTTTTACCTGGAGGTATAAATTATGATTGCATCACTTTAGAGAAATCCTTTCCGATTCTGCTAACGTCTTAGTCAGATTTTCAGTAGAAGCAAAATTTAGAGAACTGTGCCATAGCCCTTAGAAGTTTCAAGGGCTTTTTTCTTGCGCGTACAAAATCCATTAACCTTGGTTGGCACATCCGGCATACCTGGTGTGCCTTAAAATTTATTTGGAGGTATTTGCAAATGGAAACAATACAAGCGAAAGTAAATCAGAGGCTATTATCTAAGGCAGATAGACTTTTTACAGGTACTATCGAAGGCAGGATTATCGAAATCCTTCAGAATGCAAGAAGGGCTGGGGCAAAAGAGGTAAGAATCTCGAACAAAGATGGATTCGTCACTATTGAAGACAACGGCTGCGGCATCGAAGATTTTCAGAAGCTTCTGGATTTAGGAGGCAGCGGCTGGGATGAGAGGCTGGAAGCAGGAGAAGATCCTGCAGGAGTAGGCATTTTTAGTCTGGCGCCGAAAGAGGTAACAATTACATCTGGAGACAGACAAATTGTTATCGACAAGGACGGTTGGACAGGCAAGCCGGTGAGAATAATGAAGATCCCCCAAAAAGTGAACGGTACTATCGTTAAATTCAAGGACGAAAAGCCGTGGGACCTTGAGCTTGTTGAAAAACACGCTGTATTTACAGATATCAGAGTTGTTGTTGACGGCAAATATTGCCATGCAATGCCGTTCTGCAGCAGTGAAGCTGTGCATTATGGTAATCCCGGCTGCAAAATTGAAGTCACCAAGGAGATATCCAACTATCACAGGGCATGGTCAACAAACTGGTATCACGGCAGAGTCTTAGTGAACTTCCACGGACAGGTGGTTCAGCTTGATCACTGGCCAAGCAACAGCAGGTCGGGTCTTACAATCATTGTGGATATTGCAGATCAGACAGATATAAGGCTGATGCTGCCTGCACGAACAAGACTCGTGGAAAATCAGGCCTTCGAACGGCTCAAGGATGCCATTGAATTGGAGTATTACAATTATTTTCAGAGGCAAAAAACTCACACACTGTACTATGAAGAGTACCTACGGGCGAAGGAGCTTGGTATTGAACTGCATGAAGCCGAGCCACAGTTCAGGGCAGGCCTGATCTTTGATGAATACGACCAGGCAGTTGAAGTTGTCAAGCCTGGCAATCTGGAGCTTAAGGATTGTTACTTATGCTTTGATGATGACTGTGACGATGACCTGGCTGAGGTGAATGCACATTTGCTGGCAGCGATTGGGAAATTTGAGGGAAAGCCCTTTGTGCCTGTTACTATCGACGAAAATTACAAAGGCTATAGCTGGGCACAACTGCCAAAGGTAACTAAGATTGAGGTAAAAACCGGCAAGGAACTGCTTCGACAGAGCATATTAGCCGAAGAAATAGCCTATTTCGATAAGCTATCAATTGCTGTTCATACCTCGGATGGCAAGGTTTTTGCCAGTGATGTCTGTATGGCTATCATCGAAGCACCAAAAAGAGGCAAATACCGGTGGTGTGACAGTGTCGTCTGTGTGACCAAAGAGGCACGAGAAACACTTGGTTCGGATAATATCTGGTACCATTTAGGCGGTTTTAATGTGGATGGCGACTGCTATGAAACTCAGCAGTACTCCTTTGAAAAGGACCTTGATGAGTTCTGGAACGAGCTTGTGGGGCCATACGAGACGGTAAGGCAGCAGCTCATAAAGGAGCTGTACCCGCTGTATGAGAAATGGCAGAAGGTAACTATCTTTAAAGACAGTAGCCTTGAGATTCTCTTCAAAGATGGCAGGATAGAGAGGGTAAAACCGCCTGTCGAATCTGCTTAATATCAATTGGTATCAATCGTCAAAGCACATCTGTTCAGGGTCGAGAGATGTGCTTTTATTTTTTAATCACATCTTATCAAAGAAAGGCAAAAAGGTGATAACTATGGCTTGGAGACCGAATGAACAATTTATTGAGGGTGTCCTGGACAATACCATCCCGGGCAAGGTTACCGGCTGGATGAGGTTTGCCGGTATGAAGGATAAGGTGATCTTTGATTTGGACGGTAACTTTCACAGGGACATCCGCGGGGCAAGGGTAAGGCTTCGGGGCAATGGCCAGTCAGCAGATGCAGAAGAGGCAGAAAGGTACATGGAAGGTTTTGCTGCCGTTCAGAAAGGTGAAGTAGGTGACATGACAGCAGGAAGAGAGCCTCGGGATTATGTCTCATATGGTTATTTTGAATGGTACGGGGATGATAACGGCAGAGTTGTTATTGAGCTTGAGCCGGATCAGGTCGAGATATTGACACCACCGATACCCGCCTGTGAGTCTGACCCGATTGACAGGAAAAAGCAGGCTGAGAATATGGCCAACTTTTTGTGTGGGGTAGCTTCTGCTTGCGGCATACCAGAACAGCATGCAATCGCGACAGGCGATACTGTAGCTGTAGAGCGTGCCAAAAAGGTCATTGCCAATGACAAAATCAGGGGTATGAAGCTTTTGCCAAAGGAAATCCGTGAAATGCTGCCGCCTCTATATTCACAGGATGGCAAAGGTGGAAAGGCTGTTGCTTATGTGAAGTACTTCACCCCAAGCTCAAGCTGGACCTGGCTAGCAACTGAGGGTGAGCCTGTCCTGGATGAATCAGGAAAGGAAGTAGATTACAAATTTTTTGGATTGGTGTTCGGCCACGAACGAGAATTCGGATACTTTCTCTTAAGCGAGCTCGAAGAAGTAAGAGGCCCGATGGGACTGCCGATCGAACGGGACTTGTGGTGGAAGCCAAAGACCCTCGAAGAGATTGCCCCTGAGATGTTCAGGGAGGAGGCATAAACAATGAGCAGCAAAGATTACAGAATAGAGCCTCCCCCCAAGGATAAAGGCAAAGAACCACTGTTTCGGGTCATTTATGTTATTGATGTTGGCGCTGCTGATGAAAGAAAAGCAGCAGAAACCGCCTGGCAGATGATGCGGGCTGAAGATGCCTTTGAACCAATCATGATAGTCCTGGATAGCGAAGGCAGGCAGACAAAGCTCGATTTGTCTGAATACATGGAATTCAACAAGGTTACCACAGGATTCGTAGTCCAGAAGTACCGCAAAAACAGAACAGGCAAATTCAGGTGTGTTCACCAGGAATTTGTTGCCGGCGATGATGTCCAGTTCGAGAGCCTCAAAGGTGATTCAATCGAGGCGCCTGAGCACGAATATCAGCCGTTCAATATGACCTTGGTAAGCATAGATGAGATCATTGACCGGCTGGATGATGTGCTTACAAGTATCGATGTCGGCGGCGAGCAATCAAGGCAGTTTGCCCATGAGATAAAAATACTGGATAAATTGCTAAGAGACCTGGGCTGGACGCCCAACGATTGAATTGCAAACCTCAAGATTTGGGAGAATTAGATATGGTCAACAAAATATATGATGCGATTGAAAAGGTCCTGCGAAGTATAGATGCAGGTGGTAAGCAATCGAAGCGATTCGCAGGGGAAATAAAGATCCTGCGTGAAGTGCTTGGCTATCCTCAGGGTGATGATGGTGGAGTATTTAGCGAGGTTCAAAGAAGAAGCTATCTGACAGAGAAACTGAGAAGATTATCAATCGAAGCTGAAGGTTTTAAGGCATCTCTTCCAACGCTGCCGCTTGAGAAGTGGTTTGATGGAACTATTGAGGATGCAACCATAGATGTATTTTTCGAAGAATACGACCTGGCCAGGCTGCTTCGTTTCATTGCCGATGTTGGCGTTAGCATACAAGATTGATTAACGCAGACAACTGTTTGTCTGAGTGCAAATAGCTTCTCTTTTATGAGGAGATACCAATGAGAAAAGTCACAATAAAATTGGAAATGCGTATTGTAATGTCGGTAGATGAAGGTATTGAAATTTCGAAGGTAGTCAACGAACTGGATTACCAGGTAAATGACACTACCACTGCTGCTGATATTTTGGATACCGAGATCATCGGCTATGAAGTTGTAGATAGTGTTTAAGCGAAAGGGGAAATTTATGTCTGAAAAAACTTTTACAACCGCCATAAAAGAGCAATGTCCGGATGTACCACCTATCGAGATAGAGGTAAACATCTTATCCGAAGGCGGCCAGATATGGATTCAGCCAAAAGGTTATGGTGAAAAATGTGCTATTGATGGCGAAGGCTTTCCCATTGGCATCGAAATATGGCAAGGCAGGCTCAGATTGGTTGTTTTTGCCGACATCAACAGTGAAGAGCCGCAGATTATTGACCTCGAGAAGGCCAGAGAGACTGCCCGTATGAGATGCAACTGGTGCAAAAAAGAGGTAGATACAGATTCCATTAGATGGAAAGGTCTTTTATTCTGCAGCGAATCCTGTCTGGATGCATGCAGAGCAGCACAATAATATCACTTCGTAACCAGAAACCATGTAGATTTTGAAAGGTAAAATCATGACCAAAAAGGAAGTCAATATCGCTCGTGTTATTTATGATGCTTATCCGCACGCAGACCTGCTGCCTATTGATCCTGACAGGGACTGCCGCAACCTGCAAATCCTGTTGGCAAGAGTCAATGGTGAGAATATTGGAGACGGCTTGTTTAGGTTCATGGTAGTTGAAATCGTCGAGGGCGGGGAAAGTACTATGGATGGAGCGATCCGGGTTTTGCAGCGGGCAAGAGAAGATGTAGAGGCAGTTTTGCAGGCTCTCTATGCTGCAAGTGTCAACCAAGACAATGGGCAGAATAAATCCAGGGAGGGCATAAACCATGAAACTTTATGAAGTACAGGCAACCGAATACAACGGCGAGCAGGAATACTCTCAAAGTAAGCTGCTTGCCGCCAGGAACATCAACCATGCCCGGCGGATAGCCAGAAACTATTTTCAACAGTGGTATGATGATGGCGATGAGCCACAGGATCACAACACCGACAATCCTGATGAGTTTGAATTTATCTGTGGCTGTATCAGGCTGAAGATTAAGGGTGTTCAGGAAACTACTATTGATGAATGGATAAAGAAGCAAATCACGTTACATAGTATTTCAGAGCTGCCGGATGAATTGATGACAACCAGAATTGTCAGTTCGGCAGCAGAGCTATTGGAAGCCTGCAAGGCATTAACCTCTTATACAGTGGATTTACTCTACCAACTGGATAATCAGGTAAATCTTGACAATGTTGAGGAGATACAGCAGGCCAAAGATGCTATCGCTAAGTACATCCGCGTTGTAACAAACCAGCCGTAAGTACAAACCTCTGAATTTTTCAATCGAAAGGAAACATTATGCAAAAGAAGAGATTCTATGCGCGCAGCCCGCCAAGGAAGTAGAGTACATAAACGATGTCACCGTATGAACAAATCCATTAACAACAATCAAAACTGAAAGGAAATTTACAATGAGAATTTTATTCATCAACAATCTGGGTGGAGGCTATGCTGATTTCATTAACGTTGAAGAAGGTACAACAATTGAAAAGCTCTTCAAGCAGAAAATGTCTGGAGAAAACGCCGAAGACCACCTTATCCGGGTAAATCGTCAGCCGGTACCGAATGATTATACCTTGCAGGAAAATGACCGGGTGACAATAACTCCAACTAAAATCGACGGAGCAATCTGCTGACGCAACCAGCATACCGTGTAATTGAAAACACCAAACATAAGGCCTCTGCTTATTTTTAATTATAGGCAGGGGCCTTTTCTTGCGCAAGGAGTTTTTATGAAAAAATATAAAAATATTGTAAAGCTTTCAAACCTGCTTCTGGAAGCCCTTTGTGAGCTTAAACAACAGAGGCTGCGGCAGATTCAGGACAAATTTGAGGATTTTAGCAGTAAATGTTCTGATGCGATCAAGGATTCACATCTGTTTTATGCTGCTGTGGAGAGAAACTGGTTTGAGTCAGCTGAAAAAATAGTAACCAGAGTCAGCAGAAACCTCAATGACTTTTCATATTACCTGCAGAGATTCAAAGAGTTCATCAACGAGGATGAATCCAAATTACCGAAGCTTTCCGACGTCTTTGCGGAACTGTCACAGATAGATCAGGAACTTGGTGAATATCAATTCAACCTGAACGAAAAAACAATTTCGGTAATAACCGAGCCAATCACCCTTGATGATATCCCGTTGGGTCCATTTGAAATTAAGCTGTTTATCGACCAGATAAATAAGCTTTACACCGAGAGCCCGTACAGGATTATAGCTCTTGAGCCCAATCCTGCAGGAGCAGATTCTAGTGTTACCCACCCGCATGTCAGTTCTGAAAGACTTTGTGAAGGTGATGGGCATATCTCAATCAAAAGGGCACTGGAACAAGGGAGGTTCTGTGATTTTTTCACAATGATAGTAAACATCCTACAGGCCTACAACCCGGATAGTCCATATGTAAGTCTTGATAATTGGGAGGGTGTATCCTGCTACGACTGTGGCTGTACTGTATCAGATGATGATTGCTATTACTGCGAATACTGTGGGAGAGACTATTGCAGCCACTGTTCAACATACTGCCAGATGTGTGATACCACAGTCTGCCTTGGCTGTGCGTACGAATGTCCCTCATGCAATGAGCCGGTCTGCCAGGGTTGTACTGCAAAATGCAAGGAATGCGAAGAAACGTTTTGTAAGGATTGTTTAACTGAAGAAGGATTATGTCAAAGCTGCCAAGAGCAGAGAAAGGACGATAGCGATGAAGAACAGGAAAGTGAACCAGATAAACCAGAATCCGATGCTTCGGTTCAGTCCCACAGCGTGGGCAAAACTATTGTTCATGCGAGACATGACTGATAATGAAGTCGGCGGATTTGGCATTACAGAAGCCGATGATTTATTGTTTGTGACGGATTTTGCCCTGGTAAAGCAGAAGGTTACTGTTGCATCGGTTTCATTTGAAGATGAATCCGTGTCTGACCTTTTCGAAGACCAGGTACAAGCCGGCAGAAAACCCGAACAATTCGCCCGCGTATGGCTGCACTCCCATCCAGGAAGCTCTGCCGAACCAAGCTTGACCGATGAAGAAACATTTGCCCGTGTGTTTGGCCGTTGTGATTGGTCGATCATGTGCATTGTTGCAAGAAATGGCAATACCTTTGCCAGGCTAAGATTTAATGTCGGCCCGGGCGGAGAAGTTAAGATACCTGTTTGTGTGGATTACAGTTTTGAATTTGACGCTGCTAACTTTGAATTATGGACACAGCAATATAAAACTAATGTTTCTGAAGATGAAATCTTCAAACAGGTGGACAAGTCAAAACAGGCCGAAGATAAGCCAAATCAAGAAACCGATTTCTTTGGCGGTAAAAATCTGGGCAGTGTCCCACAGTTTTCAAGCGATGATTTGCTTTCTGAAATTGACCGGATAAAGCCTTTTGAGCGTGAGATGTTCATGGATGAGCTGGCTGTAAGAAGTGATTTCTGGGACGAAGAAGGCGAGGTGTTCTATGGATGAGAGATTTTCAAGACAGGCTGATATCGTGCCACGAGAGAGAATCATGGATTGCAAGGCAACAGTAATCGGTGTTGGCGCTATTGGAAGACAAGTGGCAATACAGCTAACCGCGATAGGCGTACCACATTTGCAACTCATAGATTTTGACAGCGTGGAAATCTCAAACCTGGCGACGCAGGGCTATATGCAAAAAGACCTTGAAAGACCAAAGGTTGATGCTACAGCGGAATTTTGCAGACAGATAAATCCTGACTTGAATGTTGAAGTGATATTAGACCGGTTCAAACGTTCAACACCTGTTGGAAACTGTGTCTTTATTTGTGTGGACTCAATAGTTACACGCAAGCATATCTGGGATGTAGTAAAGGACAATGTGAATTATTTTTGCGATGGAAGGATGTCAGCAGAGGTATTGAGAATAGTCACTGCTTGTGATGAAAAGAGCAGGCAGTATTATTCCCAGACACTGTTTACCGCAGAACAAGCCCATGCAGGTCCCTGTACAGCTAAAACCACAATATATTGTGCCAATATCGCAGCGGGATTTATGCTGGCACAGTTCACCAAGTATCTTCGACAAATGCCGGTCGATCCTGATATCCAATTAAATCTGTTGGCAAGTGAGTTGACTGTTACACAAACTGTCCAGCCATCTGGAAGCTAATCTTTGGGAGGGCTCAAGTAAGAGGCCCTCCCTGTTCTTATTCTCATCCCTTCAAAATAGGCTTTCCATTAGTTATTTCTCAGCACCAATAAGCTTAAATACTATTATCTCGTTATCATTCTAAAATGACATCACAAGAAAAAGATTTACCAAAGGATGAAAAAGCTCTCCAGACTCTCGAAGAGATCTGTGAGAATACCAGGGCCATTCGAAGAGTCGTAAATAGGATCTTTGACCATCTACACGAATCTGAAGATAAGGACAACGACTACGACCCAGATACCATCAGATGGGAAGACCTCAATAATAACGATGACATGTACTATTGAGCGAAAAGCTTATAAACTTGCACGCCCTTATTTTTTGATGGAAGAGCCAGATTTAGAGGCAGGCTTGAAAAGACTGCGAAATAGCCTTCATCAGATAAAGGCCTTATTGGCCTGGCGACAGATGAAAGAGACTGAAACATGGCCGCACGAGCCACCGGGATTTAGAATCGCTGACCCCGTAGAGGCAGACCTCAGAAATGAATACTCGTTTTTTTTAGCAACGGCGCTTCAGATTCAAAGTGTCCTTAATGATAGCTCAGCCGCAATTGCGGAGGCGAAACGCCAAAGTATCAAAATTCAAATGGCAGGGATTGAGCAGCAGCTTTACAGTCTCAACCTCAATCAGAAGCCGTGCACCTATTGAAAAATAAATACGCCGGAGGCGTATAAAGATGGGATTTTTCGATCTATTCAGGAAAAGAAGGAAAATACAAATAAGAAAAAGACAGAATAAAGGTTCGCATCTGGTAACAAAAAGGATGATTGAAAAAACAGGTGTTGATATTCAAGGCATACAAAACCAGATGGGAATTATAAATATAGCATTGAAAAAACACGATGATGAGCTTTCGCAGCATATAAAGATATTGGATGAACATACCAAGAGAATTGAGACCCTTGAGCAGCTAATCGTCAAACCGCCTGTTCAGCCGCCCATCATCGATTTACCTACTGCCAATCGACCAGATGAAACCATTCATTTGCCTATACAACCACAGAAGCAATCTCCTCTGCAATGTCAAAAATTCAATATCTCACGTTTCTCAGAGCAGGAAAAAAGGATTCTGGCATTGTTCTTTGAGAATAAGGATATGGCCCTTTCCTATGCTGATATAGGCAGATATCTTGGTAAATCACCCAACACAATAAAAAACCAACTACGGCAGATAAACATAAAGGCAGACCTTTTCGATTACACGATAGGCAATGAAAGCAGGAAGAGATTTAAGCTAAAAGATGGCCTTAGAATTGAAAAATATCTCAATATAAATCGACCATCCGACCAGCCAGCTGTAAAGGAACGATTAAGTTAAACGTATTATCGACCGGTTACGTACAAATAATCGAGTAACCGCTTAATCCACCCACCAAAACAACTGTTCTTGTTGACCTAAAACCAAGAATTTGATGGTGTCCTTACTTTAATCTGTCTTGTCGCTTGCCAAGTATATACCCACGTACTTCTGACACTTTATACGTCCGCGATGTTTTATGCGTAAGGTCATCGACCACCGTTACATTTATAAATCCCCGAGAGTTTATACGTCCGGTGAGGTGAATGCGCCAAAATGGATATTGAGCAATATCTCTCGGAAAGACAAAAGCATTTAGATAAAAGTAAAGGTAAGATTCGCGATTTCGGGGTATTCGATTTTAACTACATCCCGGAAAAGCCTCTGATGCGTGAGGAAGTAAAACCTGTCATTGATTCACTGCTTCGTTATCAGCAAACCGGCATTGCTAATAATGTACTTATTTTAGGCTCTCGCGGCTGTGGAAAAAGCGTCCTTGCCAAATATTTTATGAAAGTCCTATCGCAACAAAATAAGCTCTACTTTGCTTATGCAAACTGCCGCCAGCAGAATACGAGCTTCAAGATCCTTGCTTCTTTACTTGGAGTCAGGCCCCGAGGCTGCAGCCTTGATGAACTATGGCAGAGATTCACAGATAGCATCAAAGGCAAGACTGTGTTTATCCTGGATGAGGTTGACATGATGAGTGAAAAGGATAAGCACAAGGATATCCTGTATCTCATAAGCCGCTCACCGAATAACTACATGGCAATCCTGCTCAGTAATAATCCCAAGTTTTTGACCTTGCTTGATGAGAGCATAAAAAGCACACTTCAGCCGGAGATAGTTCACTTCAGGAATTACAGTGCCGCCGAAATCGAAAAGATACTGACAGACAGGGCTAAAATTGGGCTGAGGTTCCTACCCAGGCGGATTATCAGTGAGATCGCAGCCATGACTGTCAAGAATACCAATTCTGATGTGCGTGTAGCGATAAAGACCTTATATCTCTGGGCATTTGAGCCGGGCGTACCGCTTAAGGAAAATTTCGAGAAGGCCAGGCGGGATATTATGTTTGATGTGGTTAAGGACCTCAACGATAAAAATCTTCTCATATTGAAAGCTGCTCTTTCCTGTCAGGACAGCTTTGTTAGAAATGTATATGAAATCTATAAGAGAATAAGCATCCAGTATAACGAAGAGCCTTTTTCATTCGTACATTTTTACTCCAGCTTGTCCTACCTGCAAAGTCTGGGGTTGATTTTACTAATTTCCACCAAGGTAAACAGAACCTACACGAACAGGATTCAGCTTACATTTGATCCAAGTATTCTTGCTACGGTCTGGCAGACGAGGTTTGAGTAAAGTTCCTTAGCCGCGTCTTCAATACAGACCTTCAAGAACCGAAAGGCTTATAAACCCTTAATTCCATAGATTACTACTTTAAAGTTACAAAACAATCAAATGATATACAACAATATCGCCCAGCTACAAGAACTGTATTTCCATAATAGTCGGTACTCTGTCGACAAACCAGCAAACTCCTCATACGATTCCCTGCTTCAATGGCCACGGAACGGCTACTTCGAAAGATTAATACCTAATGCTGCCCTTCTTAGAGAAGCTCTCACCTCTTATCCCAGCCGAGAGACTTCCACTGTTGCTGAACAAATCTTTGGCAACCAGCTTCATCAGCAGAAAATAAGTTTGAAACACCTGGCAAGCGTTCTTAATGAAAGATCTACGCTCAATTACAGACACCTCAAAGATATCGATAGACGCATGATGCAATGTCATGAAAGACTATCAATCATAAAGATGCACTCTCCCATAGATGGAGGACGAAGCCAGCAAAACCTTGAAAAGTTAATTATCGAGCTTGAAAAACAACGACACGATGAAGAAACAGGCTTCTGGAAAGATACCATCGATATAAAACAAAAGCTTCTTGAAACCGCATCAGCATATAGCGCAGCAAGGCAAAGGAAAGACATCTTCTACGGCCTGGAGGAACAACAAAATGTCTGATATATCAACCGGCAACATAGAGCATGTTAGAATCCTTTGTCAAAGACTAAGGCCTATCCTCGGTAATAGATTGAATCAGATCTTTGAGGGTTACTGCGCTGAAGATTCAGAAGGTAAGAAACAGGTAGAAAGCTACCTTGAGCTATTATCTGCAAAATATTTGCCTGTAACACTTGATAATAGTCAGACCGGCCTTATCCCGCCATCCAAAGGGCAGGCTTACGGCAATTATACCATTGGCTCTGTAGTATATGGAGGCAGATGTCTTTATGACTTTGGCCTTCAAGAATACGAATGGATTCAACATGTAGGGGTATTCGGCAGAAGCGGCGCAGGAAAGACAAATATCGGATTTATCATCCTGAAACAACTTATGAAAAAGGGTAAGCCTGTTCTTATCTTCGACTGGAAGAGAAATTACAGAGACACAATTGCCTTACTTGAATTCAAAGATATTGAGGTTTATACGATAGGCAGGAATATTGCTCCCTTTACCTTCAACCCACTTATACCGCCAGAAGGAACAAATCCAAAAACATGGCTTAAAAAGCTTATAGAGGTTATTGCCCATGCCTATCTTCTTGGTAATGGTGTTATGTATTTATTACAGCAGACCCTGGATTCAGTCTATCAAGAAGCAGGAGTTTATTCAGGCAAAGTAGAAAAATGGCCCACATTTAGAGATGTTCTGGAAAAAGCCCGAAATCGTGATGCAAGAGGAAGAGAAGCAGGCTGGCTGTCTTCTACACTTAGGGCTCTTGCCTCTTTGTGCTTTGGTGATATGGATACCCTCGTAAATACAGGAGAAAATCAAAATCTGGAGCATATACTTTTAAAGACGGTCATTCTTGAGCTTGATGCCTTAACCCAGCAGGACAAAATCTTTTTCATTGAAGCACTTCTTCTCTGGATTCACCATCGGCGTATGATAGAAAAACAGCGTGAAACCTTTAAACATGCCATTCTTATCGAAGAGGCCCATCATATATTCTCTGGCGAACGGCGAAGTCTTGTGGGTGGTCAGTCGGTTATGGAGATTACCTTTCGTGAGATAAGGGAATTTGGTGAGGGTCTTATTATTCTTGACCAGCATCCATCTCAAATAAGTTTGCCTGCATTGGGAAATACCTACTGCACGATTTGCATGAACTTAAAGCATAAAACAGATATCAATGCCATGGCTCAATGCCTGTTACTTGATCAGGAAAAAGACCTCTTAGGTACTCTTAAGGTTGGTCAGGCAGTTGTTAAGCTTCAGGGCAGGATTGCAAGGTCGTTTATGATTGAAGTGCCGGAATTTCTTATCGAGAAAGGACGTATTTCAGATGCCGATGTCCGAGAGCATATGCAGGATGTAGCTCCGGCGATAGTTGATGCCAAACCTGTTACTGCGAATCTACCGTTCTATTCCCATCTTGCAATGCCCAATGCCGAGGAAATCGCATTCTTGAGAGATGTTCAGGAAAATCCTGATAGTGGCGTGGCTGCAAGATATAAGAGGCTTGGTCTATCGGTAAGGCAAGGCCAAAGGCTGAAGGCAGAATTGCTTAGCGATGGTATGATTGAAGAATATCAGGGAACTACAAAAAGCGGAAGGTTAACGACCATCCGGATAACAGAAAAAGGCAACCAATCTCTATCAGCGACACAGGCAAATGAATGAACCATATATATTCGCTATCCCAAAATCTCTGAATACCAAAAAGTGATAATTGCTGCTATACATGCACCTATTCCAAAATTTAAATGTTTTGTGGACAAGTTATACCCTGTTGTCGCTTACAATCCCAGGTCCACGCAAGTACAGACAGAGTGCAGTTTACGCGTCAAAGCGATCGGTATTGGCTATTGTATTGTTTATTGTATTTGGTGTAACGTACCGCTGGCTAACTCAATCGTTCTCGCCATGCTCCGGCTACTCATCACAAGGCTGCTTTTTAAGCTTTTCCCACCACTTTGAAATGGTAACGCAAAATTGAACATCCATTATCATATAATCAAGTCCCACGCATTAACTGCACATAGTATTTAAAGAACACAAAAGTCGAATATCTTGTAGAACAGCGCCCGATCTATTTGCTGCTAACATGACGGTAGCGATGGTGGAACTTATCCAGCCTGTCTTTAAGAATATCCTCAATCCGGTACATAATCCTAAACGGCCAATCGCCCCTAAAAGAATCCCTCGTAAGAAACAATCCTTTAATACCTGCCTGCTCATAGAGATGAATTTTATGCCTTTTCTGCTCATCATAACCGGCATCGCCATTTACACCGAAGTACTCGATGATCACCCCATACCCGGGCAAAGTGAAATCCGGATATAAAAGCCTGACCTTTTCACGGTCAATCACTGCAACCGGATACTCATATTTGTAATCGATTCTGTTTCGATCTAAGAGCCTCGCTATCTGCTCCTCGCCCCAACTTCTATAAGGTGAATTGATACCTCCGCTCACATTGTTTGCAGGTGGCTTCATCAACAACATAAGCTTCAAAGCTTTTTAATTCTTTCGCTTCATCATCCATAGTATCAAGCTTATATAGAAAAACCTGATTCAAGAAGCTATAATTGTCGCTATTCCACTCCAGAATGTTAACTTCGGTAACTTACAAGGCTAAATTGTTTCTATTAAATAACTTATCGCTCAAACTATTGTTCCGTTTCCTGGGGCTTTAATTATGATTCCACCGGAACAGCAGCAAAAATTAACGAAACGTTAAAATAGATAAAAAACTAAGAAGGCCGAAGGCCGCCGCAAAAATTAAAAAAAATACACCGCAACGAGATATTATCTCGGCGGCCTTTTCACCCTCAAACAGAATTAGTCTTCAGACTGATATGCATGTCTTCTATCAGTCTCACTAATATTGCAAAGTCTTATCTTGTACAGACTTCATACCCTTATCAAAACCAAACTTTCATGACCTACAGACAAATCCTCCGAAAAATACTAAAAATCACAAACCAAACTCAGGCCACCAACTTTCTGATGCCTACTGGCATACACAATCAGCAAGTGATAGCCACGCGCGCCTTGTCGCGCAAACTCCCCGCTGCCTGCAAACATGCCCAAATACACGAAGCGAGTTGAGCCCAAAGATCTACACAGAATGATTGCTGTGCTAACTAAAGTAAGCACCGCATTTGCACTCCTGACTCGCTTATCACCCAAGTTGCCTCAGCCCCGATTAATACACCGACCGCCCAATATTACGCCGCAAGAATATATTTATTAAGGCGGTCGGTGTATATCTCGCGAAGAAAAAAAGCCCGTGCCCGAAGGGCAAAAGGCTTAAAAGGTTAGCTGAGCTTCTCTACATCACCCGGCGAAGCGCCTTTTATGCGTTTTAGGTTTTTCTGAGCGGCAAATTTTCCCCACTGCACAGCATACAATCCGAAACAATCAAAAGATTTTTTTCGACTTCTTTGATAACCTATTTTTTGAAAAGTTGTTAGCTAAATAAAGAATATTTCTTCTTTGCGTCAATTTCAGCAAATACTTTCAATATCAAGTTAAGTTCCACTTGCCCCAGCACAGTCAAAAACGCAGCAGCAAGATCAAAAAAGAAATTGCAAGCTGTAAAAAACCACCTATGCTCTCATTATCTAACACAAAGCCTTCTCCTAAGTATGCTCAGGTTCGTCACATCTTCAGCGTTATACGCCAACAACATCTTCAAAGAATCCTGATTGTTATTATTTATATAATCCCACCAAAGCTGCGCTGCGACATAGCCATCCACATTTTTCAGCTTTCTATTTATCCCTAATTTCCTCTCAACTACCTTCAGCCCGCCTTTCAAATCGCACCGCCAGCAGTCATACATCAAATCCCTGTGCTTGAAACACTGACTCAATTCCACGCCGAGCTGTGATTCAATAAATGGCAGATCGAAGCGACTCCCATTATACGTGTAAATCTCATCTGCTTCTTCAAGGCTCTTAAGTAACTTGCCCTCATATAATTCATCTTCAATGAGCTGTATAACCTCAATTTTCCTGCCTATTTCCAGGCCTATACCCACTACTGTCAGCTCACACCCGTAACAGCTTAAACCAGTAGTCTCTATATCAAGATATGCCCGACATTTCATCGCAATAGAAGGTCTTTATAGTCAGAGCAAAACTCTTTTCTCTTGCACTGCCGACAATGTTCACCTCTCCAGATTTTGTCAATTTGATCTATAACCTTGCATATAATATTTCTATCATCTGTAATAATCCCAGATTCAAAATTTCTTCTGTCTGCACTTTTTGCCCCCATGCCGGCACCTGTAAGATTAGCACTGCCTGTATAAGCAAACTTGCCATCAATTACCACAGACTTAAAATGAACCCGAGGACATAAAATCCTTTCCATGCCCTTTATCAGATTAGGGTATCTGTCAAAATCCCTTCTAAAAGCTGCTCCAGGCTCTTTTGCATGAAGCAGCCTAATCTCAACTTTCCTATTGGCCAGATCAGATAAAACCTCTAAAAAAGGAACCATCCTTCTTTGTTTATCCACATACAAATCCTTTAAATCAGCAGTTGCCAGCCAAATAAATTTCTTTGCTTTAGGAATACGTTCACAAATTACCCTTTTGTATATCTCTTCGTTTGTAATAAATTCAAGCATACTTTAAAATCCCAATTGAATAGCCCATATTTTAAGAATCTCAGACGACATCTAAATCATACCTTCCGCAGCAAAGTGCTCATACAGCTTATCTTCCAAAATGCCTATCAGCCAAGGGTCGTCTCTGCCATATATATCAGGAATATTTAAACAGAGAATCTTGACGGGATTTTGGCCATACTGATTAACTAAGGTTGCTACCATTTCATCCTCCATAACAAAAATCTTATCTGCCTTATCCGCTATCTCTTTTTTCAAAGGTCTATTAGAACCCTTTGACATCCCAGCCGAACCGGCATTTATCCCAAGCCCATATCGTCTTGCTATTTTCCTGCAAACCTCTTCCGCTGTGGGACTTCTATTTTCATTTGCATAACAAACAAAAAGATAATTCTGCTTTTCCTTTGTCATATTCAGGCTCTAAGCCAAATTGGTTTCCTCAGTCATGCGCTACTAATACCATCTTCAGTAATCTGGCTTGATACAAATATTATAACCTCATCCGGTTCCGCCTCTGTATCCTATATTTCCAAGCCCTCATTTTGCTCCCGGCACCAAAAGACCGGGCAAATACCTGCCCTTACACTACCAAGGCGAATTGCCATTCCTGCCAAGCTCTTCCTCAATCAGCATCGACGCTTCGCGCTTCGTTACATTCTTTTGGTATCGTATCCCAAGATTGTCCATGAACTTCTTTTGCTTTGCTGTTGCCGGCTCATTATTTCTTGCCTCTCGCTCTTCTATCATCCGCTCCATCCGCTGGTCTTTGGCAATTTCTTGCAACAGCACTACCGTTGCCTGCTCATTCTGGGTCTTCTCACTTATCTGTTCCAGTAGCTCCAAATAGCCTTCTAACCTTTGCTTTGTATTCTCATCCATTTTCTCATCCACCTCCTTTCAAGCATTTAAAAATAAAAAACCAACTCAAGGCTGGTCGAACTAATAAATAAACACAAATTTTTCAGACATGCTCTTCGACTTTGACCTCAGGACAAAATGCCCAATCCTTTCTTGGCACTCTCCAAATCCTGCTGCCTAACAGCTTCAGCTCTGTCTCTGAAATATAGCCTAACTCTGCAAACTCTGGGCACGTCGATAGCCTCACATATCCAAAAAGAATCTGGTCATCTTTGTAGACTCTGCCATTGATGATACTATCTTGTTGATGGCACTTCTCAGTTATGAACCAGTAGCTGCCATCGAAGCTTTCATAAATCTCAATAACTGGCTTGCCTTTGATTGTTACACTTTCCTTCATTTTCATCACCCCCTGATAATGATTTTCTATCTTCTTTTATGTCTTCTATGGTGAGCTCTTCTTTCCCACCAAGGAGTCTTCTGAACAAGTTGATCCTTTTAAGATAATCTTGCCCATAAAACTCCAAATCTTCATCGTCACATTCCAAGAGATAATCATAATCTTCATCGTGAATCCTTTCCAAGACCTCTCTTATGTTTTCTGTGTTGAGACAGATTGGTCTTGCGTTGTCTTTGCTTTCCTCGACAAAACCCTGAAAGTCTTGCTTACTGCCAGGATGTTTCTCAAAGGCAGCATGCAAATCATTCAACCCGCTCGTGCCTACAAATTTCATTTTATCGCCTCATCGATAGCGTCATTCATCACCGTTCCATAAGTTGCTCCACATTCGCCGACAAGGATATCAAATCCCTTTGTAAAGCGATGAATTATGTCATCTTTATGCTTGTCAAAAAATCCTTCTGGGTCTTCTACTTCAGGATGGTTGTCCGCAATTATCTGAATAAACTCCTGTTTTGTTAATTCCCACTTGAAAACTACATCATCGTCGATAAGCGTGTCATCCCTTCTCCTGTTGATGACTTCAAATTCCCAGCCATTTATCCAAAAGCTATCACCTATCGCAAAGTCATCTTTTCTTACTGCCTCTTCAAATTCCTCCAGTTCCATCTTCATCACCCCTTCGACTGACAAAGGGCCTAACCTGCTGCCTTTTTAAGCCCGCTAAGTCAGCCCCTTCAATCACCGGCATCTTACAGAAAATATCATTACCCCAAAGCCCAATTGTTCTTCCTGCCAATACATCAGTTTTTTCTGCCTGCCTGTCGATTTCTTCTAAATCGTGGTCAATACTTTGATCTATACATTCGAGCCACTCATAAGCCTTAGCAGAAACCTGTGTCTTGAAGTCTATTGAGAAATCTCTCAACGAATTCTGTATCTCTAATACAAGATCTCTATGAGTTCTCATTTTCTTAATCCTGCCTCGACCATGTAATCAACACCTTGCTGTGCTTTTACCAGGCTGTCTGCTGTCGGTAAGTCTATAACCTTAGCATCAATAATGTTGGTTCTGCAAATCTGACAGCACCATTTTCTCTCACCTGTCTTTATGTTCTCAATCTTCTTCAGTTTGTCCCTACCTTTGCAGTAGTAGCACACCGCATAAGCTTTGTGCTTATGTCCGTTAAAATATCTCTCGAAGTGAACCTTTGCATAACAGTATTCTAAAAATGCCGATGCGTCACGCCTGGTTATCACCCTGCTGTCTAATATCTTTTTGAGCCTCTGGTATTCCGATAAATTAAAATCTCTGCATTGGATTATCTGCTTTATTGCCTGCATCTGCTTGTCTGATATTTCTTTCATCTGCCTTATTTGTAGTTGTATCATTTTTATATAGGGCACCTCCTTTCAAGCCTTACTTTCATACTATATGTAAGACATACTCATATATAAATATTATGGTGATACAATATATATTTTCTATTACAACAATACTTATATACCCATGTCACACTGTAACTGATATGCCCACCATAACGATATATCTTGACGCTGAGCTGTATGACTTTGTTAAAGAGAGTCCCTCTGCGATAATCCAGAAGGCGTTAAAAGAGTTGAAGGAAAGCGAAGAAACTTCCAACAAACAGTAGAACCAGCTTGTGCTACCTTTAACCCAGCTTTCAAATCAATTTTATGGCATTACCAATTAATCTGTGCAAAATCTGGGTGTTCAGCAGGAAAAGTGACGTAAGGAACGGCTGCTGAACCCATCATTTAACCACCTTCAAACACACCTTACCCGCCAAATGTTTTAACAAACTATTAATCAAAGATGACTCCAAAGTCATCCAGTAAGCCTTGAACGCGTTCTGAGAATACAGAGAAAAACAAAATTGTAGTAGTGCTGCTTCTTATTAGTCCGCTTCACTATTTTATGCGGAACCAGTATAAAAAAATTTGGTTAGTCTACAGCTCCCCCATTTTTAACGACAATCCAAGATGAAAAGCCTCGAGAATCCACGGCTTGCTATGGAATGGACCCAAACATTGTGCTACAATCCAGGCATCCGAGAACTAATATCCCTTGATCATTATGATTGCTCTGTAAGCCGCCTGACGAACTTCTCTACTTGAGTCCTCTGCCTCCGCTTTCTCCAGAGCCGGAAGTACTTTCTTATTTGTGACATTGTCAAAGGATCTGGCGACTTCCTTGCGCAGTTCTGGATCTGGATCTGACAGCAAAACATCTTCGAGGGCCTGTCTGACCGTATCGTCAAAAGTGAAACCAGCCAGCTCAGAAATTGCCTTCTTACGATCCTCTTTACTTCCAATTTTCAATGTTTCGAGAAGTTCGTTTTTCTTATTTCTAAGCTTTTCAAACAATTTTAGTGTATCCCCATCATACTCTGGCGTGCAGTCACATTGTCGGGTCTTTACAACTACTTCCCTTTTGGTTATTATTGTTGGAACTTCCACAATAACCGGAGTGCCAACAAATATCTGGCTACAATCCCCTACCCAAAAACCCACTCCTGATGAATACAAAGGTCTATGTCTGTAAAAGTGCGATGGCCTAAAAAAACCATGACCTCTATGCCAGATATGATACGGATAATAGCCTGTATAGAAACCTGGATAGTGATGAACAACGGGGGTGCCGATGCTTATGCTAAAATGAACACGTGCCGAAGCTGTTTTTGGCGATAGAACCAGAAGGAATATCAATCCTGCCCCAGCTAATACTGATTTTATTGCTTTCATTTTTGGCCACCCAAGAATAAACTTGCATTTGTGCTTATTATTTTCTCCAACGATATCTACATCTCGATTGCTATTATCATGCTGATATTGTGATGCCTTTACAGAATTTTGTCAAGGTCTGAGGTACTCCTACTCCAGTTGTCCAGACCAAATTTGCCTTTATTTATTCAACAGGAAAAGCGACGTGAGGAGCGGCTGATGACTCCGAAATGAAACATCAAGAGCTTTATAGCTTTTATAAGGATAGATCGTTTTCGCAGAAAGTATTTTTTGGTATCATAACCAAGAATAGAAAAAATCAGTCTGTGCTGAGTCAATGAATATGAATAAAAATTTAAGACGAATAAAACAATATTCTATGTGAAAGATTCGATTGACAATTGGTGGAGATATTTCTTGCCACGGCTGTCGGCAAGTCTCCTGAGTTATCATGGTAGGTGATGTATTAATATTGTAGACGCAACTTAATATATAAGATTAGTTATGGCAAGACGGTACAAAAAAAGTTCCTCTATGGTTACAAGTCAAGCCGCCGAGAAAGGGCCGTTTCGGAAGTACGAAGTCAACAGAGCTGTGAGTCATATAAAGTATATCCTTAGAACTCAGGTGGCTACACTGCCTTTATATTCTTCCCGCTTTTCTCGCAAGGATTTCACGCTTCATCAACTTTGCGCAATTCTAACACTTAAAAAGTATTTGCATGTGGATTATCGAAGGATCGTGACAATATTGAAAATTTACCCAGAGTTTAGAAAGGCCCTTGGTATACAGAAGGTTCCTCATTATTCCACACTTGCTCATGCCCATAAACGAATTACTGACAAAACATGGACACGGACGTTTTGGTTGGATTAATCTTTCATCTTCTAAACCCATAAACGACACAATTCTCGTGGAACTTCAAAAAGGGTTTCAACAAGATTTTGTGATGGTTGGCTTTCTTTGCAAGCATAACCCTTTATTTTAGCTACTGTTAGGAAAAATCCAATTGACCTTCGGTGATACATGAGTTGACAAGCTTTTCCAAATGATTTAGCTTTCAATATACCTATCAACTTACCCCTAAAATTTCAATCTGAGTTTTTCTGAAGAACACCAGATTCTGCACAACAGGGCCAGACAACAAAGGTGTCCGAAAAGTGTTGTGTTTGAGGAAAGAGGAAACAGCAAGGGCTGTTTTTAATTAGAAATAAAAATGAATCCCAGCAATAGCAATAATCGAAACCAACCTCCTGATGGCCAGACCGGCGTGACTAACCGGCCCTGGATTGCTGAGGCCTTGATACCACGCGTGACACAGGTTTTGAACAGTGCACTGGCCGAAGCTATCAGCACTGGTGCTCGCACAGGAGACCAGATCAGACGGATTGTTGCTGGACATAGCTTGCGCTGGGCACTGCCGCCTGAACTCGTCCCTGATATACAAATATTCGTGCTTAAATATCTTGACCGGGTTGCTCAGCAGAAGAGCAAAATTGAGGAATTCCTGAACTGCTCCAGACCGGGCAAATGCCCCAGCATATGCTATGAAGTCTTTCAATACGGCAACACTTACTATTGTTATGACACCCTGCCTGAGGAGGTTCTGAAGCTAAAGAAGAGTGCCCTCTTCTGGATTTATCGCTCCGCGAACGAGTTATTGTCACGCGGCCAACCAAGGGAAAGGAACGAATGGATACCGCCCAAAGCTGAAGAAATGTTGCGTTTCTTTTGTGAAGCGCGAAACGCTGGCACAACGATTCCTTTTTTGAAATTGTATACAGGAGTATGGAAACCAGCCAGTTCGCCAAGCAAGTACAAGATGTGCAATTCCATCAATGTCAGGAAGAATGCTATCAACACGTTTGCAGGCGAGCAGTTTATCAAAACTGTATCTGACAAATCAAAACAAGACGACAAAAGAGTACTTCGTATTCGGGGCTGTAATGAATTCAAAGTTGGCAAAGAAGTATCAGCCAAGTTAATCATTATTAAAAAGATAGCACCTTTATAACGGACCGTATGTCACGGACAAATTCGTCGCTGCCAAACTACAGATGGTGCATAGTAGCCGCTCGTATCATAAATCAAATAGCTTGGAACAGCTTACATAGGCAAGTTTTCTTAAGGGTGATCGGCTATTCTTAAGAAAAACGCAAGCTGGTGGTCTTTTAGCTTAGGATTTCTTTAAGCATCGGGGCCTACTCATAATATTAAGGTGTTAACGGGTCTTTTTTATTTACAAATAGCCAGAATATGGTAAAATCCAGATTAGTGAAAAAGTTGTTTCACAATATCAAGCTATGGCCGGTGCCGTAGTTGGGATTCTAATAAGACAAGGACAGCGGATGGATGTTAACGTTAAACCTTGAGCAAGAGCAAGATAGGCCGTCAGAAGCGAAATTAGCGAAGACAAAAGTTAACCTTAATGGGCTGAACCGGTTGTCCGAGCTGGCTCGCTGGATTTTGCAAAACACCGGTGACGGCATAGAACGAGGCGATATCATCGCAAAGTATTTCGGTATCGAGCGTTTGTATTGCGGTTTTTATCTGGATCCCTGCTTCAGGCCGAAAGAACGCCGCCGGCATAACCGCCGGTACCGGTACAGCCAGCCCCGGGTCACAATGACATTGAAGCGGCTTCATCAGCGAGGTCTCGTGCAGTTAATCCGACACGGCCGGTACGTTAAGGAAGTTCATTTAACTACAGAAGGGATACTTATGGCGCAGAAATTAAATAATGTCTGTAACGGTAATAAATAAAACGGGGCCGGCAGCTCCTTCAAAGCACAACCAGCCCCGGACCTACCACATGGAAATAGCGGCAGTTTCTACAAATTCTTAATACAAATCGCTGATTGTCAAGCTGAAAATGCCCAGCCCTATTTCCAAATGCCTTAACGGTCCAAAAGGCAGAAGTAAGTCCGGCAGTAAAAATATGAAAGGATTGGTTATGAAAACTAAGAGGCGAAAGCCGGTAAGGCGGAAAGAAATCTTTGAATTCAGGGAATCCGAGATTGAATTGCCATGTCCCCGGTATCTTTAACGAAAGATGAGAAAAAACCTGCGTAAGGCTTCGGCCTGTAAAATTAATCCGCGGCGAAAGAAGCGGGCCGCTGAATTGCTCGCTACTATCAAACCTGAGTCTAAGATGATCCCTTCGAAAGATACCGGCACACCTTTGTCAACAAAACCAGCATCCGGTCTCTTACCGCCGGTAAAAGAAAAAATCGAATCTACCGTACAAAAGGCTATGCCACCGACATGCAATAAATTCAGGCGATACATTCGGCATATTTTGCACCTTGTCAGAGGCAAATGGTCTTTTAAGCGAATAAAAGCAGCCCCAAAAGCAAGCAACGGCGAGCAATGGGCTACACAACAGGGTGACATGGGCGTCAAGCAGATAAGATTATAGCCAGATGCAAATGAATAAACACAGAAACATCAAGCAACAAATTCGCGAACTCCAGCAGATACCGGATGAGCAGAATCTGCGTCTGCAAATATGTATAAGAGAAAATGAAAAAATAAAACAAAAAGCTTCTTTGTTAACCGGTAGTCCTGTTTCAGAAGATGTCACACTGGACTTCATAAATCTAAAGAAGATTGCTATTGCCAACAGCAGGTTGCTGTCACCCCAAGAAATGCAAAATATCAATGAAGACCATTACGATGTAATCCTCAACTGTGTCGACCGAAAGCTCTTAGCCAGAAAAGACCCTGACCGGCACAGTAAATTAGAAAAATGCAATTGCAGCAATATCGGACCTCATAGGTTAAAGCTGCTTCGTTTTATGCTGGAGCATCCGAACCATCCCATCTGTGTAGAAACAATTGAAGGCGTTTATGGAAACATAGCCAGTATGACATCAAGTGCTCTGGCTAAGGCAATTCTCGACATCCGCCGGTGTCTCTGGGACGGGCCGTACATCCTGACCGAGCTGACTTGGGGCGAATCCGTTAGCTACACCGGTTCGGTGTATATGCTGGACCACAAGTACAAATATTTAGTGATAAGGTACAAAATTTGAAAAAGTAATCGGTTTTTCCATCACGGTGTAATAGGGGCGAAATAATAACAATTTATAATGCGACCGGTCAAAAATCCGGCGTTAATTACAAGGATCAGGTTATGGCTAACAGTATTTTCGAAACAATCGACAGCGTTATTAAAGGCGTCATTTACTTTTGTCTGCTTTTGGTTGCTGCGGTTGCTGCAATTTTTCTCCTGTATTTTGTTGCTATGACCGGATGGCGCGCTTTTTGGCTATGTTGGGACTTAATTTTTTCTCATTCATGGGTGGTTTGAAAGCACGAGGTATAAGAAATGTTTAAATTCATAAAATATGTATTTCAATATTTCAAACAGCGTCCGCACAACCTTGCTTTACATCAGCAACAACCCGATGATGCTTTTCACAGTTCTTCTGGTGCTGCACCTGGCTATATTCCTATTGAAACCAATATAGACTACCAGCCAATTCCCTGCACCTGCACTCAGAGCGTCGGGACGGAGGAAAGGCTCTTACAGACGCCGATTGGTGAACTGATAACACTCAATCAGAGAAAAGGAATCCGGTGCGGATGCGATCATGTTATATACAGTATCGAGCCAAGCGGCTCGCTACCAGGATTAGGTGGGCAATGTCGCTTCTGTATGCTTGAAGCAGCACAATTGCTAAGCCAGGGGATTATTAGTTTGGAGCAGGCCGAGGCCATGTCCCTTTATTGTAATCGTTGTGCCGCCGCCGGTTGTGACGGTTGTGGAATAAATGTCTGCCGGCGTCACATCCACCAATTCATCAATCTGGATGCCAGTGTCACCTATCTTTGCGATAAATGTATAAAGCAGGCAGAACGAGACAAGTTTTTCAGAAAAACATTAACAATTATGTTATCACCATTTGTCAATTATAACCGTCAACCGTCACCCGGGGAAAGAAGAGAACCTTATGATTATTAAAAGCACCAAAAGATTAATATGCGTCACATTAGGCAGTGTCATCCTCGCCAGTTGGCTTAGTTTGGCCACTCTGCCACTGCCGCATTTACTTAATCACAGGTTTTACTCACGCGACGCCGGCTGTCTTTGCAACGAAACTGGTGCATTATATAACCCATATAGCTGGTTACAGTACATTTGGAGGGTAATGCCTATGCGAAATATCAAAAGAGATTTTCATTTTTCTATCCCTGATCCTCAGTCCAGGTTGCAGCGTTTTAAGACTACCCGGCATGACCCGCAGATGCTCGTGATTCGGCAAAAGTTAATGAAAGCAAATCTCTGGGAAAATCCAGCGGTGCAACGCAAATTCTGGCTCGGTCAGGTCGGCACCGACAAAACGTGCAGAAGAATCCGCACCGAGTTGCTAGAACTTATTGAGCAGCATAAAGAGTTGTCAATGGTCTTGGATGATCCTTATATGCCCTATGCAAGCGCAGATCAAATCAGCAATGGTGGCACCGGTGTTCATATTCTTGACCAGGCAAACAACAATTTTCCGATGTATGCATCCGAGTACTCTTATTGTCTGCTTTGGCTTGTTTTAGGGCCTCAGGGTGGTGGCAAAAGCTCCGCTATATCTTATCAACTCAAACAAATTCATGTCCCCACCCAAATCCTTGACCCTAAGGGTACCTGGGAATTTAGGGTCGAGCAGCGACATTACAAGGTTATACCCC
Organism: uncultured Pirellulales bacterium; assembly: GCA_964601355.1. Lineage (GTDB taxonomy): Bacteria > Planctomycetota > Phycisphaerae > Sedimentisphaerales > Anaerobacaceae > CAZRNB01. The sequence continues at coordinate 25,871 of CAZRNB010000008.1, forward strand.
CCGAATATATCAGATTCGATCTGGATTATGATGAGGATAAGTTACCGCTTTACCTACATTCGGTCCTTGAGGGTGTAGCTTCGGCCACAGGGCTGCAGTTCGGGTTAAGCTGTCTTTTCGAGGCCGGCGATATTGCTTTGGCGCAACGACAAAGATTTATCAAGCAAGCAGGAGAAAAAACACCCCTTTGTCTTAAAGATATTCATCTGGCATTGAGTCTGTGTGAAGCCAAAGATTCCAAAAGAAAACAATACCTTGAAAGCGCTCGAACTGCCCTTGAGTTGCTTCTTGGGCGAAATAACCTTTTTTCAACACGTTCAGGTCTACCTCTCAACCGATTTTTTGCAGGCAACTATGTCCTTCAGTGCCGACACCTAACTACAACGCAATCGCGTTTCCTGGGCTGGTTTCTGCTTAACTATTTATATTTCAAATCCTTGCATGTTCCAGAAACGACTGAGCTAAGAAGTTTGCTCGTCTTCGAGGATGCCGGAAAATTCATCAGCAGGCCGGATAGTGTATTCGGGCCGGGGGCAAAAACCAGCGTTTTTCTTAATCTATTATCAGTTCTGAGAAGTACAGGCCGTAGTGCAATTTTTATTGACCAACTAGTCGAGCCTATCTGCGACGACGTGAAGCAGCTTTGCAACAACTGGCTTATTGTCGGTGGGATGCGTGGAACTCATAACCAATCCGAAGTTGCATCGGCGATGGGACTATCGCGGGACCAGGCCGAAATGTTGGGCAGGCTGAAGTGTCGTGATGCCGTGTGTTTTTGTCCAACTACTTACCCATACGCCATCCACGGTTATATTCCTCTTATTACCGGGCCTCAAGGAAGGATCTCCGATGATTAAAGACAATAATCCCATCTGGGCGAATCAGAAGAACTGGCATCCACTCACAGAGATACCGGCACGTGAGGAAGGCGACTGTGCTGAAAACGGCCCTGCCGCAGGTACCTCCGCTGCCAGCAACATTTCTGGCCAGCAGCAGGTAGGACACCCCTACTTGCAGGGAGTTAGCGCGGCCCTTATAAAAATAGCGTGGGACATCATGGTATTTCCCTATAGCAGTGTAAGCGTCCGAATAAAACGATTGGGCATATCAGGCCGTGAATATATAAAGGCGAAACTTGAAGGATGTGAAAAAGGCTACGTTTTAGAATCAACTGCCGGCCAGACTATCTATTTAATACCGTATCCAAAGACATTTGATGCCTTTAACATGACCTGCCCTTACGACAATAAGGACCACATTGAGCACAGTTATTATGTTGGTTGGGGATGCTTTTTGCTCGGCAAGGACCCACAAAATAAAAGCGTCCGGCCGGCAGTAAAACTCGGCAGTTCAAGTGCCATTTCCGATATCGTTACTGCCGGTCACGATGGCAAACGGAGTGCGTGGGAAGTGACATTGAGCACGACCAATATTCTGACCAATGCTTGTAAATATGAAAATACAGATTTCGCCAGAATTGTATTCCTTTGTCGGAACTACCGCTTGCGGGAGGCGGTTAGGGCCTGCTGTCGCGAGGGAGGATTAAATCCGGATCTTATGGCCAAGCTCGAGTTTATGCACTTTAGCCAGCTTTTGCGCCGGCAGAGGAAATTATCAAGTTACTGATAGAGGATATGCGTATGCCACCAATAAGCTTAAAGAAAATTATCATAGCAATCCTAATAGTGATAGCACTGTCAAAGTTTGACCACATATTGACCTTTGCATCCGGGCTTTACGCATTTTTTTATGATTCCCTCGAACCGTTCCGCAATAGTCCTATCAAGGGACGATTTGTGGTGACGCTTCTAATACTCGCACTTTTGTATATTACGGTCTTTAAGCTCCTTTACAGGAAAAGAAAGTGAGGTGATGTCAAAAAACTACCAAATCACGTCGGTAATTTCGTTAAATATCAACCATTTTATTCAAGGAGAAACAAACAATGAGAGTGAACAAGTTAAGAGGTTATGTGGCTGACAGGCCCATCGATTCCCATGTTGTGCAGGATGATTCTTGTGTCAGACCTATGATGCAGAGTATATCAGCTATCCAGCCCCAAGAAGAGCAGGTCGATCTAAGAACACTTCCGAGCTATGACAAGGGTTGATGTCTGTAAACAGGCGGGGCCAACTGCCGGCTTGGCCCTGCCTTTTTAATATGGAAAAAATTATGAAAAATCCGGAAAGAACAATCGCAGAGATAAATCTCCTATCTACCCACTTCGGAACAGTCGAATATGACCCTGATAATCCAAGCTGGGTACTGATTGAACGATTTGATTTACCTCCCGGCTTCAACAGAAGATGGTGTGAGGTGCTGATAGTCCTGGGAGAGTTGTATCCGGAGCTTCCTCCCCAGGACTTTTATCTCAGCAGAGGCTTAACTAAAAACGGCCGGGTTTCCTCTCACTATTTCGAACGCTTCTCCGGAAAAAGGTACTGTGACAAGGGTTTTGCGTGGTACAGCTTTCATATAAAAAGGTGGCGATCAAATCCCTATAACATGGTCCCCGGAGATAACCTTCTGACCGCAACCGGCGCTTTTTATCAGGCGTTAAAAACAGATTAGAGAGGAGAAACCATGAAAGTCAGGATAATCATTACCGAACATGAATACAACATTATCAGATCAAAGCTGCTGCCGCCTAATGACCCAAATGAGCACTTCGGCTTCGGCGTTGCTGGAGTCAGTCGTTTTGCCGGCATCTGCAATCTGCTACTTAGAAAATTTATATTCACTGATAGCTCTTGCCTTCTGAAACAATCAGGCGCGAATATAAGGCCGGACCTGCGATTTGTTCAGTATGTATGGACAATAGCCCAAAAAAGTAACAGTGTTTTGATCGATCTTCATACCCACCCGTTCTGTGATGCGGATGTTACCTTCTCCTGCATAGATAATGCCAGCGAGCTTGAAAGCTTCCCAAAGGCGGTTGAGTACCTCGGCGAAGGTCCCCATGCCAGTATTGTTCTCGGCAGAAATAGTTTGGATGCTCGCTGGTATAACCCCAAAACATGCTCTGTTGAGCCGGTTATTATGGTAAAAATATTGGGAGAATCCCTCACCACGATTATTCCAACCTCCGGCCTCCATATGTATGTACCTAACCAGATAAATAATTGAAAGGAATCGTTATGGAAATGTACGACCGTCAGATTCGCGTATTTGGCGAAGAGGGCCAACGTATCCTGCAAAAACTTACAGTGGGAATAGTAGGATGCGGCGGCATCGGCTCTATGATCTTCATCCTCATTGTATGGCTGGGCATCCAAAACATAATCCTCATCGATCCTGACATTGTAGAGCTAAGCAACCTAAACCGGCTGGCAGGAGCTATATTGCAGGATGTCCTTAAGAAGATTCCAAAGGTTAAGGTGCTGGAAAGATATGCTGCCAAGATAAATTCAAATATTAAAGTCTTACCCATCCAAAAAAGTATCCTTGACAAGAAGGCTCAACGATATCTGAAAGTTTGCGATGTTATATTTGGGTGCACAGACAATCAGAGCAGCCGCTGGGTATTGAACAAGTTCTCTGTTGAGCATCTGATTCCATATTTTGACACCGGCACCGGCATTCAGGCCGACGCCGAACAGAATATTGAGCATGCAGGCGGACAAGTTCGGGTCGTGATACCCGGTATGGGCTGCCTTAGCTGCATAAATGCCCTTAATATAGCGACAGTTCAGCAAGAAATGCTGCCTGAACCGGATAGACAGGTTGCTATTCAACGCGGCTACATCGCCGGCGCCGATGTGCACGCACCGGCGGTGGCATCATTAAATGGCGTTATTGCCAGCCTCGCTGTCACTGAGTTCATGGCATGGGTAACGGGCTTTAAGCCTCTACGGCGATTTGTTCTTTATGATTTTGCAAATGCCAGCGTCACACCATACACATTCAAAAGGGACCCAAATTGCTTTACCTGCAGTGTAACCGGCTCATTTGCCGTTGGCGATAAAGGAGAACCTTTGCCGGCAGAAATGTTAATTGATGAACCTGAAGATCCAATTGAAGGAGAAATTAAAATGCAAACACAAAACAAAGATACAAAACAGTCTATAACTGAATTATTATCCCTGGCACAGCAGAACGGCCTTGATATCGAGGGCAATGTTGAAGGCCAATGGTTTATCATCAAAAACGTAAAGCTCGGAAATCCTTTCAGCGAACCCAAAGCCGATGTGATGATAAAATTCCTCGTAGATAGTAAAGACCCCATCATATTGGTGCCAGAAAACTTAAATATTAGCCCAGACTCCCAGATATGCCCCAGTTTTATTGGGACAATACCCTGCTTTAAAGGATGGAAGCCTCTCTGCCCTCACATGTTTCAGGAAGTCGGGGATGAAATGCTGGAATTTGTTGCATGCCTAACCGGTTTTCTTGCTAATCCGGCACTTTGCGGGCTTATGGGCTGCGAAGGACGTGCTCTTGTACAAAGACAATATGATTAACAATACCGTCCAATGAATTAGGGAAATAAACAGTGCTTATAATAAACGATAATAACGCAAAATACAGGATTCTGAAAGCTGCAAAGCAGGCTACACAAATGTTTGTGAATGTTGCTGATAATAATGCCATCGACAATTTTCGCACCCAATATTCAAACCAGGATTTGCTTATGTCAGCATGCTATTACATTGCGGCTGAACCGACAGCATCGCGAATATATCCTCTATGGTTTCGCATTGTATCAAACAACCTGGAAGATGCCCGTACAAGTGCACTCGAGGCTGTATTCTATATCAATGAGAATTTCGCCGTACCGCAGGACAGTATAGAATTGATTTATAATGGCGGTGGTTTTTATGCCGGCGATAGTATACAAAAAAATCATACCGCCGCTACTGGTGCTACCAAAGTAGATACATCCGATTCCGAGTTTATTATATCAATACCGCCGGTTGTCTTTGAAAGTAAGCCGACACCGTTAATGCCGGCTTTGAACTACCACCTTGCCCGCCAAATGGCAGAAGATGGAATCCAGAGAATCGATATTGATGTTTACGGTGAAATCTTCATCCCTCTGGCCAATTCCATCTGGAACAGCAGATTTGTTATTCCTTTGACTGTCAATGAGCTGTTCTATCTCGATGCTAAAAGCATCGCCACACTTTCCAGCAGTCCAAGGTCAGAGGATTGCCTGATTCTGCCAAATTGCATTCCAGCGACGACTGAGTGGTTTAGTGAGCTACATAAAGAGGCAGAAAAAAACTACAAAGAGCAAAAGCAGCTGCAAAAAATGTTGCTCGAAAGAGGTTGGCAGATACCACCGTGTATTCGCCGGCTGCATTGGGCAGATTTAGACACGGGGACGGCCCTTGAAGCTTGCCGTATCATCTCCCAGTTTTACTCATTCATTTATGCCGGCGATGATGAAATCTGGTATCACATACTCCGCTTAGCCAACCGAAATAACATCAAGGATCACGAAAAATTAAAGGCTATTATCTCCTTCGCCGTCGAGAGTGGCTCATTTGTAAATTGCAGCTATCCATTGCTCCGGCAGTTCTGCCCTTCTTCAAAGTGTTATATAGCAAGGATGAACGAAGAATACAAAAATCCCTACCTATTTAAGCAAGCAGGAGAAAGAAGATGGAAAGTATAACCAAAACAGTCGAGAGTTTCTTTAGGTGTGAGAGAATTAAATTTGAGCAAACCGAGAATACTGGCTTTTTTAAAATCGGTTTTGCTGGCGATAGTGGCTGCTTTCTCGGCTACGTCGACATCGATGAAGAACAAAGGGCACTGTACATTATGACGCTCGCACCGGCAAGAATCCCCAGCAACAAAAGGCAAGAGTTAGCCGAGTTCCTAATGAGGATCAATTGCTGCCTTTTACTTGGGAATTTTGACTTGGACATGGATACCGGCCTGATAGCTTACAAGACCAGCATCATGCTCGGCGATAGCGATCTTCACGATGACATCATTGAACACCTGCTCTATGCAAACTGGTATGCCATGGACAGATTTTTTCCTACCATAAATATGGTCGTTTTCGAAAATATATCTCCAAAACGAGCTTTCGAGAAGGTTGAACAACAATACCAACAACAACCAGACAATCAAGATATACATTCTGATGAGTTTCTCGGCGGCCGGCTCGGCGATATTTTAGGTGGGTCGCTGAACTAACGGTAAAAAAAGCCAGCAGTCCATAAAAGTGAATCAAAGAATATCAAACAATCTGGATTTCAAAAAAGCCGACAGCGAGGGCTGCTCGGTATTATGCACTATCATTGCAATTGAGAATGAAAAGGAAATAAGGAGAGGCAGTTTGAATTCACTGTCAATAGGAACTGACTGAGGTGGATTGATATACGGATTTGTACCTTTGAGACAGGTGTATAAGATCAGGTCAAGTGTAAGATCGTTAATAATTGATATGAAAGACAACGAAGTAAATAACAAGGGCAGAAAATGGCCGGGAGGGAATGAAGTTTTTCCAAGGTCGATGACAAATGCCATCATCCCCGATGGCAATGGCGGCTTCGTGCCCTGTCCTGAATTATTAACTGAGCAAGAGGCAATTAGATACCTTCGACTCGACGGAATCGATGTTGAAGATCCGGCCAATACACTTCGTTATTATAGAAAAAAAGGGCTTCTGCGGGGTACACAGTGTGGCAAATGCATTCGCTATCGCCGGATTGAGTTGGAGAGATTGCTGGATAAATTGACAGAATCAAATCCGCGATAAGCGTGCCCTACACAAATTTTTTTTACAAATATTAAAAAAAATTCAAAATGCACTTGCGCCCGTCCTTAATGTGCGCTTTAATAAATCTTCACTTATAATAGTTGGAGTGAAAAGTATTGACTGAAATAAACAATAAAAGTGATTGAGAAGGAATAGAGAGGATGATAGCAAATATTACAACGCTTTCTAGTAACGGCGAATATTGGCAGGCATTCTACTACGATAGCAACGGCAAGCGACGGGCTAAGAGCTTGGGGCCGAAGAAGAAGCTCTCTAAGCGACAGGCAAAGGTTTTGTGCGACCGTTTTGCTGCTGAACTCCACCTAAACCCTGTCAGAACTGGCAACAATCAGTCGCCCACTTTGGAGAGATTTCTGGAGCGATATATTAATAACCGAACGGATGTTAAACTTACAACAAAGGATTTGTACATGCAAACCAAGAAATCTTTACTGATGTTTTTCAGCGGTAACGTACGGATAGACCGAATTACCCGAGCGATGACAGCAGATTGGCGTGCAGCAATGGCCAATGGGAAATTGGTCTTGAATCAAAAGGGCAAAAAGAACAAAGAGGTAACTGTCTGCATCCATGTTAGAAACGCCAAGACAGCGTTTAACCATGCAATCAGGGAAGACCTGATTGTGTTCAATCCCTTCGATCATCTGAAAGGTAATACACGCGAGCCTGACAAAAATTGGAAGTACCTTAGTATCGAAGAACTGGATAAACTGCTTGATAGCTGTCCAAACTGGGGGTGGAAATTGCAGATAGCCTTGTGCCGATTGGCCGGTCTTCGTCGCGGCGAAGCATCGAGTTTAACTTGGTCAGACATAGACTGGCAAAACCACCGGCTTAAAGTTATAGCAGAGAAGACAAGCAGACAGAGAATAGTCCCTATAGAACCAAAGCTCTATGTATCGCTGCTTGATGCATTTGGCCAAGCAAAAAATGGTGAGGAACGGATCTGTGCCATTTCTAAAAATTGTTTGTGGCGGAATTTCCAGGCGATCAGGAAGCAAGCTGGACTGCAAAGGTGGAAAGATGCCTTCAAGGTCATGCGGCGAAACTGTGAGACTGACTGGGCTCAACGATATCCACAATATGCGGTATCAACTTGGATTGGGCATGGTATCGAGGTCTCAGCAAGACACTATCTGCAGGTTCCAGAAGAGCTGTATCAAAAAGTAGCTGCAATAAATGATACTGAAACTGCCACAAAATTGCCACAAAATCGAGTTGAAGGGACAACGTGGCCAAATCGAAGTGACAGTAAGTGATGCTTATATAAAAGGTTATGTCACTGGGCGATACAGGACTCGAACCTGTGACCCCCTGCGTGTAAAGCAGATGCTCTAGCCAACTGAGCTAATCGCCCTAAATCAGCCTCTGAAAATACATTCTTTTAGGCCTTGCGTCAACACTTCTTATGTCTTATATTCTTGTTCGGCTAAACTCCCGTTTATCTAAACAACATACTGAGTAAAAGTTAAGGTATTGTTATGACAGTGCTTGAGGCGATTCGCAGAAGGTACTCGTGCAGGGCGTACCAGGATAAACCCGTAGAGCGTGAAAAATTAGAGCAAATCTTTGAAGCTGCTCGACTTGCGCCTTCCGCCAAGAATCTGCAGGACTGGCGTTTTGTCGTTGTGACGGATAAAGAAAAGAAACGCAAGTTAGCCGAAGCTGCTAATGACCAAAAATTTATCGAAAGTGCCGGTGTTATCATTGTTGCCTGCAGCAATTGCAACGAAGTTATGCGTTGCGGGCAGGCGATTGGCCCTATCGACGTTACTATTGCCCTTGAACACATCGCCTTGCAGGCAGCGGAGTTAGGATTAGCGACCTGCTGGATTGGCTCGTTCTATCCGGAAAAAGTGCTGCCTATCCTGGGAATTCCAGAAGATATTGCTATAATAGAACTTATGGCTCTTGGCTACCCCGCTGACAGCCCAAAAGAACCAAAGCGCGAGCCGATGAAGAATATACTTTGCTACGAAAAATGGCAGTTTTAGCTGTTGTAAGCTATTGGTTTAGCATTAGTTAATGGATTTTTAATCTTTGAGTATGCTATATAGAAAAGAGCAAAGGTTGTCATTTCGAGCGAGCCGCTGGCGAGTCGAGATGCGGAGCGAAGCGGAGAGCCCCGAAGGGAAATCTTTTTTAAGCAGATTTCTCCACTTCGCGTCCCTTGGGGACGCTATGGTCGAAATGACAATGAATCTTTTCTACATAACACTTTGAGTATTATTTTGATAATATAGGTAATTTAGGGGACGTAGTGCAACGGGAACACGCCGCGGTCGCATCGCGGAAATGGGGGTTCGATTCCCCCCGTCTCCAGTCTTCGTTCGCCGATTCGGATACCGCTATGTTTTTGCAAAAAGACATTTTTGGTGGAATTGATGATCATTCTGTGTCACTCGATTCTCGACGCTGGATACTCGATTTTCGCAGATATCGTAGCCCTTCGTCGTCCTTCTCCGTAGTGCCTACTTCCCTAAGGGACCGCGAAGGCTGGAACTACGAAGGATGAATGCCAGCGACGGCTAAACTAACTTGGAAAGGAAACAGTTATGCCTGCTAATATAGCTCATCTGGTCGTAGCACATAAGGCGCTCGTGCAGCTCAAATCCGTAAAAGGCAGCGAGGTCACGGAATTTGCTGAACTAATAGACAGCACATCCAACGGGGGAAACAGCCGGGCGTATATGAACCTCGGCAGCATCGGGCCGGACCTCTACTACTACTGCAACATGACTACCGCAGTCAAAGATATGCTAACCGAGGGCTTCGTTCAGGCTATCGGCGTGACGCCCTGGTCGCACCACCTTCATTCGAGCCTGGTTAATATATTCCCGCTGCGGCTGTGCGAGATTCTATTCAAAGATGTTGTCCGCGAAAACGGCAAGCCCACCCTCGACGCCGACGACATCCGCAAGCTTGCTTACATCGCTGGACATCTGACCCATATCGCAGCCGACCAGATTATCCATCCGGTGGTGAACATTATCGCCAGGCCCTACTACCGCAGCGGCGAAAACCGCAGGAAACACCGCGAATGTGAGGTCTTTCAGGATTACTTTCTCTACGAAGAGGTTTACCGTAAGACGAGGCAGGCCCTTCGAGGGAAACAGAAAGCGACTTATGACTTCTTTGAGCAGAACTTTAACGAATGGGTGGATTGTGTGCGGGGTCTAACCAAAAGAAATACCGAGGACTGGTTCCGTTACTTTTTGCAGCGCGGCTTTGCCGAAACTTATGGACCATTCCCGGATGAAGATGTTGTGGAAGATTCGGTTGATAATTTGCTGCTAACACTCAGAACGTGCAAAAAACTTGGTCCATACAAGGATGCAGCCCAGGACTATGAAACCAACGGCGTCAATTCAAAAATGTACAAAGAGTATATAAAGGATGTAGATTACGTAAAATTCTATGAAGAAGCGGTCAAACTGTCGGTTATATACATCATTGCGTTATACGAGATTTATGATGTCCTAAAAAACGGAAAGGATTTTACCGAAAAACACAAAAAGAGGTTTAGCAATATTGTCAGTTACGAGGATTTATCCTGCCCGTTAGGGCAAAAGATCTGCGAAAAGGCTTATGCCGCTCTAATGAACAACAAACAACTTCAGGATAAATATACGCAGTTTTTCGTTTAATTACTGCGTTCGGTACACCGTGCGTAAATCCCGTATATTTTAATATAAAATTTTAAAATCAAGCACTTTTTTTGCCGATGAATAGTTACAGGACTTTCTGTAAAACTGGCAAGTGCATTCGAGCACAGTTTTTTAGGGAGCGTAATAATGGCGGACAGAATTCGTCTTTTATTGATTGATGATGAAGTGGACATGCTCGAGATGCTCAAATGCCATCTGGCCTTGTACGGCTTTGATGTTCACACGGCGGCAGACGGCGCATCAGGCCTGAAATTGGCACAAAAGGAAAAATTCGACTTGGTTCTCTTAGATTGGATGATGCCAGGGATGAACGGCCTTGAGGTGCTGTCGGAGCTCAAACACAATAAAAAAACAAAAAACATACCCGTTTTTATGTTCACCGCCAAAGGAATTATTGAAGATATTGAGCAGGCATTCGAGATAGGAGCAGATGATTATATTGTCAAGCCTATAGACGGCACTGAGTTGGCAAGGAAAATCAAGGTAAAGCTGGCCAAATACGAAGCTAAAAAACACGCCCAGCAACCCGCTTAAGAATTAAAACATATGTGTTTAGCCAAAGATAAACCATCCCCAAAGCCTTCGGCTTTGAGGCTGCCACCCAAAAGTAAAAGTTAAGAATGAGTGGCAGACTCAAGCGGAGAATTCCGCGAAGCGGATTCTGAGCTTGGGGATGGCCATTTCATATCCGGCTAAACACGTACATTAAAACTGATTTCATCTTCCAAATTCATTTTAGCATAGACGTGCTTGATTTTGAATGACCAAAGGCATATATTCAGAGTATGCAAACCAAGGTCAAGATAGTTTATAAGCCTGACAGGTCAACAAGACGCCTCCAGCCGATATTTATGGCCAGGGTGCCGGCAGGCTTTCCATCGCCGGCGGCGGACTACGAAGAAGATAAGCTCGACCTGAATAAGCACCTTATAAGAAATCCGGCGGCGACTTTCTTTGTCCGAGTTGCCGGAGACTCGATGGTCAAGGCAGGGATTCACGACGGCGACCTGCTGGTTGTTGACCGAAGCATCAAGCCCGGAGATAAAAACGTCGTTATAGCAGCCGTCAACGGCGAGCTTACGGTCAAAAGAATCCGTATCCGTAAAAATAAGCTGACGCTCGAGGCTGAGAATGAAAACTACCAGAGCCGGGAAATCAATGAAGAAATGGAATTTGAGGTCTGGGGGGTGGTGACAAATGTTATCCACGCATTATGAAAAATATATTTGCACTTGTTGACTGCAATAATTTCTACGTCTCGTGCGAGCGGGTCTTTCAGCCGCACCTCGAAGGCAGGCCCGTGGTGGTGCTCTCCAACAACGACGGCTGTGTTGTATCGAGGTCGAATGAGGCAAAGCTGCTCGGCATCAAAATGGGCGTGGCATTTTTCGAGATTAAAGATGAGGCTGAGAAAAACGGCGTGATAGCGCTTTCATCTAATTATAGCCTCTACGCCGATATGTCACGGCGGGTGATGGAGACGCTTTGCAATTTCACGCCTGAGATTGAGGTTTATTCAATCGACGAGGCTTTTTTGAATCTTGCAGGCATAAAAGAGAATCTTACGGATTATGGGCGAAAAACCAGAGAGACCGTAAAACAATGGACCGGCATGCCGGTCTCAATCGGCATCGCGGAAACAAAAACATTAGCAAAGATTGCCAACAGAATCGCCAAGAGGTCAGATAAGGCTGCCGGTGTATTTGAGCTTACAGATAGCACTCGCATCGACGAGGCTCTTGCGCAGACCAGTGTAGAAAATGTCTGGGGCGTGGGAATAAAATCCACGCTCAAGTTAAAAAGGGCAGGGATTGAAACCGCACTTGCCCTTCGGGACACGGACGTGGAATGGATACGGCATCGCTTCGGCGTTACCGGCGTCAGGACGGTTTATGAGCTGCGGGGCACCTGTTGCTATGAGTTAGAGGAGCAGCCGTCGATGAGAAAGAGTGTCGTTGTATCGCGAATATTCGGCAGAAAAGTCGAAACGCTCGAAGAGCTTAATGAAGCGATAGCAACTTACGCATCGAGGGCCGGCGAGAAACTCCGAGAGGAAGGCTTGGCCGCCGGCGTAATGATAGTCTATGTGATGACAAGCCGGTTTGTTAATAAAAGTAAAAGATACTTCAATTCGCAGACGGTCACTTTTCCGACCGCTACGAATTATACACCGGAGATGATTGAGTACGCTGCAAAGGCTGTGGAGCGATTGTACCGAAAAGAATTTCAGTACAATAAAGCCGGCGTAATCCTCGGCGGCCTTGTGCCGCAAGCTAATATTCAGCATAATCTATTTGATAAAGTTGACAGGCAAAAAGCAAAGATGCTAATGCAGGCTGTTGACGCAGTCAATACGAGATTGCCCTTTACGCCGCTGCGGTGGGCTGCGGAAGGGATAAATCAGCCGTGGCAGGCGAAATTTAGCAAACGCTCTAAGAGATTTACCACCCGCTGGGACGAACTACCAGAAGTGGCGTAGTTCGTTTAGCCATCGCCGGCACGGTGGTTGAGATTGCTTCGTCGCTTCGCTCCTCGCAATGACGTTGGGCTGCAATTGCTGTCATTGCGAGCGAGGCACAAGCCGAGCGTGGCAATCTCGCATTTGTACTATTATGAATATAAACGTATCTTTTGTGTAAGAGAAAATCTATTTATGGCAATAGGTAAAACAATTATGGATAATTCTATTCTACCTATACTTCCAGGACTTCATGCTACAATTCTGAGCATATTTCTGGCTGCACTGGTTGCGTTTTGGTTGTACTCCTATCAGATCTTGGACAGACTAAAAGAACAGCTAAATGATCTGAGAACACAAGTAGCTCAGATCATGAGTTCCCAATCTTACATTAGAACAGGATCTATTAAACCACAGGAATATCTGAAAAATGGCACCTTGGACTTTCGAGAACTTCGTAAAGAGTTATTTTTTAGTTCTAGTAATACTGACATTCCGAAAGAACTTGAGAAAAGCCTGGCGGCGAGTGGCATTGATCTAGGACATAAGGAAAGCCAAATAAAGGAAAATGCAGGACGCATTCTTGATATAATTAGTCTATTTGCAATGAGTTACCCATATTCAGATAGATCTTCGATAGAAGAAAAAGGTGGTATAAAAATTTCTTACGGGATTACGAGATTAGAATATGAGGCCAAATGGAAAGCCGATTTAATCAGTCTGAATGGCTATTTATCTTGGTTTTGGGAGGGGCGCCGAGAAGAAATATTGAAAACCGTGTCGCAATATAGGGAAATTCATCTTAGAGAAGAAATCAAACAAGCGAAAGAACTACAAGAAAAAATGATTCGACAAATGAAAGAATCTGCACATGACTCTAACGAAGTCCAAGAATTGCTACAACACGCGAAAGAGTTCCAAAATGATACAATTCAAAGAATGAAAAAATCAAACCAAGAAAATGACTTTTATTCTTCAGTAAAGGTAATAGATGATGAAATACCCTACTATGTGACTGATATAAATTATAACCAAATTGTAATTGATTTTTTTAATCGGATCAACTTTATACAGAGAAATATTATAAAACCCATAGAAGATTACTCATATAAATTGGATTTTTATGAAAACAAATTCCTTATAAAAAGACATCTTGTTTTTGCTTTAGTTTTTTCACTAATAATGTTGTTCGCTGGAATATTCCTCCCATTATTTATCAATTTGTATTGGAAACCTCCATACATTAAGTCGGTAGAAGTCGGATTTCTGGTAGGTACTCTTCTTCCCTATTTTGTTGTTCTATTTTTATTTTTGAAGCAAACTCTTGAAATTAAGTTTAGGTAGTGTTAACAAGAATCTATTTTACAAATGGATGCTTTAATTTTGTCTATAAATTCTGTATTTGTTAAAGATACAATTCCGTAACTCAAAACTTAGAAGCTGGTGTGAGATTGCCGCGCATAGCTTCGCTATGCTCGCAATAACGAAGGGTAATAACCGATAAACGTAAAGTATGGCGGGTAATGTTCACATAGGTATAGCAGGTTGGTCGTATCCGGACTGGAAAGGAATTGTATATACCCAGCCAAAGGTTGACCAGCTTGAATATGTGAGCAGATTTGTTGATTGCGTTGAAATTAACAGCACGTTCTATAGGCCGCCGTTCGAGAAAACTACAAAGTCATGGCTCGTCAGAACCGCTGAGAAAAAAGACTTTTTCTTTACCGCCAAGCTGCACAGGGACTTCACTCACGAAGGCAAGATCGATGCCGAGATGGTAAGGTATTTTCATAAAGGCTTTCAGCCTTTTCTGGAAGCGGATAAGCTAAAACAACTGTTAGCTCAATTCAAGTATGATTTTACAGATTGCCCGGAGGCTCGGCAGCACTTATCTAAAATCGTGGAGAGCTTCGCCGGTGTGTTCAATCTTGCGGTGGAGGTAAGGCACAAATCATGGGAGAGGCCGGAGGCTCTTGATTTCCTGCGGCAGCTTGGCGTAACGGTCGCCAACCTTGATTATCCGACGGCACGAAATTCATTCAATTTGCAGCACTGCACCGTTGGCAAAGCCGGCTATTTCAGGATGCACGGCAGAAATTTTGAAAAATGGTTCAGTAAAGATGCCGGCAGGGACGAAACTTATAATTATTATTATAACACAGACGAGCTTGCCGATATAAAAAGCAGAATTGACGAATTAGCCGAGGCCTTTGAATTTCTGACGGTTATTGCCAATAATCATTACCGGGGCGCTGAGCTGGCAAATGCAATTGAGCTAAAAGTCTTAATTACCGGCCAAAAGCAGCTGGTGCCGGAAGGTCTGTTGAAAGCCTATCCAAATTTGGAAAAGATTGCGGCAATAGCCATCCCCAAAGCCTACGGCTTTGAGGCTGCCACCCAATAAAACTGAACAACGCGTGGCAGCCTCAAGCCAGCCCCAAGAGAAATCGAAGGGCGCAGCTTGGGGATGGTCATAAACATGGGGCTAAATAGGGTTGGATATGGACATTTATAATCTTGTTAGTTTCGCAGGGATATTTATTCTTGTTGGCGTTGCGTGGGTGCTTTCGGCTAACAGGAAAAATATGAACTTCAGGGTCATCGGCTGGGGGATTGGCCTTCAAATATTGATCGCAGTGTTTATTTTCGTTGTCCCTGCAGGTGCAAAACTTTTTCTGTTCGTCAACGACGTCGTAGTAAAAATTCTGGATTCCGCCTCAGCCGGTGCAAAGTTTGTGTTCGGGCCATTAGCTGAAACAGGCGAAAAATCAATGGGTTCTATTTTGGCCTTCCAGGCATTTCCCAC
>CAZRNB010000009.1:0-39619 GCA_964601355.1 uncultured Pirellulales bacterium
GGTGCACAACCTATAATCTTATCTAACCGTCGCCGGCTAAACATAGATAATCGGAGCTGGTGGGCTTAAGCCCACGCCACAATATGGTACCTCGTTTGGATTCCGCATTCAAATTCTCACCGTCGCTGTCCTTCTTCGTAATTCCCCTTCGTATTGATACTCCAGAGAACGGAATAGTACTACGAAGGATAAATGTCGGCAACGGCTAAACAAGAATAGAAGGGTGAAAGACGGGATTTGAACCCGCGACCCTTGGATCCACAGTCCAATGCTCTACCCACTGAGCTACTTTCACCATAACTTTTTTGCCCACAGGAACTATAATTCTATAATTCCTGCTTATATGCGTCAATGTTTGTCTGTGAACTATGCAAAAACGCGCTTTCACCAATAGAAGGTTCACCCGGTTCATCGGCTCATTTGAAATTTGCGAGATGATGTTTCCTCTCAAGAAAAAGTGTGCTACAATCCCAAAATTAAGACGATTTCTGGAGGCCCGTCCTGAGCCGAGTCGAAGGATGAAAGTCCAATGAAAAGTTACCGGAAAGAGCTTTGGTTTGATACGAGAAATAGACGCGAATTTATCAATATCACGTCGCAGGTCGAAGATGCTTTGCGGGAAAGCGGCATTAAGGAAGGCATATTATTATGTAATGCTATGCACATAACCGCCAGCGTTTTTATCAACGACGATGAGTCCGGGCTGCATCACGACCTTGAGGTCTGGCTGGAAAAACTTGCGCCGGAGAAGCCTTACTCGCAGTATCAGCATAACGGCTTTGAAGACAACGCAGATGCGCACCTCAAGAGAAGCGTAATGGGCAGAGAAGTTGTCGTGGCCGTGACCGGTGGAAAACTTGACTTCGGCCCATGGGAGCAGATTTTCTACGGAGAATTCGACGGCAAAAGACAAAAAAGAGTCCTTGTAAAAATCATCGGAGAATAAATTCGTCGCTCGCCCCGTTAGAAAAAAGTGTATCCTATATCATCACTGGACACTTACCAGGTCTTCTAACGGGGCTCGTTAATCGTATCTCGTATTGTGAAAAACAAAAATTGGGTCTTTAAGAATGAATTTGCTGTTTTTCCTGGCTCAGGTATTTATTATTTCCTGCTCCGGTGCGATGCAGCCGGGGCCTGTGACCGCTACTGTTGTCACGATGGCTCCGCGCAACCGCTACGCAGGTTTGCTTTTAGCCGTCGGACACGGCATTATCGAATTTCCGCTGATGGTGGTGATTATCCTCGGCATGGCAAAATTCTTTGAGCTGCCGAAGGTCCAGATTGTGATAGGCCTTGCCGGCGGTGTCTTTCTTATTCTAATGGCGATGCAAACCTTTCTCGGCATAAGAACTGAAGAGCAGATCACTCACAAAAAACCCCGCGTAAAATCCGCCAAAAAGACGGCGGACAAGCGCGGGGCTAAATATTTAGCCCATGGTTTTACCACGGGTTTATCTTTCGGTTTGGATAGACCAATTCTCGCCGGTATTATCCTGACTGCCAGTAATCCGTATTTTCTCTTATGGTGGGGGACGGTAGGTTTGGCTCTGGCCACGCAGGCCAGGCAGTTCGGAATCTGGGCGTTCGGCCTTTTTGCTCTGGCTCATTGGTCTGTTGACCTTATTTGGCTGCAAATCCTGTCCTGGGCGAGCTTCAAAGGCTCGTTATTTTTTGGTCCCCGTTTTCAGCGAGTAGTTCTTTTGGTTTGTGCGATGGCGCTATTGGGTTTTGGCTTGTTTTTTATTTATGGCGCGATTGGTGCGTTATATTCTTGACCATCGCCGTCCTTCTTCATAATTCCCCTTCGTATTGATACTCCAGAGAACAGAGTAGTACTACGAAGGATAAATGTCGGCGACGGCTAAACGTCATTAAGTGTTTGCTTTATGTTGTACTGCGCTAAAGTTTCACGCTGGATTTGAGATATCTGCCGAAGGCTGTCCGGCTGCTCGATTGCCGTCTGCACAAAGCCCACAGCAGCTATTGCGTCGGAGATTTCAGACAACCGAATATTCGCAGGGTCCTTCATGGGAATAAATCCGACGGCAGGGTCGGTGGTCCTGGCTATAAGATTGCTTTTTACAAGATGGTCAAGAATCCTGACGCCGAACTCGGCTGGAATATCCAGCCTGCTGCAAATAACCTCTGCGGAAATCGGCGCCCGATTTTTTTCAAAAGCATCCGCAATCTCTCTGACAATGTTGATAGCGGTAAAGTCATTAGCGATAAAATATTGCTCCCGTTTGCCGGCGGCGGCAATCTCAGCAGCATCGAGTGTTTTTAGATGCTGCGTGGTAAATGTCAACTGCAGGCCGAAAAGCACAATCAGCCAGGTAATGTAAATCCACAAGACTCCCAGCGGGATAATGCCGAGCACGCCGTATATCTTGTTGTATGGAATAAACTCGGTGACGTACTGCCTGAATCCCCATTTCGCGAGCGTCCAGACCAAAGCAGCTATAGCAGCCCCCCAAATCGCAGCTCTTGCCTGCACCTTAGTATTGGGTAGAACAAAATACAAAAGGAAAAATACTAACGTCGCCGCAAAATACGAAACAACCGCAGGCCCAATGTGCGAGAGTACCGTTTGTCGAATCTGTGCTAAAGCCGTATAACTTCTTGTGGCGTAAATGCCCAGGCCGATCAGAATCGGCCCAAGCGTCAGAATCGACCAGTAGTTAATCACGCGGTGCAAAAAGCTTCTGCCGCGTGCCACGTGCCAGATATTGTTAAATGCCCGTTCTATCGTTGCCAGCAAAGCCAAAGCGGCCCAGATAACAAATACGATGCTGACTAACGTTATCGAGCCTTTATCAATCCCAGCGAAGAAATCTTTAACTATCCGGTCCAAATGGTCGGTGAGCATCACCTTCTCCTCTGTACCCTCGACTTCGTTCGGAATAGACCTGAATGAATACGTAATCGTTGTCAGGTGAAGATTTTTATAAACTAAGGTCTTTAGCCTTTCTCCGACGTCCTGAAAGGCGGGAAATAACTGAAAAACGAACAGCATTACAATCGCCAAAGGGACGATGCCGAAGATGGTATGATATGAAAGCGCCGCTGCCTGCCGGCCGGAGTTGTTCTTTTTTAGAAGTTTGGCACAGTGCGACCATAGTTTAATCTGAAAAACCACAAAGCTACCGGCCCTGCCGAGCTGCGTAGCGGGAGTGGACAAAAGGTCCTTAATAAACATAATGACGCCTTTCAATCGACCATTTGAAAACCCCCGGTAGAACCGGGGGTTAAATACTGCAATTTATTTAGCCCCACGTTGTACGTGGGGTTTTCAAAATGTTACCGCAAGATTCCTTCCAGGCCTCTTCGCAACTGCTCCTCAACCTGCTGCTGTAACTGCTGCTGCAGCAGCTTTGCCGTATCCAATTGGGGCTTATTGATGGTCCCTTTTAACGGCAGTGTGATCCTTTGGCCTTCGGTTTCTCTGCCGATTCTTACCGCTCTTCCACTGGAAGTATAAGGCAATGTCACCATCATATCCAGGCTTTTATCCAAGCCGATAACTCCCTTAAAATTGACAGGATTGTCCCCAACATCGACCTGCATATTGTCATACCTGAGAAAGCCTTTCTGCAGGACAAAATTTGTCGGATGTATGGTAATCTCCTGTCCGCTGACGCTACCACCCGCTATCAAAAGAATCTGGCCGAGCAGGTCCGAGGCCTGCAACTGTAATTTGCTTATTGAGATGGTGCCGATTACCTCAATGTCATTTTTGGCAGATGATGCAAATGGTATCGAGAGCTTTTCGCAGTTAAAATTTGCCACGCCGCTGACTCCGACAACGTTGGCGAAGATGGGATTGACATACATCAGCAGCTTATCTGTGGTTTCCTTGTTGATTTGAATGTTCTTCGCTATCTCAATCGGGCCGGGCGTTTTCAATATTGCCGGGGTTTGCTTAAAATCCGCCCTCCCTGCAAAACTGAGCTTGCCGTTGTTGACAGCCGCAGCAAACGGCGCAATTTCCAGCAGGCCGTTACGGATTTGAATGTCCACTTCCGTAGCGCCGAAATAAAGGCCCATGTACTGAGCCTTCTCAAAACCAATCTTAGTTTTAGAGTTGAGATTGGCCAAAAGCTGGTCCGGCCGGCCGGCCGGATACTCACTCAAAAAAGTTATTGTATCCTGTCTTTTTCCAGCCATACTCAGGCCCTGCGGCAGAAAGGCCGATGCAAAAGAGCTCATAGCCGACCAGTCGTATTCGAGATTGGCCGTACCCTGCAATTTAGTTTTGCCGTCTTTGTCGGCTTTATTAAACTGACCTTTTTTTATCTTTATTTGGGGACTTATCAGATCAATATTTTTGACGTTAATCGTCTTTTGGCTGGGATTGATTTCAGCATCCAGCATAAGCAGAACCTCGGCTTGCTGGAAAGGCTCTTTGTTGGGCGAGGCCAGTTTGAAATTCGCAATCTTTGTGGAATCGCTGAAGATTCGATAGACGTCCTTCTCGGAAGTTACGGAAATCTGCGACGAGGCTTCGCCGGCCAATTGCATTTCTTTCGGGAAGGATGTAAACAAAACCAAAAACGGCTGAAGTTTTTCAAGATTAACCTTCTGCGCCGACGCCAATAGTTTCATAGGTTTGCCGGCTTCTTTACCCAATGGAAGAACCGCATCTTTTACATTCACCTGGCCAAGACTTGCGTTTACAATGACGGAGCCGATTGTGGCGACTCTGCTTTTCTTATCGTAATCAACGGCAAAGGCAATCTCCGCCTTCGGCTCAGATGCGGTGACGCCTTCTTTGGTGCTTAAGCGAAGCTCTTTAATTTCTGACGAGCCGGCAGCGGAAATCTTATCTTCCCTGATGGAGACCTGTCCCTTGCCTAAAAGAGCGCCTGCCATCTGATATGAGCCGATGTTAATGAATTGTCCCAGCTCGGCCTGAAGCTTTGCCAGATCAATCTGGGTGTCGAGATTAAGCTGTTCAAGGCTGCCGGTGGCATTTATTTTCGCAAATGCCGCGGAAACATTCAGTTTGTTAAAATTTATCCGATCTTTTTCGCCTGTTATTTCAACGGCAGCGGTGATCGGCTCAGAAATAGCCAGAGTTTTGCTATCGACTATACCCGCTAATTCAACCAGGTTTACCTGGCCGGTGATTGTAGCCTTGCCGGCCTGGGCGAATGTATTGACGCTGCCGGAGAGCCGACCCTTAGTGACTTTCATTCCTTCTTTAAGGCCGATTGTTCGGGGCATCTGCGAGAGAATGGCTGCAACGTCACAATTGAAATTGCCTTTCAGATTATAACTGGAACCAGGTTGCAGAATATCAGTAAAAGACTTAAAGGTGGTAGGGACTGTCCCACTGGCGTCTGCCTGTGCCCAATCGCTGCAAAGCTGCAAATGGTCGATGTTGACGGCTTGCTCTTTTTGGCTCAGCTTTACGTCAACATCCAGAATGCTGCTGCGCAGTCTGTCGCCTTTGAGCATTGGGCCTGTTATATCAAGATTTTTAGCTTTCATGCTGCCGCTAAGGTTTTCAAAACGACCATCTTTTATACCGCTGGTCACATTAGCAGAAACCACACCTTTAGTCTGAAGCTGGACTTTAGCTAACTCCAAAATCGGCTCTAATGTCGCAAGGTTCAGTTCGTTGACCTCAATATTAAAATCGCCTGTGGTACCTTTCAGAGACCAGCCGTTTTTATTGCCCGGCGTGACATTGCCGGCTGCACTAATCTTCGAGGCTTTATCCCCTACAACCATATCGGCTTTAAAACTTGTTTGCCGGCCTAAAGGTCGTACGCTCACAGAAGAATTTATCTGTGAGACCTCAATGGTTTTGTCCCTTGAATCTGTCACCTTCAAGCTGCCGTCGTTCACGGCCATATCCATGACAAGAGCCAGCGGCCTGACTTTTGTCGGGACTTGCTGCGATTCGCCAGCTTGCTCGGCTGCGGGCTTATTCTTGAGATTTAAGCTTACCTTAGGCTGGTCAATCGTCGTTTGGCCGAAGGATAAATTGCCCATCAGAATGGAGGCGTAATGAGGCTTTGTGGCGATTTTCTTTACCTGCACCGATGCCCAGCCGGCATTATCGTTAAAACTAAGATCGGTTATCCTGATGCCTTTGGACCAGCCCATTGAAAGGTCGGCAAAATCCGTCCGGCCGCTAATGGATTTGTTAAGCTTTGACAGTATAATCTGCCGGCATTTCTCTGACGACACAATTGCAGGGGCAAGCAGCACTGCCAGAATAACTATGACAGCTACACCCACCAGTATCCATTTGATGAGCCTGAAGGCAGTTTTCTTTTTCGGTTTTGTCTCCATATTTTTTTCTTCTCGCATAGCTTTGTCCCCCGAAATACGTTATCCGTAATTCGTGACCCGTGACCCGTATTTCGAGTCACGAGAGACGAGCGACGAATCAATCAAGCATGATTTCGTCCGATTTGTGTTTGACTATCTCGTCAACCTTATCGTTATATCGCTTGGTGAGGTCGTCGATCTGCTCTTTGCCGGCTTCGAGGTCGTCTTCGGTGATGAGCTTGTCTTTTTCCTGCTGTTCAAGATGTTTTATCGCGTCCCTTCGTACATTTCGGACGCTAACCTTTGCCTGCTCGCCGGTCTGTTTGGCCTGAGTGGCAAGCTGCCCTCTTCTTTCTTCGCTCAGTGGCGGAATGTTCAATCTTATGAATCTGCCGTCCGCAATTGGCGCAATGCTCAAGTCGCTGTTTTTAATTGCTTTTTCAATCTCTTTAAGCGAAGCAGGGTCGAACGGCTTTATAACAATCGTATCAGCCTGTGGCGTCGCCAGGGTTGCCAATTGCCTTAATGGCGTGGCAGTGCCATAATAATCGACTTTAATATTTTCAACCAATCCGGTAGAGGCCTTTCCGGTTCGCACGGTTTTCAACTGGTCGTGCAGAACCTCAACCGCCTTTTTCATCTTGGATTCACTTTCCGAGACTATTTCTTTGACTGGCATGATCTATCCCGCCTCAATTTTTCAGCAAATTATCGTTCCAACTTTTAGGCCACAAATAGCCCTGGTAATATTGCCAACCTTAAAAATATTCAAAACGACAATAGGAATATTATTATCTTTGCACAGACCCACGGCTGCACGGTCTATCACTTTAAGATCTCGTTTTATCACGTCATCGTATGTGATTTTTTCAAACATCCTAGCCTTGGGATTTTCATTGGGATCTTTGCTGAAGACTCCATCAACTTTTGTTGCCTTGATCAGCAACTCCGCATTGAGCTCGGCTGCCCGTAAAGCCGCACAGGTATCGGTAGTAAAGTACGGATTCCCTGTTCCGCCAGCTAATATGACCACCCTCTGCCGCTCGAAGTGATGAAGAGCACGTCTGCGAATAAAAGGCTCACACATCGCCGCGACTTCGATCGCGCTTAAGACCCTGGTCGGCTGGCCGAGCTTTTCCAGCGTCTCCTGCAACGCACAGGCGTTGATAATGGTAGCCAGCATTCCCATGTAATCGGCTGTATTTCTCGGGATGTGACTGGTCCGCGAAAAAGTTTCTCCCCGAACGAAGTTGCCTGCACCCACCACGACGGCTATCTGAGGTCCGAGCTTGCATATATCCGCTATTCGCGCCGCGATGGACTCAAGGCAAGAGCCTTCGATCCCAAACTTGCCAGGTCCACAGAAACTTTCGCCTGATATCTTCAGCAGCACACGTTTGTATTTGCTCTCTGCCATTTATCCCGCATCTTGTACTTTTTATGATGTAAATCGATGGTAAAACTACAAAATAAACCCCCGGTAAAACCGGGGGCTAAATATTTTTTATTTAGCCCCACGTTTTACTACGCAGTATGCCTTTCGGCAGTGGGGTTCTCATTATCCAACGTCGAATCTCGCAAATCTTTTAATCCTGGCCTGGCCGCCGGCCGGCTTAGCTGCCTCGGCCAAAACCTGTGCGACGGTTTTACTGTCATCCTTGACAAACAACTGATCCAAGAGGCAATTCTCGGTGTAAAATTTCTTCATCTTACCTTCCACAATCTTCTCAATCATGTTCGCGGGCTTGCCTTTTACCTGCTCGCGATAGACGGCCTTTTCCTGCTCGATGACCTCGGGTTTTAAGCCATCTTTATCCAGTGCAAGGGGCTTAGTTGCGGTAATGTGCATCGCCATGTCTGCGGCGGTTCGTTTTAAGCCGTCCGCAGCAGCAACGTCATCACCGCTTGTCTCTATCTGAACCATTGTGCCCACTTTCCCATTGAAGTGGATGTATGTGCTGATAAGGCCGGGCCCATCGAGCTTATATCTTGCATAATCCCCGACCTCAATTTTTTCGCCGGTCTTGCTGGCCGTTTCGGTCACAATGTCACTGAATTTCCGTCCGTTAAGGGTAGTTTCGAGAATGTTCTCAACGCCGTCATCAGCCGGACAAACAAGAGCGAAATCGGCCAATGCCCCGGCTGCCGTCACAAAGTCGCCGCTTCTGGCTGCAAAATCCGTCTCGCAGCAAAGTGTAGCCAGCGCGGCGGTTTTTCCGTCGTCGCTGCACTTACTAACAACCAAACCCTGTGTAGTTTCACGCTCAGCTCGCTTAGCTAAGGTTGCAAGACCCTTTTTCCTCAGTATCGCGATAGCCTTGTCCATATCGCCGTCGGCATCCTGAAGAGCCGTTTTACAATCCATCATGCCCTGACCGGTTATTTTGCGGAGCTTAACCACCAAAGAAGCTGATATTTCTGCCATATTAAAAACTCCTATATCTGGCAAGTCCGAAATAAAATTAAATATCAAAATTCAAAAATCAAAATACAAAGAGTTATGAGATCACAGTTCATAGTTCATCGACGAACAACGAACAATGAACAATGAACAATTTTGGTTTTTGCATTTTAATTTTTGATTTTTTGTGCCTCTTCTCAGGATTGCCCGATCATGCCTGTATCAGGCTGCTCAGGATCGCCTTGCGGCAAAGCGGTTTCTGCAGCAGCCTGCTGGCTCGGCTCAATAACGGCCACCGGGTCAGATTCATCTTTACCGGCCTGGGCCAAAGCCGGTCTCCTCACGTGGGCCGGTCGCCTCGAACGAGCCGCCGGCTCAGCACGCACCGCAACCATTGTCTTGCCGATTGCCACTGCATCAGCCAATTCGTTGAGTATCAGCTCAATCGCTCTGATAGAATCATCATTGGCAGGGATGACTACATCAACAGTATCTGGATCAGAATCGGTATCGAGAATTCCAGCCGTTGCAACGCCGAGCTTTTTAGCCTCGCGCAAAGCCAGATACTCCTTCCTGGCATCGACCACCACAACGGCTCCCGGCAAACGCGTCATGTTCCGAACGCCCTCGAGATTGACTTTTATCTTTCGCATCTCGCGTTTGAGCCTGGAGACCTGTTTCTTGCTCTCACTTTCGAGCGTTCCGTCATTCTCCATGGATTCCAGCTCCTCCAGTCTGGCCAGTCGAGAGCGTACAGTTCTGAAATTGGTAAGCATTCCGCCCAGCCAGCGCTCACTGACGTAATGCATGCCGCATTTTTTTGCGACGGTTTGGACCGCCTTTTGCGCCTGACGCTTGGTGCCTACAAAGACAACGTCACTGCCGGAAGAAACAATCTCGGTTAAAAGCTTCTTAGCTATTAACAGGCCTTTCAACGTTTTCTTCACGTCAATAATATGAATGTTGCCGCGTTTAGCGAAAATAAACGGGGCCATTTTGGGATTCCATCGGCTTGCACCGTGCCCAAAATGCACCCCTGCATTAACCAATTCACGAGCTAATTGTTTAGCCACAAAAGCCTCCAAAAACAATAAAAACCTTTTATTTGCCTGTTAGATGCTAAATATATAATCAGGAGAAATTAATACAATCAGCCCAATATGTCAAGAATTTTTGCCAAATATGTGATTTTGTTTTATTTATGGGAATGTGAAGCATTTCCGGTTTTTAGGTTCGATTCTTTAGACTCCCACAGAGTATTTAAGCAGCCCATCCAAAACTTTTTTATAGATAATGTTTGAAAAAAGTACGCAAAAACTATATTATTTTATCATAAACAGTTTCCGGAGAGGCATGATGTGATAGAAAATAAAATCTTTTAGGCAAATCACAGGATATAAAATCGAACGATAGCGGCGAACATAATGTACGCCGAGAAATATTTCCTATCTTTGAAAGGAGGAACAATATGGATACGAAAAGAATAAAAGCGGTAGTGAGTGTGTTGGCTCTGGCTGTACTGATGCTCTTGCTCAGCGTCCAGGCAACTGAGTCTCAGGAAAGTGTTCCGCTCGGTGCGGACATATCTGCACTCTCCGACACCGATCCGCGAACAGCTATCTCAGAACCGTACACGATCACCAGTCCAGGGTCGTATTATCTTACCGGCAATATACAAACAGCGGCGGCCAACCAGAATGCGATTACGGTCGAAGCTAACGATGTGACTGTTGACTTGATGGGCTTTAACCTTATTGGCCGAGGTTCCGGCAATGGCTGCGGGATTTTCATGAATCGCCGTACGAACGTCGAAATCCGCAACGGAACGGTCCGAGATTTCGGCGGTTATGGAATCATTGAGCAAAGTCCCACTTATGTAGGGACAAAGTGGGGAGAGGGTCATCGCGTTCTCGGTATCCGTGCGGGACTTAATGGCAAAAGTGGCATCGTGCTTAATGGCATAAACAATATGGTGAGGGATTGCACGGTTTATTTAAATGACGTTAATGGAATTGAGGTAGGCGGTGGCTCCATTGTAAGCAGTAATTTAAGCACTAACAATGGTAATATTCCACAAGCCATCGGTGTCGGAATCGTGCTTAGAGGTTGGTGTTTAGCGTTGAATAATATAGTTATTGATAATCCACGGTATGGCATTTGGACCCGGGAAGAGTGCTGCTCTGTATTCAGCAATATTGCCTCCTATAATACGATATCCGGGATATACGTTGAAGGAAATGGCAATTTCATAAGATATAATACAGCCAAAACAAATTCTCAATATAATATCTATGTGAAAGGTACCGACAATGCGATTGAGGAAAATTTGGTAACTGGTCCTTCTTCGTATGGCATATATTTTCAATCAAGTGGAAACTTCTACGCCAACAATCGCGCCTCTGGAAATACGACGAATTACGGCGGACCTGGTAAACCTACCTCTGGTAGCTCAGGCGATGGCGGCGGAAATGCCTCGTTTTGAGACGTATAGAAGCCCAAAAAATTTAGCAGCTTAATAGATCGAGCATTGCCGGCCGTCATAAATGTATTAGACGGTTTTATATTGATGCGCGAGTATTTAATAGGCGGTGTCCGATTGTCTAAGCTCAATTCTAATACCAGACATGAATGATGATATTAGGCTCGTTTTTTTTGCCCTGGACCTCGCCTGTCGTTGTATTAGTAAATTTTATTTGAATGCCGGGGTTTTCATGCAGCCACTTGGTAATTTGCTCATCAAGAAATTCCATAGCGCCAGCGTGCAGCTTGGTAAAGAAGGTTTTTACGCCTGTGATGCGGCCTGTGGGACCGTGACTATTTGCCGGCTTCACCGCCGCCGGCTTTTGTATCGCTGGCTTTGGCGCCTCTACCGCGCTGCCGCCTCCCAGGTTCAACGGTGAATGTGAAACTTTCATCTGGCCGGAATCGCCGCCCAAAGGAATGGGCCTGCCGAGGTTTTCATCGCCGGTATGCTTGACGTTGTTAATATTATCCATACTACCTCTCCATTATCTTGTATTATTTATCCTCAGATTTGTTGGAATCTGAAACAGCTTGTTTGTTTCTATAAGCTTGTTTTTGGCCTGCGTTAGCCGTTACCGCTATCCCTTTGGCTCCGGGCATATCGTCCGAATTGCTCCGTGTCCGTTCTTTTTCTTCTTTCAGTCTGTTTTTTTTAGTATCGGGCTGTGGCTCATTAGGGTCTTTTTGAGGAGCTTGCGGCCCAGAACCTTCTGCTTTGTCTGCCTGGACTTGCGGTCGTAATTGCTTAGCCTCCGGCGTTATTTGATCCTGCTGTTTTTCAAAAGAGTTTGGGTCAACAGGCTCTTTGACGGTCTTGTGGTTTTTTTCGAGGACAGGCGGTTCGTGTTTTTTCCTGATCTCTTCAATTATTTCTCTGGTTGGGACACCACCGGTAGAGATGGTAGGCGTCAATACAAACAAGGTCTCTACTGCTCTCTCCTCAAAATCTCTGCCGGAGAACAAAAAACCTATTAAAGGTATGTCTTTGAAAAATGGAACACCACGAACAACGTCACGTTTTTCTGTTTTTCTTATCCCGCCTATCACCAGACTTTCGCCAGGCCTGATACGGTTTTCTTTATTTTCGATTTCCTTTTTTGTGACGATGGGCAATTGCTTTACGCCCTCGGGGGTCAATTTTGAGCCGAGAACAATGTCTGTTTCTAAGCCGACACAACCATCTGCGAAGACATGTGGCGTGATTTTCAGAGAGTCAACTACATCAACATATTCTGTTTCTTCATTGATCACGTTGCTTGCACCGGTACCGGTTATGATTCTAGTAATCTTTTGGAGTGGCACATGCTGACTTGATGAGACTGTTGCCGGTTTGCCATTGACGGTTTCAATGGTCGGATTCATAAGGATTTTCAGATAACCTCTTGATTCAAGTAAATCGACTAAGGCTAAAAAGTTATGCTTAGTGCTTAGATATCCGACCTTAAGACCCATTTTTGCGCGGCCTATTTCTCTGGTTGAAGCTCCTGGAAATGCGGGCAATACATCGCTTTCTGTCAGCAGATTAGCAATGTCTTCGCCAAATGGCCGGGCGCCGGGTATTAAGGAGATATGCTCACCCAATAAATCACTAATTTTTATGGTAGTTTCCCTGTCTATTGTTTTATCGGCATAGATTTCTGAAATAAGGCAATTGATTTTAACCTGAATGGGTGGAACATCTATCTCCTGTAATACCTGAAGCGCTGCGTCAATATCGGCCTTAGTCGGGCATCTTACTATTAACTGGTTGGTAGCTGGGTTGCTGCTTACAGTGTAGTCCGTGACTGTAGTAGATTTACCTTTTTCGTCAAAAATTTGAGACGCAAATTGTGCATTTACGATAACTTTTAGCTCTTCTGATGTATGGTACTTGCAAAAATAGAATAACTTCCAGTCGGCCTTGCCGCCAACCACCTGCTCTACAATTTTAGGTGGAGCCTTATAGATTTCCGGGATAGGAACATTAGGCTCAGGTGTTACTTTGATTGTGCTCAAATCGTTTATTATATTTTGAGATTGAATACTTGTAGCTTTCTCGCCTAAAAAATCTCCGCATCCTTCAATCCACAGGGGGGCTATTACAACCAGGACCCGAAACAATATTCGCCGACAGCTTATTTTCTGGCTGCTCTTGTACATAATCACACTACCAACGCTGTCCTATGTGCGGTATGCAGGGTAGGTCAGGATTTATCGGTTTTTTATATAATAATGCCAGAAAAGTAAATTATATTGTTTAATTTCTTATCGTCAACCGTTTTTTGATAAATTGAGAAAAATACGATACTTTCATCTTGCCCAGATTAAAAAGATTAGACATTTTATATTTTTTTGCTATTTTTCGGAGTATGGCTAAAAAACAACAAAGACCCATTACCGTCGGATTTATATCGTTAGGCTGTCCTAAAAATATGATTGATAGTGAAAAAATGTTGGCTGAAATCGCTCAGGCAGGCTTTTTTATAAATGAGGAGTCCGATAATTCCGACGTTATCATAATTAATACATGCGGTTTTATTGAGCCGGCAAAGGTGGAAGCCCTCGATGCCATAAAACATGCAGTGGATTGTAAGCGAAAAGGCATCGCACGAAAAGTTATTGTGGCAGGTTGTCTATCACAGAGATTAGGGCGCCGGCTTTTCGACCAGGTCGAGGGTGTCGATGCAATTGTCGGCCTCGGCCAGCGGGATAATATTGCTCAAATAATCGAAAAGACCCTTTCAGCCGATCAGCCAGCCGCTTACATCGGAAATCTGCCGGAAAACTGCACTGATGATACTGCTCGGCTGCTTATTACCGGACGTCATTGGGCGTACCTGAGAATCAGCGAGGGTTGTAATCACCGCTGCTCTTTCTGCACAATTCCCTCCATCAGAGGAACATTCAGAAGCAAACCTTTGGAATCGGTCCTGGCTGAAGCTTATGAGCTTGTTTCAGCAGGCGTGGTCGAATTAAATATCATCGCACAGGATACGACATACTATGGTAGAGACCATAAGCTAACAAATGGATTAGTCACTCTTATCAAAGAGCTTGAGAAAATTGACCGGCTTGTATGGGTACGGCTAATGTATCTTTGGCCGGCTGGTATCAGCGATAGGCTCATCGAAACAATAGCAAAAAGCAAAAAAGTTGTTCACTATCTCGATATCCCAATCCAGCACATAAACAACAAGATCTTACGGGATATGCACAGATCTGATACCAAAGACCGCCTGCAAGAATTGATAGAAAAATTGCGGTCATCTATACCTGATATAGTGCTGCGAACAACCCTGATTGTCGGCTATCCCGGCGAGACCGAGCAGCAATTCACTGAGCTATTGGACTTTGTCAACTGGGCCAAATTTGATGCCCTGGGATGCTTTCAATTCTATCCGGAGTCCGGCACGCTGGCAGCCGATATGCCGGGACAGGTTCCGGATCAGGTAAAACAGCAGCGAGCTGCAGAGCTGATGCAGACCCAGCAGAGAATTGCTTTTGCAGGAAACCGAAACAAAATCGGCAGTGAGCTTCTCTGCCTGATAGATTCCGTGGATGTCAAATGTACCGGTCGTTGCCGCTACCACGGCCAGGCGCCTGAAATTGACAGCGTCTGCATTATTGAAAAATGCTCGGCAAAGCAGGGCGAATTTATAAATGCTCAGGTCATCGGCACGAAAGATTATGATTTGCTCGTGCAACAAATTTAGTATTGAAATGTATTTCTAAAGGGTTAAACTTTCTGCCATGATTAAACTCATTCCGAACATCTTGACCTTTGCCAGGCTTGTATTGGCAATTGTCTTTTTGGTAATGATTCTTGACTCACCCCTTGTCACAGACAGATCATCGTTTCTTGATATTACCTTTGCAGTTTTTCTTTCAGCCGGCCTGACAGATATTATTGATGGCCATATCGCAAGGAAGCTGAATATTGCCAGCAAATTCGGCCGGATGATGGACCCGTTGGCCGACAAAATCCTCGTCTGCGGCGCGTTTATCTGCTTCGCTATAATCGGCGAGCCAAAGTTTTTTGATCTGGACTCGACAACATTAACAGTTATACATTGGCTCGTAGCAGGCATCCTCGTTCTACGGGAGGCTTATGTAACGGTGCTGCGTCATATCGCCGAGGCCCATGGCATCAACTTCGCGGCAACCTTCTCCGGCAAGCTTAAAATGCTCGTCCAGTCTTTTGCCATAGGAACGATAATTATTAAGTTGGCTCACGTCCCGACTGCTGCGTGGGGAGATTGGTTCACCGCCGCGACATTGGCCGTTATGCTGACGGTTACTATTATCTCAGGCTTAATGGCGACCCGGCGACGTACAACGAAAAATGGCGGATAACAACCTTGCATAAAGAACCCCCGGTAAAACCGGGGGCTGAATATTTTTATGAATCGATAAACTCTTCAGTGACATCATCAGGGTTTAAACCTGTTTTGGTGAAAATCTGCCGTTCCAATTCAAAAATCAAATGGTCAATTTTTGCCGTGTCAATTTCACGTTGACCTTTTGCACACTGTAAATTTTCATTTCTTTGATGAGCTTCCTCAAGCCTTTCTTTTAATGTCACGATTCTTTCGTGCGTAACCCTTTTGTCTGCGTAATAAACGATTCTTTCTTCCCACGTGCAGGGTTTTTCTTTTTCATCCAACAAAGCCGCATATTTGTGTTTCTTTATTGTCAAAGCAAGCTGAGGATATTTTTCTTTTAATAATTCATACGCAGCATCCTCATGCGAAATTCCTTTGTATGTTGCTCTTAGCCGATCCCATGCCGCCATTTCCTGGTCCGTAAGTGCCCCGCCGGAATTATTATAATCAGACTTTTCAAATTCACAAAGCCTCGTCATATCATGCAGAAGGCAGGCCCTTTCCACAAGGTCGATATCTATAACTACGCCTTTTTCTTTAAGTTTTTCTGCCAGAAACACAGCGATTTTCGCCACAGTTTGGCTATGCCTTACGATATGCGGCGGCACGTGATACTTTTCGAGTATTTCGAGACACTGCTTTTTTGTTGGAAGATTGTAATTTTTCATTTATCAATTCAGCAACTTTTTTCCCTGATTTCAACATTCCACCGAAAATTGGTCCCATTCTCGGCAGATTAAAGACGTCGCAAACAGCCATGCCTGTTACGTAAAGGCCGGGGAAGATTTCGCCGGTTTTTTCAACGACGCCGGCTTCGGAGATTTCCACGTTCATAAAGTATTCCTGCAGCTGGTTCGGAAAAAGCTGCGGTTTCCTTTTCTTGAGCATGCTGACCAGCTCAGCCGGATGTCCCGTTGCATCGACAACACACTTTCCACAGATGCAAAACGGGTCAACATGAAGTCCGAGCCCTCGGACGCTGGAACTATTGACAACGACGCCCTGAATGGTTTCCTGCTTGAGAACGATATCTTCAACCTCTATCAGGTTAAATATCTCCGCTCCTGCTTTTTTTGCCTTATATGCCAGGGCTGCGGCAAACTCTATTGAATCTGCTGCATACAGCCCAGCCTGTTTTTTAGTTGTCACGCCAATCTCATCTAAAATTTCTTTGTCTTCAAAGACAACAACATTATAGCCCGCAGCGCCACCCCAGATTCCGCCGCCTGTCGAGAGCTTCTTTTCGATTATGGTGGCCTTCGTTCCTGCTTTAGCTAAATAATAGCCGGCAGCCAGGCCGGCCGGCCCTGCCCCGACTATCACAACGTCACTTTCAAGATGCTCGGTCAGCCTTTTAACGTACTGCTCTATAATCACTCTGGAAATATTAGTCTCAATCATTTTTTGTTTCCTTTCATTATAATTTGTTTGAATATCAACAAAAAAAGCACTCCGCGAAAGGAGTGCTTCAAAAGCTAAAAACTCAAAACTAAAAACTTAAAAATACGGACTTAAATCTTTTTTAATTTTGCATTTTAAGTTTTGATTTTTCTTTTGCCTTCCTTCGCGGGCATTATCCCGATCAGGTTCTTAGGGTCATCCGCCCTCGGCGGATTTCTCAGCCACAGCCGGTCAATTCATCCGGCTATCAGCTCCCCTGGCTTATTGATTTATTTTGTATATAATACTATCGTTTGGCAATGAGCACAAGAGATTTTTTTCGCCATATTGAATTATGATAAAGCACCAATTTCAGGATTGTGCGGATTCGGCCAGGCGGAATTAAACCGTAACCTTGTGCCTTTATCCATATTCACCCCATTAGAAAGCCCCGCTGCTTAAAGCATGGATGGAGAATATTACATTTTCAGCGAACACGGATTTTAAAGCCCGTGTTAGCCTTCCCGTTAGAAAGTAGAAGGCTTTCTAACGGGGTTTACCTTGTTGAGCTCGGAAGGCAGCTTGTTCGGGATTTGTCGTGCTGACGCAGCCGGTCATCACTGTGCAAGGCTTTATCAACCCTGAGCTTACCTTCCTGATTTTCAGCATTTTCCGCGCAAAATTTATTCATCAGCGCCACTGCTTTGTTGTGTTGTGAGGCTGAGCCGTCCATTTTAGCGTAGGCGTCCACCAGCTCCAATAATTCCGGATCCGGCTCGATTAAACCATATTGATGAATTGTCTCAGCAACAATGGTGTCGAGTCCGTACTCCATTGCTTTAGCCACATAAGCCCTGCATACGCCGATTTTTCGGCCCGGCAGCTCTTTCGCGCAATCGCCGGCTGCAAACATGCAATGCACTCCGTTCATGCTGCGGTCGCTTTTGATTTTCCTGATTGTCTCGAGTGTACGATAGGTGTTGCCCGGCACGCCTGGTTCGAGCGTGTAATCTTTTGCCAGCGGAGTTACCTTCAGAGCAAAAAAAATCTCTTCCGGCCTAAAACCGTATTGCCCGGCTGCCGTGTCAAAGAATCGCTTTGCCTGAGAATGCAGCTCACCTATCGAGCACAAGGCATCTGTGCCGAGATTATTTTTGTCAGCCAGGAGGCAGACTACCTTAAAATCATACTCTTTTTTTAACGGCAGTATTTTGTCCATTGTATAAACATCAACCGACTTTATAAGCGGAGGCCTAAGAAATTTCCGATTTCCGATTTCCGATTTCCGATTTTGTGAGTACCATTCCCTCAGGCCGGCTGTTAAAACCTCATTGTTGCCGCTATCGATACATACCGGCGTGCCGCTGCCCCAAATATGGACCAGGCCGATATATTTAGCCATCATATTGATAACGGTTTGAACACCATTTTCACAGAAGCCATCGAGATTGATTGTTGTATAATCGGCGCCTTCGTCCGTCTGTAATTCAATCAATGCTTTAATGTAGTTCAATGGTCCACTCGGCATCGAGTATGAATTTGGACCAAGCTCGGCCAGCTTCTTCATAATCTTGTAAGTATTCGATTTTGAGGCGTTGATTGATTCGCCGATGACAGTCAGTGGCCTCTTCATCGTATGGTCTTTTCCACACAGGAAATTCAGGATAGAAGAGGTATGCTCCAGGGCGTGAATTCTGGGCTTGTTAATGATATTCTGCAGCTTGTCAAGCCCGTCCTTTTCGGCTGCTGCTGATTTATAAATCGGCTCGCCGATACAAATTCGTTTGAGGTTGTGGCTGCAATACCCGTCAACCGTAGCGTCGCCGCAGGGAGCATTGTCCATTCCTTTTTCACATCCGCCGATTGTGCATAGGCCGAAATTTTCGGGCAGATAGCAATCGCCGCACATTTCGCAATCAAACAGCAGATGTTTAGCTGCAAATTCAAAAACACTGAATAGCCGGTGCGCAAAACTTTCCTTTCGGTGCGCACCAATCGCAATCGCAAGTTTTCTTGCCACCTTGAAAGGCAGGCACTGCTGACTAAAGAAATATTGGTGAAAAAAGTCGAATAATCTTAGCTTGAAGATTTTCTTCTTGGAAATGGAAAGTGCTACGCGCCCGCCCTTTTCATCATAGAGATAAAATCCACCTTTTTTGGGCCAATAGAGATTATCTTTGTATTGCTGCCAATTTTTATCTATTTCTGCGGAGCGGGTAATAATCTTGGCGAGTGTCTCATAATCATGCACTGAGCCAATATCGACTCCCGCCGCTCCCAGCGACTTATACATAGCCACCTGCTGGGCGGCTCGCTCGATATGCTCATCGAAGCTTTCCGAACAGACTTTTTCAAAAAGCTCGTCACTGACAAAGCAGCCCGGCAGCTTCAGGTCGTGCATCTGTCGCGGCGCAGCGGTTTTCGTGCTCAACAGAAAAACGTTGCCGATTACAGGTATGTTTATGTTGTTTTCTGCAAGATACATGAAAAGCTCGGCGGATTTTCTCCAGTCCCAGCCTACCTGAGTTATCAGGAACTCTGCGCCGCAGGCAATCTTTTTTTTCATCTTGTAATACTGCTGCATCTGTGAAGCCTCGGTATATTTAAAGGGCGACACAACAGCACCGGCAAAAAACTGATGTACCTTATCCAGCGCTTCTGGGGGCGTTTTCAGATATGCCTGTAAATTCATTCGTCGCAGCAACGTCAGCAGGCCAAGAGAATCAACTTCAAATACACCTTTGCCTTTAAGCGGCTTATCACCTGTTATCGCTAAAACAGTTTCAACGCCTGCTGCTTTAAATCCTGCCAAAGAGCTTATCAGCGAGGCGACATTCTGGTCTTTACAGCTTATGTGGGGAATAAAATCCAAATCGCCAAGCAGATCATGTGTTCTGATATGGCACAGGACATTTGCCGGCTCGACGTTGGGCATTCCGCCGGGATTTTGAGGAACAGCTACGCCGACAAGCTCAAAGCCCTCGGGCAAAAAAGAGCCGCCATCAGCCTTGTAAGCATTAAGGAAAGCCTCAATCGGGGCGAGACTAAAATCCGGCCCCGCCGTCAATTCGACAACTACGCTAAATTTTGATTTGTTTTTTAATGCTTCTCTGAGTCTTTTTTGTTGAATCATTCATTGACACCATAAACATATCGAAGTTAATTTCTACATACAAGATACTTGCAGCGATAAAATTTGTCAGAGACACTGCGAAATAACTGGCCTAATGTTTTCTTTTTTACAGCTCTTGTTTAAAAGTCCACGGCTTGTTTTGTTTATTATAGTCTGCGGCTTTTAGAACCTCTCTGCCTTTTGCGACAACGTAATCCGTCGGCCCATGGAAAACAGCGTTGATTTCAATGACGTCCTCAGCCTGCTGGGCGGTATAAATCACCATTCCTTTTCGCGGGTTCTGCGGGTTCGGCCAGGCAGAAATAAATCGCAAGCTCCTGCCGATATAAATGCCTTCTGCTATAATCCGGTCCGGAGAGACTCGTACAGGAAGCTGGGAAAAATATTTTGCAAGCCAAAGGTTTCCCGTCGGTGTGCCATAGACAACTATAGTATTACCCGACAGGTTCTTTTTAAGGGCCTCCTGGTCGGTTAATATGGTCGAGTCTTTAAAAAACTTGTCGCGAATCGCCTTAACAAAGCCATGAATTTTATCCTGCACGGCTTTATTGCTTTCATTAGTAGGCACAATCAGGACGGCGGATTTTCCGTCCAAATAGACGGCGTTAATCGTGCCGGTGAAAGAGATAGAGTAAAACTCGTTGCCCAGATTCTTTTCCGACAGCTCTTTGAAGACTCTGATTAGCTCAGGGAAAAAATCCGTGAATGTTCGGTATTTGTCACGCTGGTTCTCATACTGCTCAAGGCGCTTACACAAAGCCTCGACATAAAAAAATCCTTTTGTCTTATTATATTGAAGAGCTTGTTCTGCTGCTTCCTTGCCCATATAGCGAAAGATGAGCCTGGTAGAAACTGCACGTACGAGGTGCTCATTAACACATGTTTCCCATGTTCCATAAGCCTGCTGTTTCATTCTGTCGGCTATGGGGTCGAAAAGGGATGAATACTTGGCGATTTCGTTACGAAACTTCTCCATGCCGGGGTTAACAAAGGAGTGGCCAAATTCATGCCAAGCGAGGTCTCTAAAGCTGTCTGCTGTTCCAAATACAGGAAGCTCATTTTCTATACTTATTGGCCCACAAATATTATAGATGTCACAAGTGCCATCAGCCCTGTCTAAACGGTGACCAAAACCTCCGACAAATAGAGGGACAAGAATGATATTGTAGCTATGCTGTTTTATACCATAGTAATTTTCCAAAGGCCCTACATAATCAGCATCCTGGATGGCCGTATGCGCATTATCAACAATCCGTTGATAGAAATCCCGCTGAGATCTGAAAAATGCCACAAATCGCGATTGCTCGGCAAAGTCACGAAGTGTATCAACGAACTCTTTCAATTGTTTCTCGCCCCCGGCTCTTGTCTTAAGATAATTAGTAAAAGGCAGATGTATATTTAAGC
This sequence comes from uncultured Pirellulales bacterium, assembly GCA_964601355.1. Lineage (GTDB taxonomy): Bacteria > Planctomycetota > Phycisphaerae > Sedimentisphaerales > Anaerobacaceae > CAZRNB01. The sequence continues at coordinate 21,485 of CAZRNB010000009.1, forward strand.
CCGGAAGTTCGGATAAATACAGCATTGCGGCAGGCGGAGCATCATAAGTGAAATCAGCCTGGCTCATTTCTGTGAACATCCGAACGGCTCGTTGATTTTTATACGTGGAAAAATATTTTATAACTTCACGCTTATAAGGAAAGTCATATTGAGTAATTAAATTGTAACGTTCGCCGTAACCGCTTAATAGCTGGACCACCGCTAAAAGCTCAAGCCGAGAATCTACAATAACATTAATATCCGGCCTTTCTGGCTCCATGGCAGGCGTCAGGGACCTGGCGATGCCAATACCTGTATAAAAAACCACACAAACAAGCGTTAATGCGATGATTCCGAGCTTCTTCATAACGCAGCCCTTTCAGAAAATAGCGGAAAGCTATCAAACTTAATAAGTGATTTACTACGCACTATGTATTTTGTCAAATTATAGATGGAATGATTTTGTTAGCAAGCTGCTTAAAAATGATTAGAATTTGATTTTTAAGACAAAATAAGGGCATTTTGTTGAAGAAAATGCCCTCCTGCGAGTCTATTTATATAAAAGCAAAATATCTGCTATATGTCAGGAGCAATTGCCCTTGAGCAACATTTGTGAAGATGAGCCAATAGCTATACGGAGCTGTCGAGGCAGCTCCAAAGAGATATTCGAAGCCGTTGTGAAAAAGCACATGAAAGATGCGTATTTCATAGCGCTCGGCCTTGTTGGCAGCCATGAAGATGCCTTAGAGATTTCGCAGGAGGCCTTTTTCAGGGCGTATCGCAACATCAGACAGCTCAGCTCCGAGGGAAAATTCTTTCCATGGTTTTACCAGATCCTGAGAAACCTGTGCTTCAGTCACCTGCGAAAAATGAAAATCAGGCGGGCCGGCTCACCTGATGATTACCAGGAGGATAAAATCGATGCTGAGGTGCATGATAATTTTGACCCTGAAGCCGTCGCCGAAAAGAACGAATCCAGCATCCGGCTCTGGAAGGCCATAGGCCACCTCGACGAGAAACACAGAGAAGTGATTATTTTAAGGCATTTTAGGAATCTTTCATACGAAGAAATATCCAAGGTTCTCTTCTGCAATCCAGGTACGGTGACAAGCCGATTATACTATGCCCGCAAGAGATTAAAAGAGATATTAGACAGAAAGGAGGTCAGTTGTAATGACCTGCCAGGATTATAAAGACCTGATGATGGCTTATTTGGATAATGAGATTGACAATGAGCAGCGGCAAGTCTTTGAGAAGCATCTGTCATCGTGTCCTCAATGCGCTGCGGAGCTGAAAGAGTTCCAGAAGCTCAAGCAGCTCACCGACAGCGCGACGTTAGCCGAGCCGGAGGATCGTATATGGCAGCAATATTGGGGCAACGTCTATAACCGCGTCGAACGCGGTATTGGCTGGATTCTGTTTTCCGTAGCAGCGATTCTGCTTTTAATCTACGGCGGATTCAGGCTGATAGAGGAAATTATCATGGACCAGACCGTAGGAGTGCTCTTGAAAGCTGCGCTGCTCGCTCTTATAGTGGGATTGGCAATTTTGTTCGTCTCCGTTCTGCGAGAGAGAGTTTATTTCTGGCAGAAAGACCGTTATAGAGATGTAAGGAGGTAAATGAATGTTTCTATCTACAACAGATAATATTGTAGGCAGGAAAATCGTAAAGCACCTCGGCCTTGTAAGAGGCAATACAATCCGTGCCCGTCATATAGGCAGAGACATTCTGGCCGTTCTGCGCAACATCGTGGGTGGCGAGATAACCGACTATACCAAATTGTTCGCTGAATCCAGAGAACAGGCTGTTGACAGGATGATTGCAAATGCCCGGGAATTGGGCGCCAACGCAATTGTTGAAATACGGTTCTCGACGTCGGAGATTATGGGAGGCGCATCAGAAATGATGGCTTACGGCACGGCTGTGGTCGTAGAATAAAATTTGCCCGATTACATCGTATATTCAAGGAGCAGCAACGTATGAAACATAAAGTCAATCTCATAACTGGAATGTTTTTTAGCCTGGCGCTGATTACTTCGCCATTCACCTCGGCTCAGGGCGCAGACAGCAAAGGCATTAAAGGTATCTGGATGGGGACATTAAAGGTAAGCATAGTCGAGCTGAGGGTTGTGTTCAAGATTAGCGAGAATACCGATGGCTCACTTATTGCCAAGATGGACAGCCCCGACCAGGGTGCAGAAAATATACCTGTGGATAAGGTTACTTATGAGAACGACAACCTGCATCTCGAGCTGGAAGCCATTCAAGGTTCATACGATGGAAAGATGACGGCGGATGGTTCTATCGAAGGCACTTGGCAGCAGCGAAATCTTTCATTCCCGCTCATGCTGAAACGCGTTGTTGAGGCTCCGAAGCTTAATCGCCCTCAGGAGCCGAAAAAACCATATCCTTATCTTGAAGAAGAGGTCAGCTATAAAAATGAAAAAGCCGGCATTAAGCTGGCAGGCACCCTGACACTGCCGCGTTCCGGCCAGCCCTTCCCAGCGGTTATTTTGATTACGGGATCAGGCCCCCAGGACCGAAATGAAACAATACTCGGACACCGCCCCTTCTTAGTGCTGGCCGATTATCTGACACGCCAGGGCATTGCTGTTTTGCGCGTTGATGACCGTGGAGTTGGAGGCTCAGCAGGTAATACTCTTGGCTCAACAAGCGAAGATTTTACAGACGACGTTCTTGCCGGCGTCGAGTTCCTCAAAAGTCGCGAGCAGATAAACCCTAAACAGATTGGTCTTATAGGCCATAGCGAAGGAGGGATAATTGCTCCAATGGTAGCTTGCCGGTCATCTGATATTGCCTTTATCGTGTTAATGGCAGGCACAGGCCTTACAGGACAGGAAATTCTTTATTTACAAAATGACCTTCTTCTCAAAGCCGCTGGTGCAAGTGATGAGGTATTGGCTATACAGCGAGCCAGTTTAAAACAGGTACTTCAGATACTCAAAGATGAGAAGGATCGTAAGGCCGCCGAAAAGAAAATCCGCGAGGTATTGACCGACACTCTCGGCAAGCTCAGCAAGGAAGAAAAAGATTCGCTGGGCGAATCAGAAGCAGCTATTGAAATCCAGCTTCAGTTGTCACTTTCCCCGTGGTTTGAATTCTTCCTGACGTATGACCCTAAACCAACCTTGACGAAGGTTAAGTGCCCGGTTCTTGCGATTAACGGCGAACTAGATTTGCAGGTTCCGCCAAAAGAGAATTTAACCGCTATTGCAGAGGCACTCAAAGCCGGTGGCAACAAAAACTATACAATCCAGGAGCTGCCAAAACACAATCATCTGTTTCAAAGAGCTCAAACCGGTGCATTGTCAGAATACGCCAAAATTGAAGAGACTATCTCGCCGCTCGCTCTTGAGACAATCGCAAAATGGATTTTAAATCAGACCGGCAGTATGAAGTGAAGAATATTTGCCGCCTCAAAGTGTCAAAGATGCAGAAGGGAAAGACAAACTGGCACGTATGATGAAGGTCGCTTCCCCGGATTTGCAGCTCGATCCCCGGCTTAATAAAACGCTGTGCAAATCCCAATGTCTATTTTTTGTTGATAGTTTCATTAACAGCACTTCTAAGCTCGCTTACGGCTCTGGAGTTCGGCATCTCCTGATATGCTGCATCTATCAACCTTTGAGCTGCGTCGAGTCTGTCCAGCTCATCCTTTATAATGCCATTATTAAGAAAATGCTGGTAATAAATATAGCTGAGCAGAAATTTCAGCTCGCCGGCACCGCTTATTCTCAAACGGTCTTCTACATCAGTTATTCTGCCGGCAAGTTTATCCTGATCACCGAAAACATCAACGAGGTCTATCTTAAGCCGGGCATATTCAGGAAGAACCTCGATTGTCCTGGAGAGAAACAGCGCGCTTGTCATGTATTCGCCGGCGGCCAATAACGCGCGGCTTTTACCGGCAAACGCAAGGCCGCCGGATGGCATGTCCGGCTTATAAATAGACGCCATGGTAAAAGAGTCTGCAGCACGATAGTATCTGCCTTGTTTCAAATAGAGATCTGCCGCCTGCATATACCAGTTAAATTTATCCTCAGAATTGTAGGATGAGGCTTGTCCTGCTGATTCTACTGTCTTTAAATAATTATGACTCGTCGCCGTACCGGACTTCGGCGAGCTCTCTCGAGCCGCGACGGCTAAATTTGAATCATGAATCCTTGTTTCAATCCCTGCGATTAACCGGTCGATTTCTTTGACGTCGGAGGGAAATAATCCTGCGTTTGAGCCGGTACCGCTGACGCCTGACGAGACTCCATTATTCGTCCCTCGTAATATGTCTCTTGTATTATCAGTCACCCCAGCGGAAATATTCTGCATCCTGCCGGTGTTACCTGACGTATTATTTACAGATGGTTGTGTATATCGCTCAATTTTTGTCGTTTCGCTCCATAAATCATCTAAGCTGCCGGACTGAGGCAGTTTTAAACCAAGCTCATTTGATATCAGCTTATTCATCTCCTGTGGCGTTTTCGACCTCACTGTCCAGTCGTACCCTGCATTGGCTGTGAGGTCTCTTTTCGTTCCTGCGACTGTGGTTGCGACTGTTCCTGTTGGCGAGAAAAATGGTCTATATTGCCCGGGTGAGGAATAAGCTGTGCCGGAGCTGTCCCAGGGATAACGGTTGAAGCCGGCAGAATCCAATAGCGTATCCGGGGTGGAATATCTCAAAAAAGAATCAAGCGATGCAGAGCCAAGTGATGCCCGAAAACTTGTAGTCGAGCCATAAGGCACCTGACCGCGAAAATGCTTGCCACCAGTTACGTTGCCGGTGATCACCAGGTTACTACTGTTATCCATCGGGTTCGGCGTGGCAGATAAGCTTCTCGAAGTGCTGCTCGGAGGAACCGTGCCGGAAACAACGGGACTGCGAACCGACGTGTTGCTAATGGCTAAACCAAGTTCCGATAAAACGGATATTATCAGTACTATTATTGATAACCTGTTATTCATGCTTTTTTTGTTCATTTTTTATTATGTTTCGTCCATCGCCACTATATCGGCTCCACAGGTGCCTTGGTTAAATCTTGTCTGTCTTCCGTCTTCTTTCTTATGACCTTTTTTCGTATTTCGGCGTTTCGGCCCAGCCCAATTTAGCAGCTAATGTATCCCAGCGGGTCCGAAGCGGATTATTTACCACGAGAAAATCACTGTCGGCTCTATCTATCCTGATTACATCACCAATAGACAACACTAACGAATCCTGCCCATCAATGGAGATAGTCGTACCATCGCTGAGCCGGACACATAACACCTCAATCTTGCTATCAGCACTGATAACAATGGGTCGAAAGCTGAGAGAATGTGGACAGATTGGCGTGATAACCATTGCCTGCATCGAGCTATCTAATATTGGACCGCCCGCCGATAGATTATAAGCTGTCGAGCCTGTTGGCGTGGAGATTATAAGACCATCCCCCACACAGGCAGCAACGGGCTGACCATCAACGACCATTTTCAGCTCGATCATTCGATGAAGCTGGCCGGAAGTAATAAAAATATCATTAACGGCTGATGAGCTAAATTTGTCCTGAAAAAGATTAGTACGATTGAAGACCTTGCATTTAAGCATCATTCGCTTTTCGATAGATGCTTTGCCATTGACTATATCATCAAAGAACTCTTTAAGCTCACTAACACTGAATTCCGCCAAAAAGCCTAAGTTGCCCAGATTCACGCCTATCATGGGCACCGCGGTTTTGCTGAGGCTCCTTGCAGCCGCAATAATACTGCCATCGCCACCAAAAACCACTGCAAAATCGCAATCTGTAAGCACCTCAGCCGAACAATTTTCAATGCCGCAATTAGCTGCTATCTCAGCTTTTCCTTTGGTAAAGCCTCTGAATTCCTCAATTGCCTCGGAGACCTTCTGCTTCTGCAAATGTCCAAAAATTGCTAATCTTGGCAACTTTGTCCTTCGTCTCTCGTCCATCGTCCATCGTCTCTCCCCTCCCTGCAGAGTTTGAATCCACTACATAAATCGGGCATCAGCCAGCGAGTGTACCATTTCTTTCACAGTTTCTATTATCTTTTCGGCACTAATTCCCCCCTCTATAAGCTGATTACTGCGGTAATTGTGTTTGATAAATCTTCTCGGGACGCCAAGAACACGGATATCAGCTAATTTACTATGGTTAGCTTTTGCCGCGGAAGATTCGAGCAATGCTGAGCCGAATCCACAGGCCAAATGGTGGTCCTCAACCGTTATTATACTTTTGCCTGTCTCCAGCAAAGTAAATATTGCTTCATCAATAGGAGCAGCAAAACGAGCATTTATGACATCAACTGCAATTCCCTCTTTGGCCAATATATTAGCGGCTTTCAGCGCCTCCGTTAAAACGCTGCCGTAACTGACAATGGCAATAGCTGAATCCTTAGTTTTTTTGACAACCACGCTTTTACCCAACTTATATGGTCTGGCACAGGCGGTTTTTACGAATTCTGACGGTGGAACAAGATCCTTGGGATATCTCAGAACTACCGGTTTGTTTTCAGCCAGGGCAAATTCCAGTGCAAGCCTCATTTCACCCTCATTCGCGGGCGCAGTTAAAACGACGTTCGGCATCATTCTTAGAAAACCTATATCCATCAATCCATGATGCGTAGGGCCGTCTAAGCCGACAAAACCGGCTCTGTCAATACAGAAAATAACCGGCAGGTTCTGCAAAGCCACCTCCTGAAATATTTGGTCGAAACTCCGCTGCAAAAAGGTTGAATATATGCAAACAACCGGCTTTAGGCCGGTCTTGGCCAATCCTGCTGCGATATCCACTGCGGCACTTTCTGCTATGCCTACGTCATAAAACCTGTCTTTGAACTTATTCCGGAATTCCATCAGCCCTGTTCCATCGCACATGGCCGAGGTTATAGCGATGATTCTGTGGTCTTTTTCCGCCAGCTCCGTCAGGGTTTGGCCGAAGACGGTGGTAAAACTGGTTCTACCCGCACTGCCAGGCGTCTCAATATTATCGCCATTGATCTTAAAAGGACCTGTTGAATGGAACTTGCTGGGTTGAGTATCAGCCGGCTTAAAGCCTTTTCCTTTCTCCGTGTAAACATGAAGAACAGCGGGATGATTCAGTTCAGCCAATGCCCTAAACAGCCGAATAAGCGAGTCCACATCATGGCCGTCAACGGGGCCGAAGTAAGGGATATTCAGGCTCTCAAACATTTGGCTTGCCGGCAGAACCATACGGATACTTTTCTTAATCCTTTCAATTGCTTCTTCGACGGTTTTTCCGATGCCGGGCAAATGCTCAAGAATATTCCTAGTGGTCTTGCGCAGGTCTTCATAAGTATGGCTAAGACGAACCTTCGAGAGGTATTTTGCCACCGCTCCGACAGTCGCATCGATCGCCATGGAGTTATCATTGAGCACGATAAGCAACTGCCTTTTGACCAGGCCGAGATTATTGAGCGCTTCAAAAGAAATGCCGTTTACAATACTGGCATCGCCGACGACGGCCACAATCTTCGTCGCTCGTTGCTCGTCGCTCGTCCATCGTCCATCGTCTATCGTTTTTCGTAGCTGTTCGCCGAGTGCCATTCCAATAGATGTGGCAATGGAGGTGCCGGCGTGCCCCACAACGAACTGGTCATAAATGCTCTCCGCAGGATTGGGAAAGCCGCTTATTCCCCCAGTCTGTCGCAGACGTTGGAATTTGTCTTTCCGTCCTGTAACAATTTTGTGAGTATAGCATTGGTGGCCGACGTCCCAGAGCAGCTTATCTTCTTTGAAATCAAAGACATAGTGCAAAGCAAGGGTCAGCTCTACTACGCCGAGATTGCTGGCTAAATGCCCGCCGGTTGTGCTGACCGTGGTAAGGATAAACTGTCGTATTTCTTCCGCCAAAGCCCTCAACTGCGGGGCAGAAAGCCTTTTCAGATCGGTGGGACTATTAATTTGTTCTAAAAGTGTTCCCATCGTAAATCTTGATATTTCAATTAAATATGTCGTAAAACGAAGCAGGAATTAGAATTAAAAAAACTGCTTACTGCTTTTACAACAATATGTTACCTCAACAGCATATAACTGTAAAGACAAAAAATCCCGTGTATAACCAACCAAATTCGAGCACGGCGTAGAAATAAAAATCTTAGACAGGCATTATGTATATAGACTATTACCACGAAAATGACAGCTTGGATGTAAAAAAAATTACAAAATAAAAAAGGCCTTAAGCAAAATGCTTAGGGCCTGTTAATGGGTAACCAAAATATTTGTTAACATAATAAAATGCTGAAACACCTCGCCCGCAGAGGCGGTGGCCGAACCCGGATCGGCCAATGTAGTCTATGCAAAAAGTTTTTTATACGAAACCCGCTGCAAACGGGCTTGAACTCAAATATCGACAGCACTATAGGAAGCTGGATATATACAGCCACGATTCTCAAAAACAATCCGATAGGACAGAGAATCCTTTCCTGCATTGCGTATCCCTTAATTAACATTTAATATATCGGCTCATATCCAATTTTTTCCTTAATTGTTCTTACTGCTTATTTTAAAAGCGCAGATGCCTGTCGAATACCTGTAATTCTTCCCCCAAAACATGGAAAATCCCATTATCAATACTGATAAGCAACTTTTTGAGTGAGCGCTATTGCAGACGTGTAAAAATAGGTAATTATGGGATTATAAAGCGGGGAGGATATTCGAAAAATTTTTATTTTGTTCTCTTTAGAAGAGTAATCGCCAACTGCCGCAGATTGTCAGCCTTTTCGCCGAAAGGCTCTAATATTGCAACCGCCTCATCCGCTAATTTCATGGCTAACCGCTTTGACTTTTTCATCCCAATCACGGCTGGATAAGTTGCCTTACCGGCCTTTTCGTCTTTGCCGGCCGTTTTGCCCAACTGCTCATTAGATGCGCTAACATCAAGAATGTCGTCGGCTATCTGAAATCCTAAGCCAATTCTTAATCCATACTCGCACAGAGCATTCAATTGTTGCTGATTTGCTCGGCCACAGATAGCTCCCAGGGCTGCGGCACATTGGAATATCCTGGCGGTTTTATTACTATGAATATATTCCAGAATTTCTCTGGTGCCGGTGATATTCTCAGCCTTCAAGTCGGCCATCTGGCCTGCAATCATGCCGGCAGGTCCGGCCGCCTCAGCCAATTCGCTAACGAGCCTGATAGCAACATCCGGCTCAGCAATCTCTTTAGCCAGAATTTCAAACGCCAGCGTCAATAGGGCATCTCCTGCCAGAATAGCCGTCGCCTCATCAAAGGCTTTATGGCAGGTAAGCCGGCCTCGCCGAAGGTCATCATTGTCCATAGCCGGCAAATCATCATGTATAAGCGAATAGGTATGCACCATTTCGATCGCCGCCGCTGCAATCTCGGCATCGCTGTTTATCTGCCCGCTGACCAATTCACAGCACCAAAGCACCAAAACTGAACGGATTCGTTTCCCCGGCGCCTGGAGTGCATAACGCAGAACCTCTTTTAGCTCGCCGTCTATCGGCTGTTTGTCTAAGAGCTGACAGATGGTACTATTTACCAATTCACGGTTATGGTTAAGTTGAGCACCGAAATTTGAGTTGGACGATTGAGCAGATGACATAAGCCCTTTCCTTTTGCTGCCAGGCGGTGTATTCTTTGCATACCTAAAACTTATTATATGATTTGTGAGCTTTTTTTATAGCAAATTGTGAATCCTAAAAAGATTTTAATTCTTGGCGTTACCGCATCCGGCAAAGGACGAGCGGCTTTCGAGCTGGCAGAAAATATGGGTGCGGAAATAATAAGCATCGACTCGATGAAGGTCTATCGTCGAATGGATATCGGCACAGCCAAGCCTCCTCAGGATGCTCGCCGTCGGGTCAAATACCATTTAATAGACGTTGTTGAGCCCAGCGATTCCTTCAGCGCCGGTTCATTTCTGGATTTTGCCCACCTGGCAATAGAAGATATACAAAGCCGAAATAAGCCGATTATCGCGGTTGGCGGAACCGCTTTTTATATCAAGGCTCTTTTATATGGATTATTTGAAGGCCCAGCAGCCAGCCAGCAGCTTCGCAGCGAGCTAAAAAATCGAGCTGAAACAGAAGGGCTGGAAAGCCTGTATCAGGAACTAATAAAAGTTGACTCGGCAGCAGCCGAACGCATCGGTCCCAAAGATGCCAAACGCATCATTCGCGCTCTGGAAGTGTACCTGCTCACGGGAAAACCGATCTCCAGCTTCCAAAAACAATGGAAGACAGAGGACAGAAGACAGAGGAATTACTCAGAGCTACGAGCGTTAGCGAGTGGTAAGGACGAGAGACGAGCGACGAATTATGACTGGCAGATAATCGGCCTGCGAAGCGAAAAAACTGTGGAGAACAAAAGAATAAATGCAAGGATTAAAAAGATGATGGAAGCCGGCATGGTTGATGAGGTCAAATCTTTGCTGGCCGAAGAAAAACCGTTAAGTCCACAGGCTCGAAGTGCTATCGGCTACGCGGAGATAATAGATTATATCAACGGCCGTTATAACCTGGAGGATGCAGTCGAGCTTATAAAGAAGAACACCCGCCGATTAGCCAAACATCAGCGAACCTGGTTTAAGACCTTCAGAAACATCACCTGGATAGACATTGAGCCGGATGAATCGACCGAGGAAATCCTCAGCCGAGTTGTGAGGCTGGTGAAAATTTTGTAGCCTGATTTCTCTTCAAATCAACCGCTGCGGATTTTGTAGCTGCTCTATAACAAAGCCCAAAAACTCCGCCGCGCAGATCTCATCCGAAACAATCCGGTCAACGCTAAGAGACAGGCTCATCATCTTGCGTGTAGTCACCCGGCCATCCTGGGGGATTGCCATCCTGATGACGTTACCGACAGCCAGAATTGTGCTTGTTACCGGCGCAGGTATTGCAAAGAAGGCATCAATGCCATATACGCCGAGATTGCTTAATCCTATCGTTTGTCCCTCCATCTGCTCAAGGGACAATGTGTTACTGCGGGCTTTCTCGGTAAGCTGCTTCTCTAATTGCGCTATCTGGATCAACGTTTTTCGATGGGCATCCTTTATTACCGGCACCATAAGACCCTGTGGAGCGTGAACCGGAAAGCCAACATTAATTTCATCAGCAATTTTAATCAAAGAGGCTGCCGTAAAACCGCAGGCTAAATCTGCCGAGGCGGATAAATATTTAGCCCCACGCCTGTCCGCCGTTTTTTCGGTGGATTTCACGTGGGGTTTCTCCCCTGTTGCACAAGGCAAGATTGTTCCTGCCATGATAGGATACTTTTCAGCAGCCAGAGCCAAGGCACGAATCAAAAAGGCATTACTTGTGACTTTTATACCGAGTGATTTGCCAATCTTTGGCCGAAGAGCCATCAGCTCGGTCACATCCGCTTTTGACTCAAGGTAGAAACAGGGCTTGTTCAGCTCGGATGTCAACATCCTTTCGCCGATAAGCCTCTGAATTCTGGTCAATGGGATTATCATATTTATGCCGGATTAGTATGCGTAGATACAAAACGAGCCGATTTGCCGTCCATCCCGACATCGCTATTTCTGGGGCATTATAATGGGATTCATTACGGTTGCAAGACCAAACCATCTTTGCATTACTTAGTATGCCCAATTTTTCTCGGACTTTAATGTTGCAGGGCAAAATGATTCTATGTATAATATTATCTGATAAATTATTAAAAACATAAAATTCACCGAACAGACGAAGATTTTGTACACTCTATAATATAGACATATTGTTAATACAATGAGGGGAGAAGATATGGAAAAACGTAAAGGCTTTACATTGATTGAGCTTCTTGTAGTAATCGCCATCATTGCGTTATTGATGGCAATTCTAATGCCGGCATTGCAGAGGGTCAAAAAGCAGGCGAAAACAGTTATGTGCCAGTCAAACCTCAAGCAATGGGGAACAATATTCATGATGTACACGGACCAGAACAACGGCAACTTCCCCATACGCACAACCAGTTCCGGCCGATGGATAGACGTTTTAATGGATTACTACAAGTCCAACGAAAAAATACGATTATGTCCCCTTGTCACAAAGATTGCCAATCCTGAGATGACAACCGGTGTCGATTGGTGGGGTAACACGTTTTTAGCATGGGGAAGGGTTCCCGCGTGGGATTCCGGCGGAGGCCGTACGGTAGGTGTCTTCGGCAGCTATGGGATAAATGGCTATGTGCATGTGCCGGGGACAGACCCGATGTATAAACCTGCTGCAAGGTTCTGGAGAACACCGAACGTTCGTGGCGCAGCCGATATACCGTTGTTCCTGGATAATTATTTCTGGTGCGGCTGGCCGGATGATGACGATACACCTCCGCAATATGACGGCTGGCAGGATCGTAATGATGCCAATGCGATGAACCGCTACTGCCTCAATCGACACGATGGCGAAATAAATGCCGTTTTCCTGGACTATACCGTCCGAAGAGTTGGTCTGAAGGAGCTGTGGACGATCAATTGGCATAAGGGTTTCAACCGAGCTAATGCCTGGACGCTCGCCGGCGGCGTCACTACGGATGACTGGAGAAACTACGGCGACGGCTGGATGGCAAAATTCAAGAATTATTGAAAAGAAAACCTGTTCAACTGTGCTTTTAAACATTAGTGCAAAAAATGTAAAAGAGCAAAAGTATGCGTAAAAACAAAAAACAAGGATTTAACCCGTTAGAAATTCGAAATAAAAGTAAGCATCCCAGGAATCTGGGGTTTCTTCTAACGGGTTTTACCCTGATAGAGCTGCTGGTTGTGATCGCCATTATTGCGATCTTGATGGCTATTTTAATGCCGGCGCTACAGCGGGTAAAGGAACAGGCACGGGAAATGGCCTGTAGAGCCAACCTTCGTCAATATGGAATAGCTCAGTCTCTGTACCTGGACGATAACGACAGCCTGTATCCATCCGCATGGATATCCCTTGTAGGGTCAGAGTATCCTTATGCCGGATACCAGCGTTACTGCCGATGGCACGATCCGAGATATCCACCTGAGGGCCCGTTCTGGCCGTACCTGAAAACCCCTAAGGCACACTTATGCCCGACATTTAAAGGCTTGGCCAAGTACCAGGGTGCGCAGCATCCCAGCCACGACAAAACCATACCGGTTATTGCTCAATACAGCTATAGCATGAACGCCTACTTAGGCTCCAAGAGAGGCGACGCTTCCGGCTCGGGCAGACCAGACGGCGCGGGACGAGACGGCATTTACAAGTTCTCAGAGATAACCAGAAACAAAGCAGAGGTGTTTTTCTTCGCTGAGGAGAATATGTGGGCCAGACCAGGCTGTGACATAGTCCTCAACGATAATGCCTTATGTCCCGATGCCCGTGATTGGTTTGGCACGTTCCATAGCACATCAGGAGGAAACTTAAATAGCGGCACATGCAACGTAGTCTTCGTGGATGCCCACGTTGATGAGGTGCGCTCAGGTCTGCTTGAAAATCCTGAAGACCACTCACAAATGGAGTTCGGCATGTTCGAAAAGTACGGCTGGCCGCATCGACAGCCTTTTCAATAATTTGGCACTTTCCACCAAATGAAATACCATTGCCAGGTACGCACAGTACTTTGCTGAAGTGCCGACGGACGGGAACAGCGGCCGCTTTGCAGGTTTTTTGGCATCGTTTGTTTTGTATATTCTCAAAAGCAATGCGCAAAATGAAGGCATTTTTGCGCAAAATAACGGTCATTTTAGCAATTTTTGATTATAATAATATAGTTAGAAGTTAAAAAAGGTGCTGAATTTTTACATATTTTGGATCACGGACAATGTATTTTATTTTTTCCCGGTTCAATAGAGGAGCGCAATCATGTATAAGAGTAAAGGTTTTACGCTTATCGAGCTCTTGGTAGTAATTGCTATAATCGCAATATTAATGGCTATTCTGATGCCGGCACTACAGCGTGTAAAAGAGCAGGCAAGGGAAATGGGCTGCCGGGCCAACCTGCGTCAGTACGGCATAGCACAGTCTATATATCTGGACGATTATGACAGCCGGTATCCGTTAGCGTGGCTTTCCCTTGTAGGTTCGGAGCAGCCTTATTCCGGATACCAGCGGTTCTGTCGCTGGCACGATCCGAGGTTTCCACCTGACGGTCCATTTTGGCCGTATTTGAAGGACGCTAAGGTGCATTTGTGTCCGACGTTTAGAGGCCTATCCAAATACCAGGGTCAAAACCATCCCAGTCACGACAGAAACATACCCGTTATCCCTCAATATAATTACAGCATGAATGCTTTCCTGGGCATGAGGACCGGTGATATAAGGAAGGATTCAACGGGACGAGGCCCGGTTCTTAAGTTCACGGAAATAACCAGAAATAAAGCGGAGGTGTTTTTCTTCTCCGAGGAGAATATGTGGCTTAGGCCAGGCTGTGTCTGGGTTCTCAACGATAATGCCCTTTGTGGTGACGACCGGGACTGGTTCGGCACGTTCCATAGCACCTCAACCGGCAAATTAAATAACGGCACTGTCAATGCTGTCTTCACGGACGCTCATGTTGATAAGGTGCGCTCGGCCCTGAAAGAAAATCCTGATGATGATTCTGAAAAGGAATTCGGCCAATTTGAGAAATACGCCTGGCCACATAGGGAACGTTTTCAATAATAGGATATCTTGCGGTTTATTTTGTAATCCCTCCAGTTAATTTCAACCTCTGCCGGTTTTTGCCGAAGGTTTTCGAAAAAAGTCAATTTACCGCTTGTTTCCGCACAGAAAATAATGTTTAATCCTATCTTTAATTTTAATGAAAGTATAAGTAGATAGACTTGTTTTTCGAGGTGAACTGAGATGGCGGATTTGAAAGCATTAGCTGATGCAGTTATTAAAGGTGACCAGGGTGCTGCGGTAGAGATAACTAAAAAGGCTCTTGCTGAGGGCAAAGCGGCCAAGAGCATTCTCGAAGAGGGATTGATAGCCGGCATGAATGTAGTCGGCAGTCTATTCAAGAAAAACGAAATTTACATACCTGAGGTCCTTATCGCCGCCAGGGCAATGAAAATGGCGATGGAGGTCCTCGGGCCGGAGCTAACCAAGGCCGGCGTTAAGCCCGTCGGCAAATTTATCATAGGAACTGTTAAGGGTGATTTACACGATATCGGTAAAAATTTAGTTGCCATGATGCTCAAGGGTGCAGGCTTTGAAGTTGTTGACTTAGGCATCGATGTTGGGCCGGAAAAATTTATAGAAAAGGCCAAGGCGACGGGCACGCAACTGATCGGCATGAGCACTCTTTTGACTACAACTATGCCCAGTATGGAAAAGACAATAAAAGCCTTAAAAGAAGCCGGCATTTCAGCCAAGATTATGATAGGTGGCGCACCGGTAACGCAAGGTTATGCTGATAAGATTGGTGCAGATGGTTTTGCTCCCGACGCCGCTTCGGCCGTCGATTTGGCCAAAAGCTTGGTCGCATAAAATTAACCACGAAAAGAAACAAAAATAAGTAAGTTAAAGTGAACTAAAATGCCTAAAGTGAGCTAAAGTAAAAAATAATCCATAACTTTAGGCACTTTGCACTTCTTAGTGCTTTTTCCTTTTGTGCTTTTTTGCGGCAATACTAATAAACTTGCAGCTTTTGCCAAAAAAAGTATAATTAAAAAACAAAACAGCCACAGAGGGCACAGAGTTCACCGAGAATGCTATGCGAGATACGAAAGGACCTCAATGAAAGGGAGAAATAAATAGTATGTCCCCAGATTTCCCTATGGAAGCATATAATACAAAGTTATGCCAAATCAAACTATATCAAATACTATAGGGCGTAAAGGCCAACGGTGGTTTATATCTCAACTTCCTGATGATTGGATTATACAGTTACCCACAGAGGACGTGGGTATTGATGGTAACATTGTGATTTGCGAAAAGGGAGAATTGAATGGGATTGAATTTCGTGTACAAATTAAGAGTAGTTCGGAGTTTAGTCGCCGCGATAACAAATTTGTTATCTCTGGCATCAAAAAGTCTTCTTTTCTCTATTGGATTACTGGTTTTACACCGACACTTATTGTTCTTTATGAGAACAAGATAAACAAAGGTTATTTCTACTGGATAAATAAACTTGCAGGCGAACAACAAGAATTACTAGGCTCGACCACTAAAACAATAACACTCTATATACCTGCACAGTTCGAAATTGATAAGGATTGCTGGCAAATAATAAGGAAAGATCTGAATTATCATAGAAGGTTAGTTTCAAGCATATTCAAAAAAGCAACCGATTTTAAAATACTCATTCCAATACTCAATGAGATACACCAAAGTCTGAGAGGATTAATAAGTGCACAGACAGCCAAGCCAAAGAATGGGAAATGGACACCGGCACAAGAAAATATTATTCACTTGCTTGAAGTAGTTTCACATAGAGACTTTGTAGTAGCTATGGAAAAGTTATATAAATTCCTTGAACCTAAAAGCGAAGGTGAAAAATATATTAAGAGAGTAGTAAATGGATACAAAGAAATTTGCAGAAGTTTTATACAGAACTTTGATGACATTTTGATAAGCGTAAATGAAAATACAGCTCTATGGTTAAATCCAAAGTTAATGAAAATGGAGAGACACAACTTAATGGGGCTTATGGTAAGTATTTTATGTACAATAACAAAAATGACGGCCAACAATACAAGAGTACCAATGTATGAATGGAAAGCATAAAAATAAAACCAAAAAAGAAAAATTACGAAAACAGGCTTTGAGGAAGGGTCTAAAACTTAAGGAGACTGCGCAATACTCGAAATATCTAACAGTTAAAAAAGATTACTTTCAACTCAAGGGCGAAAAAGCGGAGAGTATCCTTCATGAACTAGCGTGAAATCGGGGGACGCCTTACTTATTTCTCCCTCTGATTGTAGGGAATTAGCAAATCCAGATGGAATTAAAGGGGTACGCCTGCCCCGTAGGGGGTGCATTTTTAATGAGTTTTGCTTGATAATGATAGGTTTTGGTAGAGGACATTGGGTGCCCCCGGCATTCCGAAATGGGTGTTATACTGACACTCGCAAGGAAAATTAGGGACAGAATAATTAAAGAGATACCGTTCCCGCTACGGCCTCGGCCTTCGCCGAGACGAGTAGCCCCGCAAGCATAAGACGGATGACGGAGAACGGAGGACGGAGAACAGATAGCGGAGGACGGAAAACCAGGGAACCAGGATAACAAGGGGCAGTCCACAGGACGCCTTACGGTGGTGACCAGGCAAGCAAGGTATCAGGAGCTTAGCGAATTAGAGAATTAATGAATTAGCGAATTCGTTACCCATTAACCAATTCACCAGCCAACTATCAAGAATCGGTCATCTCTCTGTGCAGTTCGGTGCCTTCCTTCGACTCGGCTCAGGACGGCGTCTGTGGCTAAATCTTTCGTTATATTGTTAGATTTTTATTGAAAAATAGGCAATTTTTGGTATAATACAGGTGCGATTGGGGGAAATCCCGCCGGCAGCGGAAACACGCGAAGCCCCCCGCATGGGGCAAGCCGCCCACGAAAACGGAACAGCAGTTCCAGTCACATTTAGTCAATAACGAGTAACCAATTACCATTTAACCAATTATCTAATCTATGCTGAAATATACAACATACTATATACGAGATACGCTTCACGCTTCACGAGATACGAAATATGAGCGATCAATTATGTCAAATTATGCAAAACAAAGCCAATTTACCGGATGCTTAAATGAACACAACCTTTTTTCTCACAAAGGATTATGAAAATGAAATCGTTTTCAGGCTCCAAAAAAACAAACCCAAACAAAGCCAATCCTTCGACCCCTCGACCCTGCTCGGGGCAGGCCTGGCTCACGACAAGTTTCAAACGAGGCGGCTATGCTGCTCTGCGTAGTGCCTACAAAAAAACGCTGTTGTTTGCGCTTAATCTGGTAAAATGGACACCTGGTGATTTGAGATAAAGGCAAATCTGGATGCTCGATACTCGATGCTGGGTACTCGATTTAATCTTATTGCCAGCGATGAGCCTCGAGAATCGTGCATCGAGAATCGGGTTTCAATTATGCATCGGATAAAGAACCCAGATATAGCTCGATTGTTGATGCAGCTTCGATTTACGCCGGTAAAGAAACGCCGAAAACAACTTGACGCTGCGGAAAAACTTTTTTCGATTATCGAGCCTGATAAAGAATACCCTTTCGATTTTA
>CAZRNB010000009.1:39719-41530 GCA_964601355.1 uncultured Pirellulales bacterium
GCGGAAAAACTTTTTTCGATTATCGAGCCTGATAAAGAATACCCTTTCGATTTTATTCACTATCGAATTACAGGCTTTCCTCCAAAACCCCAGCCGGAGCAGCCGCTAATAAAAGGCGATCAGCTTCTTGAGGATCTGCGGATATTCGTCTTTAAGCTAAGCGGCCAGCTTGCCGAGTCTGTCGCCGAGCAGGATGAAAAAGTTTATACCATTGAAGAGATAGCAATGGATTTTGATGTATCCATAAAAACCATCCATCGCTGGCGAAGAAAAGGCCTAATAGCGCGCAAATATATCTTCAGTAATGGCCGGAGACGCTTTGGTTTTCTGCAATCAGCCGTTGATAAATTTGCCGGGCAAAATCCCAATCTTGTTATTAAAGCCAGGGGCTTTACAAGACTGGGGACAAAGCAAAAACAGCAGATTATAAAACAGGCACGTACACTCTCGGCAAAGACTGCGATGTCACGTTACCGGATTATAGAGCAAATAGCAGGAAAAATCGGCAGGGCACATGAGACCGTCAGGTACATCCTTCTTGAGTACGAAAAGCAACATCCTGAAAAGGCAGTCCTTAAAAAGACGGGCAGTATAATGAGCCCGGCTCAGGCAACGGAGCTGCACAGATTATACAAACAAGGCACGAGCATCACGGAATTGATGAAGCGCTCCAGCCGCGGCAGAAGCTCAATATATCGAATTATCAATCAGCAAAGAGCGAAAACGCTTTTAGCCAGAAAAATTGAATTTATCGCCAGTAATGAGTTCCTCGAGGAAGGAGCTAAAGAAAAAATCCTCGCCCCGTCAGAGGAGCCAACAATATCTCTAACGGGGCAGGCAACCGATAATTGGAAACCTGAAACCGGCGATTTGTTAAAGGTCAATCCTGATAACCAATCACGAATTACCGATCACCAATTATCTGTTACCAGCTACAAAACAACCTTCGGCGAACATCTGCTGCCGGAATACATACAGACACTGAAGGACACTCCTGTGCTTAATAGGGAACGCGAGTTGGAGCTTTTCCGCAGATATAATTTTCTGAAATATCTCGCCGGAGAAATGAAAGCTGATATAAAACTTTCTCATGTTCGCGGTACGCTATTAACGGAAATAGAAAATTATTTAGCTGAGGCGGAGGCGATTAAAAAGTTGATAGTAGAAGCCAACCTGCGGCTTGTTGTCAGTATCGCAAGCAAACATGCTACCAGCGGAGCGGGTTTTTCGGAGCTGGTCAGCAAGGGCAACTTCGCACTAATTAAAACGATAGAGGAGTTCGACTACACCAAGGGCTTTCGATTCGCCAAGCTCGCCTCATTGAATATAGCCAAAGAGTATGCGAAGGTTTCCGGCAAGAGCACGGACATCAGCAGAAAAAGGGCGGCTTCGCTGGTAAATATTCAGCGAGGCATGGAAAGCGCCACAGCAGATATTGCTGCTGTCGAACGGGCCCGCCAAAGCCTGACGGAGACAATCAAAAATGAGCTTGACGAACGTGAGCAATATGTGATTCTTAATCATTTCGGCCTTGCCGGCCCGCCGGTAAAAAAACAGACCAAGACCTTAAAGCAAATCGGCGAAGACCTCGGTCTAACCAAAGAAAGAGTCCGACAGATTGAATTAATCGCCCTGCAAAAGCTGCGACAGTCCCTCAGCAGCGAAGAGTTTGATTTACTCACTGTAACCTGATTCAATTGGCCGGTCTGCGTAATTGCTCCTCGAAAACAACTGTTGCTAATTCTTTTGTAACTCGGCAGAGGTATGATCTGGAATCTATAAAGTATTGAATCCCGCATACCGAAAATTGT
>CAZRNB010000010.1:0-19949 GCA_964601355.1 uncultured Pirellulales bacterium
AGCCCGCTCCTTTCACAACTTGTTCCAGTTCAGCGAGTTGTGTAGCATTTATATCCAGGCCAGCGACGATTCGGCCTTGTTTTAATAATTCGAGGGTAATTGCTCGGCCTATTCCTCTTGCAGCTCCGGTTACGACAGCTAATCTCTTCTCTCGACTACGCTCGGGACATGTTTCTGACATCCTTTATTCTCCTTATTTTTTACGTCTTCTGTCCTCAGTCCTCTGCCTTCCGCCATCTGTCCTCTGTTTTCTGTCTTCCGTCTTCCGTATTCTGTCTTCTTATTTTCTAAATTCTTTTACCTTACCACCCCCCGCAAGGCAACAAAATTTTAGAAAAGGGCATTTTTCAGCTTTTATTCGTTGGATTTTAGGGGATAACGAGAAAGAAAAGTTTTTTAAGAAAAATGTTTTGTTGGTTATGTGGTTGTAGGTATAATTTTGTAAAGCGTATATATTATGCCGCATTTCATATTTAGTGAAACTTATTTGTTAATAATTTGGTATTTATTGATTATGTGGCAGGAAACTGGTGAGCTTAATGTGGCGAAAAATAAGACTTTGAACATGGAGGTGGGCTTCACTTGGTTCTTCGATTTGGGACACAAAAGGATTTTATTCCTGTTAGACTCGGAGATCTTTTGGTGATAATGACATGAGAGCAAGAAAACATAAAATACATATTGGCTCTGAAGAAAGCTCTAAAGAGTGGTATAAACCTGCTTTAAAAGAGTTAGAAAACATTTTCCAGCGGACTAATCAGCAATTTGATCTCGTAAAGAAGATGGCGGAGTCTATTCTATTACTGGAAAAACGACTTGATGAGATATTCAAAGAGATATGCTTTGATTTGAGGGAAGTTGCTAACGCAGATGGCATTGAGGTATTTATCTTATCAGGTGAAGAATTCATCCCTATGAATTTGTCAATTGAGAATGGATTGAAAGATTTGGATTTCTCTCCCGGTGGTGAATTGGCGGATGTAGCCAATTTAAAGAAAGGTGAGCATCTTCTTGTCCAATTGAGAAAAGGATCTGCGTTTGAGTGGTTGGTTTTTTTACCTATATTTCTTCAAAAGGACTTGTTCGGAATCATGGCACTAGCTCAAAAGAGCAACTCCTCATCAGTTATTCTGAACAATAAGGGCTTCCTATCTTTCATAGGTATTGTGGCCAATCAGTTAGGCATAATGACTGAAAGGTATCTCGAGAAGAAACAACTATCTATTCAGACAAAACTCATTAAGCTATTCTTTAACAGTAAGCTGGTTCCATCCGCTTGCTGGGAACAAATTGTGGACGAAATTGTACATTTTTTACCAGACTGGCATCCTTTGGTTGTTAAGCCGGTTCCAAAGGTACAGCTACTTTTATATAACGAGGGGGATCGTCATCTTTGGATAGCAGGCACCCAAGGAAATGAAGAGGTTGGCACGGAAGTATTAGTAGATTCCTCTATATGTGGCATGCTTGTTATAGACCGCTCCTCCGACTTCGTTTTGATTAACCCAAATAAACACCTTGATAAATATAAAGGATTTTTGTTAGGTAAAAAAAAGGAAATACCACAAAGTGAACTAGCAGTTCGTATAGCACTGGAAGAAGAGATCGTCGGAGTGGTTAATCTTGAGCATCCACAAGCAAATGTTTTTAAACTGCAGCATATTCAAACTTTAAGAGCAGCGGCTACCTTTATTGCTCCTTTCATCGAAGCTCTGCGCTCTCGGTATGCAAGACAACGGACTAAGGAATTGGAAATACTTTATACCGTGACTAGGTTATTAGGGAGAACGGCCTCCACATATCAACATATTCTAGGGCACCCGCTCGTAAAGTCACGCCTAACAATGGAAAGGTTGTACAAAGGCATTAGTGAATTGCCAACCAATATTGCAACCAATATTCAAAACAGACTTGATGAGATGTCGCGACATATTAACCAAATACACGAAAGTTCTGACCGGTTTTGTAACAGTCTTCCGGCTTTTATGACGTACGGTCCCGTAGACGTGTTATCGGCGATTAAACAGGCAATTGCGCCATCCGAAACCATGAAATTTGTTCAAGAGGAGAATATTAAGATAGATCTGCGTACTGTTGGTGAAATTGAAAAGGTATATGCATCAGCTCTATTGCAAGAACACTTCTATAATCTGATAGATAATTCGATATATGCGATCCGGCAGGCATTGTTAGAAAAGAAAATTAACAGAGGAGTTATTGATATAATTGTCAAATCTATTTCTGTGAAAGATGGGCTTGGAGTAGAAACTGGATCAAAGTTGATAGATGTGAGAGTCGAGGATAATGGTACAGGTGCTCCTATTGATTGCGAAAAAGACATCGGTAAACCTCGTTTTACTACAAAGGGTGGGTATGGAAGTGGATATGGTTTGTCAGCTGCCAAAGAGTACATGCAATCAGTTGGTGGAGACTTGGCGTGGAAAAACAAACCGGGAAAAGGTTTCGTAGTGGAATTTAATCTTGAAGTGTTCGACCCGATAAAGCACGAGAAAAAGGTAAAGTAATTTGGATATAACTTGTCAGATGGAGGATAAATCATGAAGGATAATAAGAGAGTTTTGATTGTTGAGGACGACACTGAGCTTCAAGCGGAATTTAAGTTAATTGTGGAAGAGGCTGGTTTTGAAGTTGATACAGCTGACAACAAAACAGAGGCCTTGGAGAAGGTGAGATGCCGTACTTATCATGTGGGCATGATAGACATAATGCTGACGAACAACCTGTTGGACAGAGGAGGAATTGATGTTCTCAAGTACATCAGCTCACTAAAAGAAGGAACCCAGGCTATAGTGTTATCTGCTTCGCCGGATGTAAGGGTTCCAGTGGAGGCATGGAAGGAAGGAGCTTTAAGTTATTTGGTCAAAAAGGACATTGGATCCTCTAAGGATATTTTGAATGAGGTTGAAAAGGCATATCAAAGATGTCAAATTAGATCCTATGGCAGATTTAGGTCTATGATAGAGTATTTGGCCAGTCCTGAAAGAACAGATTTTTTTGAGGATCGTCTGATGCGATTATTGGAAGGAGGCTTTGATTTGATGCAAGCAGAATTATCACTTGTGTTTGTCCCACTGCAGCCGTTCCTTCGTAAGAAGAATCAGAGGGTTTCCATAGTAGTAGATGATAAGCGAGGTATGGCTAATGGGCTGTTCTGGAGTAAAGCGTTAGGATGTGCAGTTTACGTAAACTTTGGGCGCAAAGAATGCGAGTATTTGAAGCCTGAAGATACTACTCTGGGTGAAATAATTTTTGAACAGAGTAAATCGAATTTGAAAGCCGCTGTGTGGAGAGCAATAGCTAAAAGAGACGAATTTATCGAAACACTGTATGATATCTGAAAGATATTAGGTAGGGTGCGATGACTCGTGCTACGTCCCTTAGGGACTACGCAGAGTAGCAGGTGAATCCACAGTCCTAATGACTCCTTACGCAGGATGGCCAAGCCCATAACGCATCTGCAAAGTAACTGCGTCCTCTTTAACACCCGCATCATCAATTCCATCATCTAAAATCCCATAAGCCTGAAACACTATATAAGTATATACGCATATACTTATATAGCTTTGTGAAATCTTCTTTATGTATTCCTTGGCTCAAATAACGCGCTGACTGCTTTGTGGATGAAAGCAATATTTTGTTTATCGAGTGAATAATAAACATGAAAACCTCTCTTTTGAAACCATACAATTCCAACATCTCTCAACACTCGCAGATGCTGAGAAGTTGCCTCCTGCGATATACCCAATTGCGACGTCAACTCGGTGACGCACATTGCTCGACGCTTAAGTGCCTGAACAATGCGTATCCGTGCCTCAACTGAAAATAATTTGAATATCCTTGCCAGCTTTTCCGCGTCAGCCATAACTGTTCACCTCCATATTTTATGTAGAACCTATCCCAAAACCTCAATTTTTGGGTTAATATGAGCCGATATATGGTTTATGGACTTAACAAACGAACAATGGCAACGGATTGCGAAATTCATTCCGAAGCCCAAAGCACAGCCTGGAAAGTCAGGCAGGCCGCCACAAAATCCAAGAGATGTACTCAATGGCATTCTCTGGATTTTGCGAACCGGAGCCCAATGGTCAGATTTGCCAGAACGGTATCCGCCGAAAAGCACCTGCCATCGATATTTCCAGCAGTGGAACAAATCGGGGGTCTTTGCCAAAATACTGACGGCACTGGCCCGGGACCTGAAAAAACGTGGCGGTATAGACATCAGCGAAGGTTTTATCGATGGAACTTTTGCTCCGGCAAAAAAAGGGGCGATGGTGTGGGCAAGACCAAAAGGGGATAGCTCTGCGATGGTGAATCCACGACATTGACGATGGACGATGGATGATGGACGATGGACGACGTCTTTCGTCTTTCGTCCCTCGTCTCTCGTCCCCCCGCTTGCGCAACGAGTGCCAGCCCGCATGAAGTAACTCTTGTTGATGATACTCTTGATGCCTGTTTTTTGGAAAACGTGCCGGAAAAAGTAATCGTCGACATGGCGTATGACAGTGATCCATTGGATAAAGGTTTGGCCGAAGAACGTGGCGTCGAGATTACCCCACATAAGAGCAACAGGTGTCAGCCTGCCACGCAGGATGGCCGGACATTGCGGAGATACAGGAAACGATGGAAGATTGAGCGTTTGTTCGCTTGGCTTCAAAACTTTCGTTGACTTGTTGTTCGTTATGAATATCATCTTGCAAATTTTATCGCTATGATTCAGCTCGGCTGTATCGTCATCCTGCTTCGGAGGGTTTTGGGATGACTTGTAACATTTACATTGCTCAAAAATATAAAATCACTGCTAAACAGCACAATATAAGTATATACGCATATACTTATATAGTGATAATTCAATTGTCAAACAGAAAGTAAAAAAATTCTTGTGAATCTTCGAGAAGAAATAAAGGAAAAAATCGCCGTTGTCTGGGGCGAAAAATAACATATTAACGAAAACTCAGTTGTCTTCGGCTGGCTCGCAATAACAGAGTCGTAATTTGTGAGTTACAGACTGCGATGCGAACTGCGAAAAATGATTGACCAACAGCGGCACAGGATTTATAATGCCGGGTGAATCCGCAGGATGGCCCAGCCCAGAACGCGAATACGCCTACGGCGTACAAGTAAAAAATATGCCGGAAGGAAATAAGGACCCCCAGCAAAGCTGGGGGCTAAAAAATCTATCATACAATCTCATTCACCCCCGCGTCTTCCTGTCGGAAGACAGGAGCAGGGGGCAAATTGCTGATGTTTACGACTTGTGTTTTTCGATTTATCCTTTTCATTAAGCCGGTCAGAACTCTGCCGGGGCCAATTTCGTAAAACTTCTCTACCCCATCGGCTAAAAGCCGTTCCATACATTTTTGCCAATATATTGCGCTGGTCAATTGCTTTGTAAGTCCTTCGGCAATTTGTTTAGCGCTTTGGTAATATTCGGCATCAATATTTGCAATAATCTTGATTTTAGAAGGCTCACCAATCTTGCATTTTGAAAGTGCTTCCCTAAGTATATCTGCTGCATTAGCCATCATTTCGGTATGAAAAGCACCGGCTACTTCCAGCCGAACTGCTTTTATGGCGCCATATTTTGGAGCCAATTCTTCTGCTCGTTTGCAGGCTGATTTACTGCCGCTAATAACGATTTGTCCTGGGCAGTTAAAATTGACGGGCAGCAGCAACTCGCCATCGCTTGCCTCGGCACAAAGCCGCCGAATTTTTTCTTCGTCAAGGCCAATAATACTAACCATTGCGCCGTCGGTAGAATCAGCCGCAGCCTGCATAGCCTGGCCGCGTTTCTGCACAAGTATCAGTGCATCCTCAAAACTAATTACACCTGCCGCATAAAGAGCGGTATATTCGCCAAGACTAAGACCTGCTGTCACATCAGCATTTAAATCTTTCGTAGCGGAATTTGTCTTCAAAACCTCCAAAATTGCAGCGGAGGTGACAAAAATCGCAGGCTGAGAAATCGTTGTCGTATTGAGTTGCTCAGCAGGGCCTTCAAAACAAATCTTGCGCAGATCGAAACCGACAATATCATTAGCCTTTTCATAAATCTTAGCTGCTTCAGGATACGACCGAGCAATATCAGCGCCCATTCCAATTTCCTGTGCGCCCTGCCCCGGGAATATAAAAGCGGTCTTCATGATTAGTATTTAGTATATAGTATTTAGGATTTAGAATTTCGCTTCACGCTTCACGCAATCAAAGCCGGATAACGCTCGCAGCCCAGGTTAATCCTGCACCGAAAGCCACGAAAATCACGATGTCTCCCTGCTTGATTTTTCCTTCTTTTCTACAGCCGTCAAAGGCCAATGGCACGGAGGCTGCGGATGTATTGCCGTACTCGCTGATATTTATATAAACCTTTTCATCTGGAAAATTCAGCCGCTTGGCTGCTGATTCAATAATCCTTCCATTCATCTGGTGTGAAATCATCATTTTAACATCATCAATGCACAGTCCACAATGGTCCAGGCACTCGGTAACGGCTTCGACAATCCGCCGAACCGCTTGTTGATAGACTTCTCTGCCCTTGATTTGCATATAGATCTTGTTTGGGTCGTCTAATTTCTTACTTGCCGGATGACGCGAGCCATACGCCACGCAGCATAACGTTTGCCAGTAATCGCCATCTGAAGCCATGGTACTATATATAATTCCGCTTTCTTCAGTCTTTGCGTTCCTGGGCCGGGACTGAAGCAAGACGGCTCCAGCTCCGTCACCGAAAAGAATACAGCTTGTCCGATCAGTCCAGTCGGTAATCTTTGTCAGGGTCTCGGCTCCTATTACGAGAGCATTTCTGTATCGCCCACTCTCTAAGAATTGCTGCACAATCGACAGGCCATAGATAAAACCGCTGCAAGCAGCGGCTAAATCGAACACCCACGCTTTCTTTGCTTGCAGAGAGCGCTGCACAAAAGACGCCGTTGAAGGGAAAACCATCTCAGGCGTGATAGTAGCTACAATAATAATATCGAGTTCAGAAGCGTCGAGCTTGGCATCGGCCAGAGCCCTTTTCGCCGCCTCTGTGGCTAAAAATGCGGTAGTTTCATTGTCGGTAGTAATATGTCGAACCTTGATGCCCGTCCGCGTTGTAATCCACTCGTCGGTAGTATCCACCATCTTCGCCAGGTCATCATTTGTTAATAACTTAGCCGGCACAAAAGAGCCGTTGCCCGTAATAACTGCGCGGTAAGGGCGGTGCCATTCCTCAAATGATTTTTGCATCAGTCGTCCCTACGCAAGATTCACTTAAACGTTCCATTATCTTATGGTTTACTTCTTTGGCATGATATTTTTTTGAGGCCAATATGGCGTTCTTTATTGTTTTACTCCGGCTTGTGCCGTGACATATCAGCGCTGTGCCGTCGAGGCCTAATAATAATGCTCCGCCATATTCATTGTAATCGTATTTGGCATAGATTCTGGTAATAACAGGCTTAAACTCCATAGCAAGCTGGGCTTTTTCCTGCATAAGCTCTTCTTTTATAGCTCTAAATAGTCCGTCAACCAGCCCTTCGGTAAGTTTTAAGATTACGTTGCCGACAAAACCATCACAAATTGCAACGTCACACATACCTTTGAAGATGTCTCGGCCTTCGATATTACCCACAAAATTCAATTTTGGGTCAGACTTTATCAGCTCGCGTGCCTTTTTTACAACCTCGTTGCCTTTCGCGTCTTCCTGGCCTATGCTCATTAAACCGACCCGGGGATTTTCCACCTTCAGCAGGTTTTCGGCATATATGCCGGCCATTACTCCATATTGATAGAGATTTATAGGCTTGCAGGCAATATTAGCCCCCACGTCACATATCGTGACCGGCCCTCCGGGGGTGGGAAAAACGACTGCTATGCCCGGCCGATTAACTCCGGGCAGATTCCTGATTCTCATTTGGAAAGCGGCAACACAAGCTCCAGTATTGCCCGCAGAGATGACCGCGTCAGCCTGGTCTCTTTTTGCCAGCTTGGCAACGATTGCAATTGAATTTTTAGGTTTTCTTCGCAGACTTTCAACGGGCGGGTCGTCCATGCTGATAACGTCAGGAGCATCAACCACACTGACAGCGTCCATACGATACCTGTAAGAGCTTAACCGAGATTCTATTATCTGTTGCGGCCCAACAAGTATCAGCTTATCGCTTTCATCAAGCAGCTCAATGGCCTCTATGGTACCGGCTATAATCTCATCCGGTGCATAATCGCCGCCCATCGCATCAATTGCAATCCGCATTTTAGCTGCTTTCCTTCTTGCCCAGCTTTAATTTAATACTTGGATTAACGTAACCACAGTTTTCACAGGCCGCATGAGGCAGCTTTGCATGGCCACACTTGATGCAAATCGAATAATTCGCAGCTTTTAGCCGATGGTGGCTCCGCCGCATGCGTGTCCTGCTTTTACTCGTCTTTTTTACCGGTAACATTATAAACTACTCCATATTTTCTTTGAAACTAAAGCTAAACGCTCAACAATGAGCTAAAAGACAATTTACATAGTTAAATAAAAACGATTTGTCAAGTCAAATTTATGTATTGAAATAAGTAATAAATTGCTGTATAAACGTGGCAGCTTTTTATCTGATTTTTAGCTTGTTGCCAAGACTTAAATTGATAAAATAGTCCAAACGTGAATATTATTCAAATGTAAGCTGATTTTATGGCACGAAATCGTCCTAAAAAAGCCTTGTATGAGGTAATAAGCAAAAGCCGGTTAAAAACGAACACCGGCCCAGTATTAGAGCCATTGCACCCGGAAAAAGACAAGAAAGAAGAAGTTGCTGCTCCGGTGGTCGAGACGGCGGTATCCCGGGAAGCGAAAATATGGTGGACAAGAATTAAATTGTTTCGGCTTAACTCCAGTAGAATCGAGATATCGCTGCCTTACCAGCTTGTTATTGCACTGGCTCTGGGGCTAATATTATTATTGCTGGTAGCATTCAGGCTCGGTCAAATCCAGCAGAAAACAGCAAATACAACTAAGCAAATACCAGCAGGTGAGCAGACAAACTCTGCGAGTCCTGCGAAGCCTCCAGCTCGCGATATAAGGCAGGAATTTGCATCGTTTGATAGGCCGACATCGGCTGAAGAGCAACCCAGAGCAGCCAGTCCGCAGGGCGACCACGTGATTGTTTTGGTTCAGTTTCCGAGACCGGCGGATTTGGTTCCGGTCAGGGAACATTTTGCACAAAATGGCATCGATACAGAAATTATTCAGGAAGGTAGCTGGTATGTTTTAGTTACGAAAAACAGGTACCAAAATCCTAATAATCCGGGCACCGACGGGTACCGGATGAAGCAAAAAATTATAGAGGTTGGAGCTAAATATAAGGGTAAGGCGCCGAGAGGTCTGGAGACCTTTTCGCCGCACTTTTTTCGCGATGCTTACGGTAAAAAAGCCGGGTAGTTCAGGAGAAATATTTAATGTCTATTGACCGTACTTTGAAAATTAAAGGTGCCTTAACCAGGCATCGAAATGTTCTGACGCGGGCTGAGCGCATCGAACACCTGAAGGATGAAGAAAAGTGGTCCGAACAGGAACATTCGGTGCTGGGTCTGCCGAAGGTTATACATCGTAAAAGTCGCGCCGGTCGGAAAGCAGTAGAAGCGCCTGAAAAGACAGCCGCAGCTGAGGCCCCAGCCGCAGCCCCAACAACGGAGCCAGAGGCTAAAACAAAGACAAAAGCAAAGGAAAGTTAAACGTAATGTAGGTCTTTGGACGCCGCTATTCGGTTCCCCTGTGAAATCGGTAAAGGCGGCAGTTTTTATGCGCTCTGCCATTTTGCTCCATAGAGGAGGAGTGAAAGGATTTGAAAAAGCTTCTGCCATTTTTTATATTGATCCCGGTTCTGAATATAAGCTGTGAACCAAAACCTCGCGTTCAGGTCACTATCAGTGGTTTTCGCTTAAATAACTTATCATTAGCCGAACCTAAGAATTTGACTATATGTGTGTCCACCGAGGAAGAACCCAATAATCCCGTGCTATCCTGCGAAATACGCGATAAGATTCAGCAGCTTTTGAGCGATAAAGGCTATAATGTTACCTGTGCCAGGCCGGATTTCTGCTGTACCTTTAGCTATGGCGTAAGTGAAAACAGAACTGCATCTTTTGAAGTACCCATTTACGGACTTAAAGATAAGGATAAAAAAGGCCGGTCAAACAAAGCTGTTTATGTCCCATACTCTTACAGTATTCAGGGACATTACATTCTTTTGACGCTATATGATGCAAGGGAATATAAGCGGTCGAATAATGACGTAAGCACTCTTGAAGATACTGAGCCGGTCTGGACGGGCGAAATCACCAGCTACGGCACAGGTCCCGATACGAGAATGATAATAGATTGTATGCTGATTGCAGCGTCTGAACACTTTGCTGAAGATACGGAAAAGCAGGTCACTGAGCTAATATCAATAGATGATAAGCAAGTGAAAAACCTTAACCGTGATGATTAGCCGGCCGACCTGTGCGGCCGGCAGAGGGCGGAGGAGTAACGATGGACGATAGGCGATGCTCGATACTTGTTCCTGGATACTTGCTTGACGGCTGTCAAGACTCCATGCTTTAGATATTATACTTCATCAAAAATTAATAAGAATTACTGTAACCGTTCACGGGGTCAAATCGGCCTTTTTATGTCATTGCGAGGCCTTTAGGCCGAAGCAATCTCAAATTCACCAAGCAAAGAGATTGCCACGCTCGGCTCTGCATCGCTCGCAATGACTTAAACTGGACCAAATTCAACATTTTAAGCCGTGAACGGTTACAAATTACTAAAGATGCAGATAAAACATTTTGACATCATAAAGTTTTAATGTTAGAATGCCGATAAAGAGGTATAATATGAAAACAAATACAAATAGAACTACGATTTATTTGGATAAAGAGCTGCACCGTGCGCTGCGAATAAAAGCAGCAGAAACAGAGCATACAATGTCGGAACTAATTCAAGAGGCGATAAGGATTTCTTTGGCAGAGGATTCAATTGATCTGGCGGCATTTGAGGAGCGAAGGAACGAACCAGGCATGGCATTTGAGGTGGTCTTAAAGAATCTCAAAAAAAGTGGCAAACTATAAAATAACAATAAAGAAATCTGCCGCTAAAGAGCTTCAAAACATTCCTAAAAAAGAGCTGCCCAGAATTGTCAAGCGCATTCAGGCATTCACCGAAAATCCAAGGCCTACCGGCTCGCAAAAGCTTTCTGCGCGAGAGCAGTATCGGGTTCGGCAAGGTGACTACAGAATAGTCTATTCAATCAATGACAAAGAGCTTGTGGTCAATATAGTTAAAATTGGCCACAGGCGAGAAGTATATGGCTAAGCCATAAATCATTGATATTTGATGCTCGATTGGATGCTTCGTCGTTCGTGAAGCGTGAAGCGTATCTCGCAAAGAAGACAGAAGTTTACCCGCCTATGGCGGGACAGGAGACAGAAAACGTTTAGCCGGTACGCCTGTCGTGCCGGTTTTCGAGGAAAAAAGATTAGACAGAAAAACAGAGCCGCGACCGTGAGGAAGCGGTAAGTCCATGGACGATGTACAACGATTATCCCTGCCATCTTTCCGGCTACAGCTCGGCACTCCGCAGAGACGAGTGGGCAGGGCTTTTAGCGCCACGTAGAAGGATGGAACGTAACAGCCGGAACCACGACTTGTGCCAACCCAATTTTAGTATTTTTAGTAGGATGGGCAACTTTTATCCGCCGAAGGCGGATGTTGCCCATGGGGACGATTTGTGTATAATTGTTGCTGATGACAGATTACCGAAGACTTAAAGTTGAAGGAGGACATTATTTCTTCACGGTTGTAAGTCAGAACCGGCAGGCCTTTTTATGCGAGCCTCATGCGAGAGTGTGTTTGAAAGATGCATGAACCGCCATTCGTATTCTGTCCCCAGATTTCGTCCAGAATTCATCAGAACGACATGCGTAACCTGCGGGGCCCCATCAGCGTTGATGCCGTTGTTCGTCGCTATTTTGATGATTCCTTTTATTTGATCTTTGATAAATTGTCCCGTGCTATTCCTCCTGCTCTCCCATTTGGATCGAGTTCAAGAACCTTTTGGAAGTCTTTGCGCGCCTTTTCCAGTTCCTCCTTTTCGGCATATGCTGAGCCTCGGTTCAGGTGTGCCTTGACGTGGTTTGGGTCTATCCCGATGGTTTTGCTGTAGTCGCCAATGGCCTTCTCAATGTCGCCAGTTCTATCGTAGATCATGCCGCGATTGTAGTAGGCTGCTGCGTTTTTCGGATCAAGTTCAAGGGCCTTGCTGAAATCTTCTAAGGCTTTTTCCCACAGGCTCTTCATTGCGTAGAGATTGCCTCGATTAAGGTAGGCTTTGGAGTGTCGAGGATCAAGCTCTATAGCCTTTGTGAAATCGGCCATTGCTTTTTCAATATCTCTCTCCGGACGAAAGGCAAAAGTCAACCCCCGCTGAAAATACGCTTCTGCGCGATTGGGGTCTACCTCGATGACTTGGTTGAAACTCGATAGGGCATCGTCAAACTGGGCCTTCTGATAATAGGCGATACCCAGAAGCAGGAGCATTTTCCCGTCCTTTGGATTCTTGTCAAGGGATTGTTTGCACACCACGATCGCTTGGTCAAAGTTCTCTTGGTCAATCAATTTGCGTGCTTCTGCCCAGGTCTTCCAAGCCTGCGAATCTTTCCCAAAGTCTTCCCCCGTAACTTTCTTTAATGTACGAAGCACATCAGTAAGCATTTCAGGAGTGGAATGGTCAATCATTTCAATTAATCTACCAATCGCACTCTGTGCTTTTGGCCCGAACCATCCTAAAACGGCCAATAACCATGATTTGGTTTCAGCACTGAGTTTCGCCTCTCTCAGATAATGGATTATCTCAGGTATAACCGGCTCACCCATGCAATAGAGTGCATTAGCTGCATTCTTGCGAATTTGATTCTGAAGAATACCAAGCTCTTTGTTATGCTCTATTTCTTTTACAAGGAGTGGTACTGCTTCAATGCCGATTTCGCCCAGAGCGGAAATCGCGTTTCCCCTTATAACATCGATTGCGGTTACTTTGGCGGCTGAATCCCAGTCGCCAACCCAATTAGATCCATCGGTCTTCATTGTATCTATTAATGAAGGTATAGCAGTTCTGGCCGAGGGACCTATTTTTCCTAAAGTTCCTGCCGCATTAGCTATGAGAATCCAAGTTGAATTCTTTTTTTGCATTTCAGTTTCCAGAATGTCAATGAGAGATGGAACTGCTTTTTCAGATTTTGGTCCCAGGTCCCCTAATAGCAAAACAACCTCATTCCTTTTTTCGTAATTCGCGTCCTTCAGCTTTTCAGCCAAATAAGGGACAATCTCTTCACCTAATTTGAGTAAACTCTCTTTGGCTTCCTTTGATGTTGCCTTGTCGGTACTCGTCAGCATAGCAATATATTTCTTTATTAGTTCATCGTTTTCTCCAGATGAAGCTTGGTTCGGGGAAACCAGAACAAAAAGGATTGCCGATAGACAGAATAACACGGTCGTTGATTCTGCTTTGCGAATTGTTTTCATGATATTGTCCTTTCTATGCCCAACATTGTTTATATTGGTCCGCATAACATGCCAAATACCATTGCGCCACTCATATAAGACGCCTGCGAAACTTTGGTTCGGCTCGGTTAATGGTGGGGTTTCGACCCCACCCTACAAAACTCGTGGAATATCAATGAAAACTATGAGCATAATATAGCACTGGCCGGACGGAAATCTATCGCGAATTTGCCGTTTCGGTGATTTTCTTTCCGGGCCGGTAAGCATCCATTATTGTTTAAAAACACCTTTCTCGAATCGGATTGAAGGAATTGTAGCAAGGAGGATTTTTGTGTGCCTGATGGGGAAGAAACGAAAACCTGCCATAAACCCGTCCTGATCTGAGTCGAAGGATGGAAGGGTTAATCATTAGGATTACTTTTTTGTTATGCAATCTTTGCCGGGGTTCATATAGGGTTGCAGAACCTTTGGCACTGTTATTGAGCCGTCGGCGTTCTGGTATAATTCCATAACGGGTATCAGTACTCTCGGCGAGGCAATAACGGTGTTATTAAGCGTATGACAGAAATTGATTTCCGATTTTCCCTTCTGTCTTCTGTCCTCTGTCTTCTGACTTCTGTATCTAAGGTTCAGCCGACGTGCCTGAAACTCATAGAATTTGCTTGCGCTGTGAGTCTCGCAGTAGTTGCCTCGTGACGGCATCCAGGCTTCTATGTCGTATTTTTTGGCCTGGCCTCTGCCTAAATCGCCGGTACAAACAACAACCACGCGGTAGGGCAGCTCCAGTGCCTGCATTACAGCCTCGGAGTTGGCTAAAATCTCCTCGTGGAGCTTATTACTCTCCTCAACGCTGTTTTTACAAATCACCACCTGCTCGATTTTATCAAACTGATGGATTCTATAAAGGCCATAAGTGTCCTTGCCCGCGGCGCCGGCCTCGCGCCTAAAACAGCTTGATAGTGCTACGTATTTTAACGGCAATTCCTCCTCGCTGAGAACCTCACCCATTCGGTAGGCTGTCAACGGAACCTCCGCCGTCCCTGCCAGATTAAGATGGTCTCTTTCTATCTGGTAAGTCTGCTCTTCAGAGCCGGG
Organism: uncultured Pirellulales bacterium; assembly: GCA_964601355.1. Lineage (GTDB taxonomy): Bacteria > Planctomycetota > Phycisphaerae > Sedimentisphaerales > Anaerobacaceae > CAZRNB01. Next base: position 14,627 of record CAZRNB010000010.1, read on the forward strand.
GAAAAAGCCGGTGCCGGTCATTGTCTCATCTTTCATAAGGACCGGCACAGAGAATGGGACATAGCCTCTGCCGACCATAAAGTCCATCGCGAACCGCAGAATGGCCCAGTGCAGAAGCGCACCATCGCCTTTTAAGATGTAGTTTCGTGTCCCTGCTAATTTAACGCCACGTTCGATGTCTATGATGCCCAGGTCCAGCCCCAATTGAACGTGGTCTTTAGGCTCGAAATCGAATTGTCTTACCTGGCCTACTCTTTTTATCTCAACGTTTTCCGTATCGTCCTTGCCGACCGGCACACCTTCATCCGCAGGCTGCGCCACCTGGAGCATTAGTGCGTCAAATTCGGGCTGGAGCTTGTCGATTTGTTCCTGCAAACGGGCATCTTCATTTTTTAATTTAGACAGCTCCGCCAAGATGGATTGTTTTTCGTTGCCGGTCAGCCTCGAAATCGACTTGCCAAGACGGTTTTTCTCCGTGGAAATGTCCTGGAGCTTTTTCTTAGACTGTGACAGTATAGAATCTGTTTCGAGCAGCTTATCAATAACCGCCGGAAATTTTTTGTTTTCACAAGCGTCTTTGAACTTCTGCGGGTTCTCGCGTATTTGCTTAATATCAATCATCGTTGTTGTCCTTAATTCGGATATCAGTTTATCAGGTTATCAGGTAGTGGGTATCAGGGTATCAGGAAATCAGGTTAAACCTTATCTTTTAGCACCTTTCTTTTTTCTGATATATCGAATATAGCCATTAATGCCTCGAATAATTTCTTCGTATTCTTCGACCCAAGCTTGCGATTGTTCAGGATTCAAATAACCTTTGCCTTCTAATTTTCGTATATGATTTTGTGTCTCCCCAGCTTCTTTTCTCGCTATATGGAAGCCTTTTATTTTTTCATTATAATAATAGGCTGTGTAACCTTCTGCGATATTATCACATACTGATGAAGAGCAACGTTCAATTTGATCTCTCAATCTAAACCTTTCCTCTCTGGGCAAGGTCTTACAAAATTTGTGAATTTCCTGCATAAATTTATTGGCTTTTTGCCATACCCATAGTGTTTCAAAACCTGCTACAGCTTTTTCCTGGTATCCTGTTTTCCTGATCTCCTGCATCCTGATTCCCTGTTATCCTGGTATCCATTTTCAGTTTATTGATATCTTTTTATAATTACAACGTTATTCTGTCCGCCAAAGCCGAAAGACTCCTTCATTGCTATATTAACCTGATGCTTGCGAGGTTTATTCGGCACATAATCCAAATCAAGTGCGGGATCAGGCTCATCGAGATTTATAGTCGGCGGAACAATATTGTCCCTTATCGCCAGGACGCACGTTATCAATTCAGCGGCACCGGCTGCACCAATTAAATGGCCAAACATGCTCTTGACACTGCTGACAAGGACAGCTTTTGCTTTTTCCTTGAAGACCGCTTTGATAGCCATTGTCTCGATTGAATCGTTTTCCATCGTGCTCGTGCCGTGCGTGCTTATGTAGTCCACGTCTTTGTAGCTGATACCGGCATCGGCTAAAGCAGCGTTCATTGCCTGGATTGGCCCTCTGGCCTCCTCGTGCATATCGGTAATACGGAAGGAGTCGGAGCTGTTGCCATAGCCGATGACCTCTGCCAAGATTTTCACTCCTCTTTTTGTCGCTGAGCTTAGTGATTCGAGGATTAGAACAGCAGCACCCTCACCGATAACAAAGCCGTCTCTGCCGGCTGAGAACGGCCTTGAAGCCGTCTGCGGACTATCATTTCTTCTCGATAGTGCGGTAAGACGGCTAAAGCCGGTAACGCCTAAAGGATGTATCATCGAATGTGCACCGCCGGCAATCATTACGTCTGCATCCCCTCTGCGGATAAGCATTGCTGCTTCGCCGACAGCCTGCGTGCTGGCTGCACAGGCAGTAAGACAGCTTCTTGTCGGCCCACGCGCCGCCGTTAGCATTGCGATATGAGCAGCCGGCATATTGGGTTCCTGCTCAAGCTCTCGCATAGAATCCATCATGCCAAAGGCCGTCTCCGCCCACTTTATCCAGTCCATTTGATTTTTGGTCGTGTCCCATGCCCGAGCTAATGCGGTAAAAAATGCGTCATTGTCCACCGAGCCTTCGCCGGCACCGAGGTAAATGCCTAATCTTCTGCGGTCTATACCATCGGCTGGCTTATCGGCCTCAACATCAATCTGTGCCTGTCGGCAGGCCTGAATCGTTGCACCAACAACAAAACCGGAGCCTCGATTGCTGTGTTTGTGTATCGCAGGATTCTTTGTACACTTGCTAAGGTCATAATTTTTGACTTCGGCATCAAATGTCGAAGGAAACGTTGAAGCATCGAAGATTGTTGTTTTGGCAACTCCGCTTTTACCTGCTAACATTGCTTTCCAGACACTTTCCACATCGTGTCCCAGGGGACAGACAATGCCCAAACCGGTTATTACGACTCGCTCAGCCATTCAATCGATCTCGTTAGGGTGGGCTTTAGCCCACCAACAAATTCATGGTGGGGCAAGCCCCACCCTACAATTTTTATTTTTTCATAATTCCTTGTTCGATATTCAATTCGGATTCTTTAGTACAATAGCTGTTGTTTGTCCGCCGAATGTATAACTGCAGCATAATGCGTAACGAATTTCCTTTTTTATTGGCTCTTTTACGATGTTCAAATTGCAGCCGATAGTTTTTCTGTCAAAGTTCCTGGCAGCAGGTATCTTCCCTTCATTGATGGCAAAAATTGCTGCGACAGCATCAAGAGCACCACACGCGGCCCCTGTATTGCTCAGCATACTTTTGGTCGGCCATACTGCCACTTTTGTGCCTGCTTTGCCCAAAGCAATTTCAATTGCTTTCGACTCAGCCAAATCATCCTGTGGTATTCCAGTCCCGTGCGGGATAATCAGGTCTAACTGCTCAGGCTCAATTTGTGCCTCTGCTAATGCCTTTTCAATTGCTATTTGAATACCTTTACCATCAGGTTCGAGGTGCTCATAAGCCGGATTGATACTATTGCTTTGGCCGGCGCCGACGAATTCCGCATAGATTTTGGCGTCTCGTTTTTCGGCATTATCCAGATTTTCCAATATGACTATGCCGGAGCCTTCGCCGAAAACAGAACCTCTTGCGTCGGCGTCAAAAGGTCTGCAGGCAGAAACCGGGTCATGGTTATTTTCGGTTGTAGCTCTTTTTAAAAGACACTGGCGGGTGACATTCATCGGGTTAGCTTTTGTTTCCGCTCCGCCGGCCAAAGCAATGTCACTACCGCCGCGTTGTATAACCTGGGCCGCCTCAATGATCGCAATGGCTGCTCCTGCCTCGCCGCACGTTATAGAGTTGCTCGGCCCCTGGATGTCGTGAATGATGCTGATGTGACAGGCAAGCATATTCGGCAGATATTTTAACAACCATAACGGCGGCACAAGCTCAATGCCGTGACTCCCCCATTTTTGGATGTCAAATTCACCACCAGTAACACTTGCCGCCGCCGCAGGAGCAAGCTCCACAAGGTCACAGCTTATAAAGCCGGCGCCGATATTGATTGCAAAACGCTCAGGATTGATATTAACATTTTCCGGGTCGGTGCCCTTTGTAACAAGGCTGCTGTGGACAATTGCCTCGTTGGCTGCTATAACCGCCAGCTCAATGTCGCGACACATCAGCTTGGCGGCTTTGCGATAATTTTTCGGTACGTAATCCTGTATCCTATAATCCGGCACCCGACCGGCTATTTGACAGGCAAAACCCGCAGGGTCGAATGATGTAATTTTACTTATCCCGCACCTGCCGGCACATAAACCGGCCCACGTATCGTTAGCTGTCAGTCCAAGCGGGCTTATCGCGCCAAAGCCGGTTATTACTACTCGTGCGGGGTTCATCCGTGCCTGGCCTCCGCATTGATTGAGCCGGCATCATTGATAAGCACGTCCCTCAGCAGCGACTCGAATGTGCCGGTAAATACGAAGTTCTCCTGCGGAAATTTTTTGCCTGCGAGATTCTGGTCTATATGGCTAAACATCAGGTCTATCTCTGCAATCAATTTTTCTGAACAGCTTATCCTGCCGGCTGTGCTGGCTGCTTCGGGAGTAATAGATTCAATTTCGGCTTGTAATTTTATTGTATCGCCGGGTTTTACATAGTCGAAAAAGACCGCTTTTTTAATCTTGGCCAGAATAACTTTTTCCTTAAAGTTTTTTGCCTCGCCGACCAGGATTCCCGCAGTTTGAGCCATCGCCTCAATCATCAAAGTCTCAGGCATTACGGGAAAGCCGGGGAAATGGTCATGCAAATGCTCCTCGGCAAGAGTGACATTCTTAATGGCTACGGCGTTTTTGCCGCTGTGAAACTCAATAAATTTATCTATCCAAATCCAGCGCATATTCTGTTTTGGTGATTGGTAATTGGAGATCGGTAATTGGAAATTGGCAATTACTATTGGCGTAAGCCATGCTTCGCATTACCAGTTTCCAGTTAGCAATTACTATGTGCTGTGTTCAGCTTAGTTTCAACATATTTTACAATCGCTCCTACAGTGAACAAGTCACCAAGCTTGTTGACGTCGGGATTGTTTTTAAATGTCGATATGTCGGTATGTGGTATTTTAGCTCGCAATTCAGCTAATCCTTTTTCGGTGAATTTGCCTTTGCTGACTAACTCGGGATTATTCATAAGGCTTTCAGCCGGGAACAGCTCCTCCCGCGGGATCTTTATCCCAAATGCCTTTTCCAATCGAAAGACTATGTCCAGGAAGTCGATGCTTTCTGCGCCCAAATCTCCCGTAAGGGTTGATTCAGAAGTTACTTCATCGTCGTCAACTCCGAGCGCATCAACAAGAACCTGCTGAACCTCCTTGAAAATCTGCTCCCGATCCATTGCCATACTTTTTTACCTCCTGTGTAATCTAAAGTGACCTAAAATTTGGAGTGCCTAAAGTTTGGAGTCATTTTTAACTTTAGCTCACTTTAGGCATTTTAGTTCACTTTAGGCACTTTTCATTTTTATATGCTCAATAGTTTCCACCGCTGTTTCATATTTTCTATTATATTTGCGTCAACAATTGCCATCTTTGCATCCAGTGCAGACAGATTAAAATGCCTTAATCCGAATTTAGCTTCAACAATACGTTCGTCACCGGATATACCGAAGCCCTCGAAAGAGCTTACGTTTTCTTCGATGGTTTTTGCCTCAATAGTATATTCTATCTGTGCTCCCGGCGTCAAAAAACTTTTATATTTTACATTTTTAGCATGTTCGAGCAATACCATACTGTGGGCAAAGTTTTCCGTCTGGCGTACCAGCCAGGATGCCGATTCTACCAGCCCTTGCAGCATCA
>CAZRNB010000010.1:20049-41317 GCA_964601355.1 uncultured Pirellulales bacterium
TTTTCCGTCTGGCGTACCAGCCAGGATGCCGATTCTACCAGCCCTTGCAGCATCAGCACGCCGGGCAGTACCGGAAAGGTTGGAAAGTGGTCCGCCAAATATTCCTCAGCCAAAGAAACGTTCTTGACCGTTTTGATTGTCTTGCCTGGCTCTAACGAAATTACTTTGTCAATAAGTATAAATCGCATAAATTAGTTTATAGTTCGTAGTTCATAGTTAGTAGTATTTAGCCCGTCGTTTCACGGCGGGTTGGACGTATGTTGTTATACGCTAAACGCTAAACGCTGATTTTGCAATTGTTTTTCCAGCCTTTTTTCGCTTTTTATGTCATTCCCGCGCAAGGGCTTGTTGCCAAACAGGAGATTGCTTCGTCGCTTCGTTCCTCGCAATGACGAGAGGCTCGATTTAAATGTCATTGCGAGGCCTGCTTTGCAGGCCGTGGCAATCTCAAGAGCGCCCAGGGTAGTTTGGCAACAGACCCGCAAGCGGGAATCCATCTTTTCTTTTTTGCCACAGAGGCCACAGAGAAAGTAAAGGCTAAAATTAGTCACAAAAAGGCATAAGAAAACAAAAAATCCAAATCATCCAATTTAATATACCACAAAAAACCTTGCCTGTAGTTCTGATAAAATAGTATAATCACATTAATAAGCATAAATTACTAAGCTCATCTTTTTAAGGAGGACAAAAAATGTCTAATTCAAGCAAAAGCTATAGGCTCCTATTTGTATTGCTTTCCATCTTTTTATTCAGCCCGCCGCCCCGACTCGCGTCGGGAGACGCGGGGGCAGGCCGACCGGCTGAGGCTAAATACGGCGGCGGTAGCGGAGAGCCGAATGACTCGTACCAGATCGCTACGGCCGACGACCTGATCTTGCTGGGCGATAGTCCCGAAGATTATGACAAGCACTTCATCTTGACCGCCGACATTGACCTGGACCCCAACCTCCCTGGCCGCAAGGTCTTCGACAAGGCAGTGATTGCCCCGGATACTATACCATCAGAGTGGTATTTCCAGGGAACTTCTTTCACCGGAGTCCTTGATGGCAATGGCCACACGATCTCGCATCTGACGATTCAGGGTGAGACTTATGTCGGCTTATTTGGTCAATTGGCATCTGGAGCCGAGGCCATAGACCTGGGGATAGTGGACTGCAACGTAACCGGCCCAGGCGACTGTGTCGGGGCGTTGGTGGGAGATGGCCGCGGTGCTGTGACCCACTGTTATAGCACCGGTGCAGTCAGCGGAAAAGGAAATGTCGGCGGGCTGGTGGGGTACAACTATTATGGTCGGGTGATCCAGTGTTATAGCTCCGGTACAGTCAGTGGCGGTTCAAATATCGGCGGACTAGTAGGATTGAACCTGGGCCATGTGAACGCCTGCTATAGCACCGGTGCGGTCAGCGGGAGTAGGTTGTATGTCGGCGGGCTGGTGGGAGACAACTTCGGTGGTGTTGTGGCTCTGTGCTACAGTACCGGAGCGGTAAGCGGCGACGGGTGGGTTGGCGGGCTGGTGGGATGGAACCGCGGCGAAAGCATTGTTTCGAACAGCTACAGCACAGGTGCGGTCAGCAGCGATTCATATGTCGGCGGGCTGGTAGGAGAAAATTCTGGCACTATCACCGACTGTTTCTGGGATGTCGAAACTTCTGGCTTGACTGCCAGCCCCGGGGGTATGGGTAAGATGACGTCCGAGATGCAAATGACCAGCACCTTCATCGACGCTGACTGGGACTTCGTGGACGAGACGGCCAACGGCACGGAGGACATCTGGTGGATTCTCGAAGGCAAGGACTATCCGCGACTCTGGTGGGAGCCGAATGAACCCCAGACCCCTGAAGGCCCGGCAGGCATGGTGTTTGTGGATATCCCGGCCGGTACGTTCGAGATGGGAGACCATGATGGCACAGGGAGATTGTATGACAGACCCGTGCACACGGTCACGCTGGATGGTTTCCGGATGAGCAGGTGTGAGACCACTAACGCCCAGTACGCCGCATACCTCAATGGGGCTATGGCTGGTGGGCTGATCCAGGTCGTCAGTGGCGTGGTGTATGCCTCCGTGGACACAGCTCTAACGCAGCCATACTGCGATACCTACAGCTCTAGTTCATACAGCCAGATCGAGTACAACCAAGGCCAGTTCACGGTCCTCACCCAGGAAGGCAAGGGCATGTCTGACTACCCAGTGGTAATGGTGAGCTGGTATGGGGCCAAGGCATTCTGTGAGTATTACCAGTGCCGTCTACCTACAGAGGCCCAGTGGGAATATGCGGCCCGGGGAGGGTATCACGATCCATACTACCAGTATCCCTGGGGTAGCAATAGCATTGATTGCAGCAAGGCGAACTACCACAGCTCCAATGGCTACTGCAATCCCTTGAACCTGAGCATTCGTCCTTGGACGTCTCCGGTGGCGTACTATGGCTCTCAGGGGGCGTATGGTCTGTGTGACATGAGCGGCAATGTGTGGGAGTGGTGTCAGGACTGGTTCAGTTCGGACTACTACAGTTGGAGCCCTACAAGCGAACCGACGGGGCCTACTGCCGGCACGCATCGCGTTCTGCGTGGCGGTTCCTGGAATAGCGACAGCAACAACTGCCGGGTGGACTACCGCTACTGGTACTATCCATACACCCGCAGCTATTACTACGGGTTTCGGGTGTGCCGTTGAGTTGGCCCCCTGGACTGATTACACTTTGTGCTCTACCCTTTTACCCCATGGGGTTCCAATGGGCATTGCCCCTTGGTCACTGTATATGATGGGCCTTGGCCCATACGGCTTGTCATGGGGGACCAGCGGTCTGGTGGGGAGCAACCGTGGTGGGAACGGAGTGAAGGGACATCGGAGTTTTGAGTTCTTAGTTTTGAGTTTTGAGTTAACCGAAATCAGCGCCCTCTGCGATAAAATCCGAAACCCTAAACTCGGAATCCAAAAAAAATACAAATACCCTTTAAACGGTTTCGGTTGCGCATCTCGTCACGGTTGCGTATAACGTTAAACGTTTGACGAAACGAGCAGCGTAACCGTCAAACGAAATACAGATTTCGTGCTTCGTGTTTCCCAGCCGTCTGTCTTTATCCTTATTATTTTTCTTTGTGTCTTTGTGTCCGGTTGGCTATAATTTTCATTATGAATATACGCGATGCCAGAATATCGGATGCCAAAGATATTTCCTCTTTGATAAATTATTACGCAGAGCGAGATAAGATGCTGTTTCGCTCGCTGGCTGACATTTATGAAAACCTTCAGACGTTCACAGTCGCTGAGCTTGATGGCAGGGTGGTCGGATGCTGTGCGTTAGTGGTTGTCTGGTCGGACCTGGCGGAGATAAAATCGCTGGCGGTCGATAAAGACCATACCGGCAAAGGCATCGGCACAATGCTGGTTACGGCAGCTCTCCAGCAGGCCGGCATGCTTGGCGTGCCGCGGGTTTTTGCTCTGACATTGGCGCCACAATTCCTTGAGAAGACAGGCTTCAAAATAGTCGAGATGGATTCACTGCCAATGAAGGTCTGGAGAGATTGCGCAAAGTGCTCCAAACAGCAAAACTGCGATGAAATAGCAGTAATAAAAATCGTCGCTCGTGAAGCGTGAAGCGTATCTCGTAAAAATTTGGACGCAATACGATATACGCAATACGCAAGACGAATTATCCTACTTGTCGTCTCTGGAACAGGGCGATTGCTAATGCAAGTATGGCTGCCGTATAGCACAAGGCGTAAGAAGCGCTTATTATAATATATTTCAGCGGTACGGTACTGCCTTCATAAATAGCGTCGCTTATCCAGAAAACCTGCAGATTCGGCACTAAAAATCGGCCGATCTTTGCCCACAAATGCGTCTGAGAAAATCTGCCGAACACATAATCACTTATAAGACCAAGCAAAAAAATCCCGACACAGCCGGTGAGCGTCAAAACAATGTTACACCTGGCGGAAAATGCAAGTGCTAAAGCAGCGATTACAATTGCGGCCAGCATCAGCAATAATGAGCCGTATATATCCAAAGAATTTATGCCGTTATTATAGGGCCTGAACTGCCAAGCCCGATCGATAAAGGCGAGGAAAACTACTGATAAAGTAGCGAATAAGCCGCCTAACACTATGGCTGTGGAAGAAAATTTCCAGTCATAACTATAGTTAAAAAAGGCGCTTAGCAGCAATGTTAGCACAACACTACCTGCTGCTGCGATTATGACCGTCCAGTCGTGAGTGTCGCTGGCTGATTCGAGAACGCCATGTCTGATGGCCATCAGCAGGGCAATTGTACAAATGTAGTGTGCCAGAAATATCGCTGCTACCACGCCTAGAAACTTTGCCAAAATAAAAACGGAACGGCTGACGGGCTTACTCAGAACCGTAGTTATAGTTTTGTTTTCCATTTCCTCCGCGATGGCTCCGGCGGCTGAAAAAATTGCTATGAACAAGCTGGTTAGAAAGAGCGTAGATAGACCTATCTCTCGCAAGAGTTTGTTGTCATCGCTCATTGTGTACATCGTTATCGATGGGCTTAAAAAGAATAGAAGCAGGGCGGTAGTAATGATGACGGCATAAACAGGCTGTCTTAATGTTTCAGTAAAGGTATTTTTAGCTATCGTAAATAATGTATGCATAATCACTTTGTATTTACACTCAATTTTTTTGCAATTGTCTCTATACCTGGCTGCCTTTGTCGTTTATATTATCTGACTTCAATATTGTAAAGGATTTAATTACATTATATGTTGATATAGATACTGTGTTTGCGGTTTTTTTGTTCGCAGCATAAAACCTGGACATAATATGACAATATCATCAAAACGCGCCGAATACATAGCTCTGCTGTCGTTAATTTTGAGCGTTGTCTTTTTTGGTATTGCTCTTTTATTAGGCCGATGGAGCGGCTTCGCGGCTATTTATAATCTTAGCTGGCTGATTCTCTCCGGCGCTTTGATTTGGCTCGTTCTTGTCATCCAATTTCATCAACGTGCCCTGGCTGAGCAGGAAAAGCTCGATATGGGCCAGTTAGCCAGAGACGAAAAGTCATCTGCAATATTCCAGGCCAAGCGCGAGCGAGCCGATTTGTTTGCCGTAGCTCAACACCGGCTCAGGATACTTGAGAAGTGGTTCATACCCATATTTGCAGCGGCTATCGCCGTTTATCAAATAGCAATAGGAATCTTCCTGTTAAAATCTGCCCAAAGCAAGGTTGAAGCTGAGCTTAATCAGCCGTTGCTTTGTGCTATTTTTATGACGGCTATCGCATTTGCCGGCTTTCTTATCTCCCGTTATGCAACCGGCATGTCGGCTCAGCAGCAGTGGAAACCATTACGGGCCGGCAGCAGTAACATGCTGGGGGGAGCAGTTTTGTGCTTTGCTCTGGCGGTGGGGCTGGCGCTGGCTCAATTTAATATTTTTATCGTTGTGGTTGTAATCAAGTTTATTATTCCAGGCATGCTTATCATTCTTGGTGTAGAAACCGCCCTTAACTTTATTTTAGATATATATCGCCCCCGGTTGAAAGACCAATACGACAGGGCAGCCTTTGACAGCAGACTTCTGGGCCTTATAAATGAGCCGGGCGAAATATTCCGTACAGCCGCTGGCGCCATAGATTACCAGTTTGGATTTCAGGTTTCTCAAACATGGTTTTATAAGCTCCTGGAGAAGGCAATAATACCACTGGTTTTATTTTCTGCCATTACGTTATATCTATTAAGCTGTATCGTTGTGATAGCCCCCAATGAAGAGGCGATTGTAGAGAATTTCGGCAATCCATTTGACCGTGCCGGACAAATTAGGCATATCGGGCCCGGATTATCTTTCAAATGGCCCTGGCCAATAGATATTGCCTATAAATATCCTACTAAAAAGATTTCAGAAATCAGCATTGGTTTCGTCCCCAAAGAGGACCCGAAGGCAGAGAAAGTCGGTTATGGACCATTGCTGTGGGGTCGGAGTCACTATGAGAAAGAATACCAGCTTATGATGGCCAGCGAACAAACAGGAACTGTTTCCACCGAGGCTGTGCCGGTAAGTTTAGTTATGGCGGCTGTGCCGGTTCAATATAGGATTAAAGACCTGTATTCTTTTGTCTATAATCACGATGAGCCTGAAAAGGTGCTTGAATCAATATGTTATCGCGAGCTCACGAAATTTGCCGGCAGTAATAAGATCGAGGTCGATACAGAAAAGGATTTGGAACAGAGCCTGCTTGGAGCAGGCAGAACCAGGGCCAAGGAGATTTTGACCAAGGAGATTCAGGCTGCTGCCGATAGAGAGCATCTGGGCATTGAGATAGTTTTTGTGGGTATGCAGGGCATCCATCCCCCACCCGAAGTAGCACCGGATTATCAGAAAGTTGTCGGTGCAGTACAAGAGGAACAGGCACTTATTTTAAATGCGTATGCAGACCGAAATAAGAAGTTGAGCAATCTCGCAGGCTCAGTCGAACAAGCCGACAGGCTTTATTCACTTGCTCGCCAATATCAGCATGCCAAGGATAATAACGACACCGACGCAATAAAGACCCTTGATAACGAGCTGGGCCTTGCTTTTGCAAAAGCCAAGGGTGATATCTTTTCCACTTTAAGAGCTGCACAAAGCTATGCCTTTGAGAAATCAATACTTGCTCGTGCTACCGGCCAGCGCTTTGCCAGCCAGCTCAAGGCATTTAGAGCTGCGAGGGACATATACAAACGTGAGCAAAGATTGATGGTCTTTGAACAAGGCCTCGAAAAAATACGAAAGTTTATTTTTATCGCCGACCCAAATGATAGGCAGGTCTTTATTATAGATTTACAGGAAAAACTAACCCCAGGTTTGTATGAGCTGGGAGGCCTTGAGGAGAGCAGCAAGAAATGAAAAATATAGCTATTACTATCTTTATTGTATTAATACTGGCCGTTTTGTGTATTTATCTTATTACGTTCCAGGTCAGAGAAATAGAGACAGCTCTGGTGGCAACATTCGGCAAAGCTGCCGACCAGGACGAAATAAAGAAGCCGGGCTGGTATTTCAAATGGCCGGCACCCATCCAGCAAATCTATAAATTTGACTCCCGGATGAGAGTTTTTGAAGCCGACCTTGGCGAGACTACCACTAAAGGCGCGGTACCGATTATCGTAAATACTTACATAGTATGGAGGATATCCGAACCGCTGGCATTTTTCAATGCCAATGAGCATGGTAGTATCAGAGAGGCGCAACGCAAATTGCTCAGCCACATTAACGACACACAAAACAGAATAATTGGCCGACACGCATTTGGTGAGTTTGTAAATAGTGACCCTGCCCAAATTAAATTTCCAAACATTGAAGAAGAAATGCTTAAAGAGCTGCAACAGACCGTTGCAGGTGCGAAATATGGCATTGAAATTAAAACCCTGGGTATAAAACAGCTCAAAGTCAGTGAGGACGTCAGCAAAAAGGTTTTTGACCGAATGAAGGCAGAAAGAAACCGCAGGACCGAGAGGACAATCGCAGAAGGTAACGCCGAGGCCACCAAGATCAAGACAGATGCTGATTCAATAAAGACGGAGCTATTAGCTGCTGCTGAAGCAAGAGCAAAAGCTATAATGGCGACGGGGGACGCTGAAGCCGCAAAATATTACAAAATGTTGGAAGAAGAGCCTGAGCTGGCAATATTCCTGCGGAACATCGAGGCTTTGAAACAGACATTGAAAGAAAGGACGACCATCGTGATACCCGCTGATGCGGAGCCTTTTAAGCTTTTAAATAAAATACCCGATATTAAACTCCGTGAGCCTAACGAACCAGGAGAATCAAGCTATTCCGAGTCGAAATAGATATTATTATGGCAAACAAGAATAAGGAAAATAACAAAAGCCTGACGGCGCAATCGACATCGGCTCAGTCTTCATTCGAGCTCGACGCTGCGGGCAAGTCTCTGTCTGAGGCTTTGAGAATCAGCTTTGCCATTCTGAAAGTGATAATGATTGTGCTGATTATCATATTCCTGGCATCGGGATTTAGAACGGTCGGTTCGGATGAGCAGGCGCTTGTCTTGAGGTTTGGAAAGATTCTCGGCGTGGGCGAAGAAAGGCTTCTCGGCCCCGGCCTGCATTGGGTTTTCCCTTACCCAATAGAGGAAATTGTAAAAATTCCCGTACAGAAAAAAGTCAATTTACCAATCAATTCGTTTTGGTATTACCTGACTGCATCTGAACTGCTTAGCGAAGGGCAAAGAGCAAAAACCCGTATATCAGAAAAATTAGACCCTGTAAAAGATGGATATTGTATCATCAGAAGTGAGAAGCAAGACCATGTGATTACGGGCCTGACTGCAAGTGATTACAACATCATCCACTGTAAGTGGCAGCTAACCTACAAAATCGATGACCCGGAGCGTTTCTTCCAAAATGTTTATATAAATTTGGAGAACATAGCGGCTGGACAAAATTATGCTGATGTTATATCTAAAGAGGTAACACCATTATTGGAAAATATGGTTGCTGATGCCGTCGTGACTGCTATGATCAATTATGCCGTTGATGACGTTATGTTCGAGCAGGTTGCACGAGTGACACAGCACGTGACAAAACTTCTGCAGGAACAGCTCGACAAAATAGAAAGCGGCATACAAATCGTATCAATGCAGCTAACAGATAAAATGTGGCCTCGCCAGGTTGACGAGGCATTCCAGGCCTCTATTACGGCCAGTCAGGAAAGTCAAACAGCCATAAGCCAGGCCAGAAGCTATTATGATAATACCCTTAATCAAGCTGCCGGTCCCATGGCGGAGCAGATTTATGCATCTTTGCATGATGAGACTGTTAGCGGTCAGCAAAAAGAGTATTTATGGTCTCAATTATCAGGCGCCGGGCAGGAAAAAATTGCAATGGCACGAGCCTATCGAACCAAAGTTGTGGAATCTGCCCGGGCCAATGCTGAGTATCTGCATACAATACTGCCGGAGTTCCGTAAACGACCGGAGATTATTACAAGAGAAATCTACGTGGCTGCTTTAGAGCAGGTGCTCAATAATGCAGATGAGAAATTCATTATTCAACCTACCGAAGGTCAGGGAGGCACAGAAATTAGAGTCTATTTGAATAGGGACCCGACCCTAAAACCAAAATCTGAGAAGTAGCATATTATAAAGTTATGAGTTTTGAGCTCGTAGTTAAGAGTTCATCGAAAATCTATGAACAATGAACTATGAACTATGAACTATAAACAAAGTTATTATGGCTCACGAACATTTACATTTTAAAGAGGATATCACTGCAGAGCACACACACGGCAAGCAGATTCGCGTAAGCATAGCCCTGCTGGGGACACTTGCCGGTGGGATGCTTCTGATAAGCAGCGGAATAGCCAGATTTATTTATGGCCGCTATCACTTCAATACCGAAATTCTGGCCATGGCAGGGGCTGTACTGCTTGGTGCACCAATTGTTCTGCACGCCATAAAATGCCTCATAAGAAAAGAAGCTCATATGGATGTGTTAGTGGCCCTGGCGATAATAGCCGCCTTTGTCACGCAAAATTATGCTACCGCCGGTATTGTGGCATTTTTTATGTTAATTAGTGAGCTTATTGAGACCCGCACCGCGCTTGGTGCTCGCGCCTCGATCGAATCGCTGATAAAACTGACACCTACAAAAGCAAACCTTATTAATAGCAGTGGCAGTGAGACAGAAGTGAAGGTCAGCAGCTTGAGGTCCGGTGATTATATTCGTGTCCGGCCGGGCGACAATATACCAGCCGATGGCGAGGTTAGAAAAGGATTTAGCTCCGTTAATGAAGCCACTATAACAGGTGAATCTTTGCCTGTCGATAAAGTGCCCGGAATGCAGGTATTTGCCGGCACAAACAACCTTACCGGCGTATTAGACATCACTGTAACCAAAGCCGGCAAAGACACCACCCTCGGCAAAGTGCAATCGTTAATTATACAGGCTGAGCAAACCAAGATGCCGATTATGCGAATAATTGACCGATACGTCAGGTGGTATACGCCGACTGTCTTAATGATAGCGGGCATAGTTTGGTTCTTTACAAAAGATATCAACAGGGCCATTACTATACTTGTGATCTCGTGCCCATGTGCGTTGATTTTGGCTACCCCAACAGCAATGGTGGCAGCGATTTCGGCTTCCGCTCGTCTTGGCATTCTGATAAAGAACGTAGCTGACCTCGAAATCGCAGGTAAAATCACTGCAATTGTTTTTGATAAAACCGGCACACTTACAACCGGTCGGCTGTATGTAACGAAACTGACTCCCGCCGAAAATGTCGAGCCTGCGGAGCTGCTAAAGGCTGCTGCTTCAGCGGAGCAGATGAGCAAGCACCCGGCCGCGAGAGCGCTGACGGACGTCGCAAAAGAAGCGAACCTCGCGCTGGCGATAACCGAAAATTTCCAGGAAATACCCGGCAAAGGCGTAACTGCTCTTGTCAATTCAGCAAAGGTCTTTGTCGGCAGAGAAATGTTCCTGAAAGAAAACAATATAGATATAACTGCTGTCTCCGATCCCGGCCTTGCCGAAGAGCAGGGCTTTAGCACACTTTATGTCGCCAAGGACGGCAGGTGCATAGGCTGGATCGGCCTGCAGGATAAGACCCGCCCGGAAGCCAGACAAGCAGTGAAGGAGCTTATTGATATTGGCATAAAACGTCTGATTATGCTCACCGGCGACAGAGATGAGGTTGCCAATCGTGTCGCTGCGGAATTAGGCTGTACGGACGTAAAGGCTCATTGCCTGCCTACCGACAAGCTTGCAATTGTTGAGCAGATCAAAAGTGACGGACACACCGTCGCCGTTGTCGGTGATGGCATAAATGATGCGCCGGCGTTGGCAGCGGGTGACCTGGGGATTGCCATGGGTGCCGCCGGCAGCGACGTGGCTATAAATTCCGCCTCAATTGCCCTAATGAGTGATGACTTGAAACGTCTGCCTTTCCTCGTAATGCTTTCACGAAAAACAAGGGCCGTCATCACTCAAAACCTCTCTTTTGGAATTATGTTTATCATTCTTGGCGTCGCAGCAGCGTCGGCAGCATGGCTGTCGGCGGTTTATGCAGCAGTGCTGCATTTTGTCGGCACTCTGGTTGTTGTTTTCAATAGCGCTCGGCTTGTCCGGTACGGAGAAGAGCAACACTACGAATCACAAAGAAAGTAAACCCCGTGAGAAATCCCTGAACGATTGGATAATTCGTAACCGATAGAATAAGGATTTCTAACGGGGTAAATATCAAAATCAAAAATAAATTTTTGTAATTGCCCCCTAAGAGGTAATAACTTACTTATTTTTACAATTTTATTTTGCTTTGTAGAAAAGACTCATCGTCATTTCGACCGGAGCCCCCGTGTCTTCTGTCGAAGACAGAACGGGGGCGAAGTGGAGAAATCTACTAATAGCAGATTTCTCGACTTACCTTCGGTTCACTCAAAATGACAATAACACATTGTTTTCTACAGAGCGTTTTGATTTTTGATTTGCTTATGGAATATGCCGTTGAAACAATCTCTTTGACCAAGATTTTTTCCGATTGGTGGGGGCGGGACAAAGTTATTGCCGTTGACGACCTGAATCTGCACATTCGGCACAATGAGATATTCGGCCTGTTAGGCCCAAACGGCTCAGGCAAAACAACCACGTTAAAACTATTATTGGGCTTGCTTCATCCGACAAAAGGAAAGGCTCTTATTCTTGGAGGAGATGGTACCGATCCAAAGATCAATGCAAAAATCGGTTTTATGCCGGAAGAATCCTATTTGTACAGGTATCTAACCGCCCGCGAAACACTGGATTTCTACGGAAGACTTTTTCGTCTGCCCGCAAAAACGAGAAAGATGCGTATAGAATCGCTTCTCGATATGGTCGGGCTAAAGGCCGTCGCAAACAGGCCCGTGGGGACATTCTCTAAAGGTATGGCACGCAGAATCGGGCTTGCCGGCGCTTTGATAAATGATCCTGAGCTTTTAATACTGGATGAGCCAACGACGGGACTCGACCCAATTGGAACCAGGCAAATAAAAGATTTAATCCTGAAGCTTGCTGAACGCGGGAAAACCATTTTGCTATGCAGCCATTTGCTTGCAGACGTTGAGGACGTTTGCGACAGGATCGCTATTCTATACGGCGGCAAAATTCAGGCTGAAGGAAAGGTCAAGGACCTTCTGCTGCAATCAGATAAAAAGCAGATCACAACGAGCACTTTAAGCGACGCAGCCGTTGAGAGAATTAAACAGATATTACAGGAAGAACATGCCCAATGTGAAGTCAGCTCGCCGATGGAAAAACTCGAATCATTTTTCATTAAAACGGTCACCAGCGCCCAGGAGCAGGCACAGCCTACAAGCGGCGCTGTAAGCACAACCCAAATAGGCGATTTCCTCGTATCGGCTCCTTCCAAAGAAAGTGTTCTCGATAAGCTCGTCTCAGCAGCCGTTTCAAAAGAGACTCCGGCGGAAACCGCCACAACCAAACAGGTTGTCCCCACCGAACCTGCTGAATCCGTACATGATACCGGATTATTAAGCAAACTAACTGAATCTGCAGAACCAATTCAGACTAAAGCAATCATTCAGAATGAGCCGGTCAAATCAGAAACCTCCGAGAAAGAACACATCCAAAAAAGTATTTTAGATCAGCTAACAGGCGGCTCATCCGAACAGAATGAGCATAAAAAACAAACAGAGGAAGGAAACAAACAGACGGGAGATTCAGGCGATGCGTAGCATCTGGGCTGTTGCTGCAAATACTATTAAGCAGTCCCTGCGGCTGAAGATTGCCGCTGCCTTTATAATCCTGCTGCTAATCCTGCTTCCGCTTATGAGCGTTTCGATGAGTGGTGACGGCACCTTAAAAGGCAGGCTGCAGACATTCGTAAGCTATGGCCTCTCGCTGACCGGCATTTTGCTTTGTCTGTTGACTGTGATAGTCTCTGTATATTCAATCACAAGTGATCTAAAACAGAGACAGATATATACCATTATTACCAAGCCTATTCGCCGCTCTCAGTTTCTTTTAGGCAAGCTGCTCGGCGTTATACTGCTGGATATAGCATTACTCTTTCTCTTTTCAGTGATAATATTCAGCATTACAATTTTAATGCCCAGATTTTATGATACAACGGAAGCGGAGCTTGCCGCGGTCAATAACGAGTTTTATACTGCAAGGAACAGCCTGACCCCGCCTGATCTCGACGTCAGCAAAGAGGTCGATGAGATTTATAGAAAGCTTAAAGAAAACGGTCAGCTGCCTGAAAACATGTCATATAATGAAATTATGACACAGCTTTCAAGTGTAAAAAAACTCCAGAGTCGTGCTGTTGCTCCGGGCTATATGCTGCCTTTGGAATTTACCGGCATTAAAGGCCTTGATCCGAACGAAAGCTTGTTCATAAGATTCAAATATGACGTTGCGGTAACTCCTGCCGACTCGCAAATAATCGGCAGATGGGTGGTGGGAGACTATCAGTATATTCGATATGGCCAGCAGAGCAATACCCCTATCTATGATGCAGTCTATAAACACTCGATTCGGACCTTTCACGAGATAGAAGTCCCGATGAACGTGGTACCGGCTACCGGACGTCTATGTGTGGCATTTATAAACCACCCCTCAAACAACACAACTGTAATCTTTCCACTTGAGGACGGGCTGGAAGTGTTGTATAAAGCGGATACCTTCAGCGGCAACTTTGTCAGGGCCGTGCTTTTGATTTTATTCCGTTTGATATTTCTTGCCTGCTTGGGCATACTGGCGGTGAGCTTTCTGTCTTTTCCTGTGGCGATATTATTTTGTCTTGTGATTTTTTTTACCGCTACTTTCAGCAATTTTGTTATCGAATCATTCAACTTTCTCGGTCAAAATCTGAGTAGTGTTTATTCATATACCGTTAAGCCGATCATTCAGCTTCTGCCGGAGTTTGATAAATTTAATCCTGCAAAATTTCTGGTGCCGGCGAGGCTGCTAAGCTGGACATTAGTGGCAAAAGCAGCCGGCCTTATGGTTTGTATTAAATCGTTATTGATGTTGCTCATTGCGCTGTTGATCTTCAGTTTCAAAGAAATCGCAAAAATTATAGTTTAGTTCATAGTTCAGCGTTCATAGCTCAGTGTTCAATGAACTCAGAACTCATAACAACGAACAATTTTTTATGCGTTTACGTGATGCCGTAGTATTGTTTACCTGTATTGTTCTTGCGGTGGTTTTGCTTATCATCGCCGGTGCGCGCTTAGATTATATAAATTCTCAGCGGCAGAAGATGAAGCTTATAATCAATGAGCCGCTCGAGAATGCCCCGCCTTCGCTGGCGTTCGCCACCGTTGCCATGGGGGCTTTTCGCGGCCTGGTTGTAGATGCGCTATGGATAAGAGCGGACAACCTGAAAGAGCAGGGCCAGTTCTTCGACGCTAAGCAGCTTGCCGAATGGATAACAATTTTACAGCCTCGCTTCGCAGCGGTTTGGGAGTTCCAGGCCTGGAATATGGCTTATAATATTTCCGTAGCCATACCTGCCACCCAGCCGGACCAGCGATGGCGATGGGTCAAAAATGGCTTCGAGCTTCTGCGAGACCAGGGTATTCCATTAAATCCCAGGAGTATCGAGCTGTATCGCGAGCTTGCAAGATTCTTTCAGCACAAAATAGGCGGCGTATCGGACGACGCTCATAAATATTACAAAGTCCAATTGGCCTTGACTATGGAGCCGCTGCTCGACCCTGCAGATAATGAATATTTCGAGGCTCTTGCCAAGACCCCGGCAAAGTGGCAGCAAATCGTAGAAGACACTGATGTTGCCGGATTAATCTCGGCCTTGAAGGCTGCTGATGAAGCATTTGCCCAGGCCGATGCCGGTAAGTTTGTGGTTAGTTACCTGGCTTTAAGGCAAAATCCCAAACGCTTTAAACCCCCGGCAATTGAAACAATAGATAACTTCAGAGGAACTACAGCCCTTGAAAAGTTTGATATTTTTGCCAGGGCCTACTACCTGCGCAATACTTTAAAGCTCGATCCGGTTTTGATGCAGCAGTTGAATAAGACTTATGGTCCTGTTGATTTTAGCGACCCAAATAAGCATTTGCCCCTGGATTGGCGGCATCCTGACAGCCATGCCATTTACTGGGGCGTCAAAGGTCTAAAAGAAATTGCAAAAGACGAAAACAGAGAAATCTCTATGACCGAGACGAATACCGACCGCATTGTCTCGCATAGCCTTGCGGATCTCTTCCGTTACGGAAAGATATTTTTATATGATGTACCAATTGAAACGCCGGAAGATAACTCGCTGCAAATAGAGCAGCGAACAGAAAAGGTGATATATCTGCGACCGGATTTGAGAATGTTTAAATCATACAACGATGCCATGATGGCTGTCCTTGAAAAATACAAAAGTCCTGTTGATGATGGTTCCTATAAATCACTCCAGGATGGACACCGTAATATGCTGAAAAACGCCGTCTTTATGTTTTATCAGACAGGCCATATAACTGCGGCGCAGCAAATCTATGACCAGATGAGAAAACTTTATCCTTTTGAGGAATTTAAAGTCCCCCTATCGGTATTTGCCAGGAACCGCTTCCGCGAAGAGCTTGAAGGCATCGGCATATTTGATGCGCAAGAGCAAACGGCGGCACTCCTTAGAGAAAGCTACTTTAGATACGCTATGCGGGATGATGATGCTGCGTTTGGCAGTGAAAAACTGGCACAGGAGGTTTGGGACAAGTACCAGCAGGAATATCCCGACGAAAATAGAGTTGACCTGCCTAAGCTGCCTTTATTAAGATACCTTGCACTTCTGGATTTTCTTAATGACGAGCAGTATCCGCCTAACTTGAGAATGAATTTGCTTGGCCGAATAAAAATCGAAAGACCTGAGCTTTATACGCAATTTGAGCAGCAGGAGGAACAGCTCCGGAAACAAACGGGGGAAACGACGGAATAATCCCACACCAAGAAAATTATAAAATCAAAATTGTTGAATTCCTTAATTTTGCATTTTGATATTGCTTTGTAGAAAACAGGTCAGAACGTCATTTCCACCGAGAGGTGTCCTGTGGAGAGCGAGCTGAAGGCGAGTCGAGAAATCCGCCGTAAGGCGTCCTGAGCGAAGTCGAAGGATCTAAAGCAGATTTCTCCACTTCGTCCCGATGAATCGGGGCTTCGGTCGAAATGACAGAGGGTCTTTTCTGCGAAGCATTTTGATATTTGATATTTAATATTTTAGGGATTTGTTTGACATTCATTATGCACAATACTCTTTTACAACAGCTTACACCCTCACAAAAAAAGGCTGTATTTCATATTGAGGGACCGCTGCTTGTTATCGCGGGCCCGGGCAGCGGGAAAACGCGTGTTATTACGTATCGAATCGCTGCACTTATAGATTCCGGTGTGAAGCCCTATAACATCTGCGCAATTACTTTCACCAATAAGGCCGCCAATGAGATGCGCCAGCGGGCTGCTACTCTCGGCGCTTCCGCCGGTGCGCATATCAGCACCTTTCACTCATTATGCGTCAGGATTCTCCGTCGGTATGCAGATAAGGCGGATATAAATCCCAATTTTAGTATTTACGATGAATCCGACCAGAGCAAGTGCATTAAACAGGCCGTTAAGGATTGCCAGCTTGATGCAACCAACTTTCCGCCTGCTCGAATGCTCGAAGCAATTTCCACACTTAAGAATAAGCTTATAGACGCTGATTCGTTCAAGACACAGATCGATGGATTTTTTACTCAAACATTGTCTGGGATATATGAACGTTACCAGCAAATCCTGCACGAGCACAACGCATTGGACTTTGACGATTTGTTAATGAAGACGGCTTTTTTGCTTCAGAATTGTCCCGACGTTTGCAGCGAGCTTGGAACCCGTTTTCAATTCCTGCTTATTGATGAATATCAGGACACAAACCACGCCCAGTATAAGATTGCCAAGGCTCTGGCATCACTGCACAACAATATTTGCGCAGCCGGTGACCCAGACCAATCCATCTACCGCTGGCGGGGAGCAGACATTCGCAACATATTGGACTTTGAGAAAGACTGGCCCGATGCTATCATAGTGAAACTTGAGGAAAATTTTCGTAGCAGACCTGAAATACTTAAAATAGCTGATAAGTTGATTGTAAATAATCAGAATAGAAAACCTAAGACACTCATCCCCATAAGGCCTCCAGTTGCTAAGGTTGTCATAAGCTGCTTCGAGGGCGAGAAAGAAGAAGCTGCGGCTGTTGCCCAGCAGGTAAAGCAGTTGGTTGACGAAGGCTCCTCTCTAAAAGATATAGCTGTTTTCTACCGTATTAATGCCATGAGCCGCGTGCTCGAAGAGGCATTTATCCAGAATCAAATACCCTACCAGATTGTGCGTGGCGTGGAATTCTATCACAGAAAAGAAATCCGTGACATGCTTGCTTATTTGAAAGTCCTTGTCAATCCTGATGACGAAATTGCACTATTACGTATAATCAACACACCTGCCCGGGGTATTGGGACAACCACGATTGACAAGGTTCGTGCTTATGCCATCGGCGGCAACATCGGCTTATTCGAGGCGATAAAGAGCACGGAGCGGATTGATTCTCTTTCTAAAGCCATTAAGGCTAAACTTGCCGTTTTTATAAATATGTTAGAGCAATTTAAAAAAGATATTGGCGGGGAGGTTTCACTGCTCCTCCATCGGGTCTTTACTGAATCCGGGCTGGCTGAGTCTCTTCGCTCCACTGGTGAGGAAAATGCGATTGAAAACGTCTTTGAGCTAATAAACTCCGCTACACAATATGATCAGCAGGCAGAAGAGCCTTCACTACTCGATTATCTTCAGCAGATATCGCTTTTTAGTGATGTTGATGCTTATGACACCAGCAGCGAGCGTGTTGCTCTGATGACTTTGCATGCTGCAAAGGGACTCGAATTTGAGGATGTCTTTATCGTTGGGCTGGAAGAAGGTTTATTGCCGCATGAAAAATCAAATACTAATGACAAGGATGACCTGGAAGAGGAACGGCGACTTTTTTTCGTTGGTATAACCCGCGCCAAAGTCGGCTTATATATAAGCTATGCCCGGTACCGAACCATACGAGGGCAGAACCTGCGAACGATTCAATCACAGTTTCTTTTTGAGCTTGGAATTGACTTCTCAGAACCTGATAGCGATGTACCTTCGGATTCTTTTGTCATTCCCGCGCAGGCGGGAATCCATGATTCTACACAGATTTTTGCCGCAGGCGAATTGGTACGGCACAAAACCTTCGGACAGGGCAAAGTCCGAGAGTTTATTGATATGGGCGAAAACAGCATCGTGAAAGTCAAATTCAGCAATGGACAGACAAAGTCACTAATTGTAAAATACGCTGACCTTTCAAAGCTATGAGGTTTTAAATTGCTATGTAGAAAAGACCAAACAGTCATTTCGACCGAAGCGACGCATAGCGTCGCAAAGCGGAGAAATCTGCTTTTTAGTAGATTTCTCGACTCGCCTCCCTCGACTACGCTCGGGACAGGTTTGGGCTCGCTCGAAATGACAAGTACTGCCTTTTTTACAAAGCAGTTTTAAATAGGAATCGCATCGGCGAAGAAAGAAGGGTTTTTGATATAAATTACTAAAAGCGAAAGGAGCAGGTAAGTGCCTGAATCGCAGATTAAATTCTATTATAGAAATGTCACAGCAGAAGTAATTGGTCCTGAACATGGCATTTCCAGGAAGCATTTCGATGAGCTTGCAAAAAAAACCGGGCCTTTAATTCCACATTTAAACAAAGAAAGAAAAGACGGTAAAACTCCTTACCGAGACCTTCCTTTCAGGACTGAAATTCCTCAGAAAGTAAAAAAACTTGTCGCAGAGATAAAAGATAATTGTGAAAACCTCGTTGTACTCGGCATAGGTGGTTCCGCCCTTGGCAATATTGCTTTGCAGACCGCATTAAATCCTTATCTTTATAATATTGATGACCAGCAAAGACGAGGGCCGCGTCTATTTGTTTTCGATAATATTGACCCTGTGCAATTTATTTCTTTTCTTGATTGGATCGGCGATAAGCTTGACAAAACTATCTTTAATGTAATCAGCAAATCCGGCCAAACTTCAGAGACCGCAGTTCAGTTTCTTATCATCCGCAAGATACTTTTAGATAAGATCGGGGCTGTTGGATTAAAGAATCATATAGTTACGATAACGGATACCAAAGAAGGTGTTTTTCGCGAAATTACAAACGATAGCGACTTTCACAATCTTGAGATTCCCAATGGCGTTGGCGGTAGGTTTAGTGTCTTAAGCGCGGTTGGCCTATTCAGTGCCGCTATGTGTGGCATTGATATAGATTTACTTTTAGCCGGCGCCAGAGATATGGACGCAAGAGTAAGCTGCGAAGATTTCTACAAAAATCCGGCGGCAATCAATGCTGCGATAAATTACTACTATTATAATCACGGCAAAAAGATTTCTGTAATGATGCCGTACAGTTACCACCTCAAAGATTTGGCCGATTGGTACAGACAGCTCTGGGCTGAAAGTCTTGGAAAGGCCTATGATTTAGATGGTAGTGAAGTCCACATCGGTCCGACGCCTGTCAAGGCACTTGGAGCTACCGACCAGCACAGCCAGATACAGCTTTATCGCGAAGGACCAAACGATAAACTTTTCACCTTTCTACAGGTAAATAATTTTGACAAAGATATAACGATAGGCCCGGCGCCGGATTGTGCTCCTGAACTTGATTATCTTGCCGGCAAAAAAATGGGTGTTCTGCTAAACAATGAGAAAAAGGCTACCGAATTTGCCCTGTTACAGAGCAAGCGTCCCTGTCTTACGGTTATATTTGATGAGGTAAATGAATATACGGTAGGGCAGTTCATTTATTTGTACGAGGTGACAACTTCCTTGACAGGTGCATTATTTGGCATTAATCCTTATGACCAGCCTGCAGTAGAATTAGGTAAAGAAGCCACCTTTGCCCTTATGGGCAAGACCGGCGAAGAATACGAAAAATTGAGCCGTAACATTCAATCCCTAACCAATATTGACACAGCCTATCTGGTCTGATATTGTTTGTTGTTCATTGTTTTTTGTTAATCGATGAACTATGAACGATTAACTATGAACAATTTGAGGGAATTTACTGATGAATTATGCAGTCATAATGGCAGGGGGGACGGGCAAGAGATTATGGCCTCTCAGCCGGGAAAAACGCCCTAAACAAGTCTTAAAGCTTCTCGATGGCCAAACACTTCTTGGCAGATGTTTTGAACGGCTCGCACCAATATTTGACGCCAGAAATATCATTATCCTTACAAACGCCGGCTACGCAGACATAGTCCGTGAGGAGCTTCCTAATGTGCCGTTTAATAATGTAATCGCAGAGCCGATTGTACGAGATACGGCGGGCGCTATCGGCTTAGCTGCAACCATACTCAACAAGTTTGACAGCGAAGCTCAAATGGCTGTTGTCACCGCCGACCAGCTAATCGAGCCCCCTGATGTTCTGCAGCAGGCTCTTAAGGATGCATTGCTTTTTGTACAAAATAATCCCAATAATATGATTACTTTTGGAATCAAGCCGACCTTCCCAAGCACTCAGCTTGGCTACATAAAATGTAAAAGCAGCCGAAAGTTTCCAGGCTGTAAGAATCCGATATTTTCCGTGGAGGCCTTCAAAGAAAAACCGGACGAAACAACCGCGACAAAGTACGTCCGGACAGGAAATTACCTGTGGAACTCCGGAATGTTCGTATGGAAAGCAAAAACAATCTTAGCCAATTTAGAAAGGTTTTTGCCGGAGACTGTCGAGCCTTTATGCAAAATCTCCGCCGACTGGGATGGTCCAAATCAGCAAAAAACCCTCCAGGAATGGTTTGTGAAACTGCCCAGCATCAGTATAGATTTTGCAGTTATGGAAAAGGCTGACAATGTTTATGCCATAAAGTTAGACTGTCGCTGGTTAGACATCGGCTCTTTTGCGGCCTTACCCGACGTTATTAAATCAGACAAAAACAATAATATCGTCGTAGCCGGCTCAAGCGAGCTGATTGATTGCAAAAATAGTATCATAATTACCGAGGACCAGGGGCATCTTATTGCGGCTATTGGGCTTGAAAATATGGTTGTAGCCCACAGCTCTGACGCCACTTTAGTATGCCGTATTGATCAAACAGAGAGGCTAAAGGAGCTGCTTGAGCTATTAAAGCAGCACCACGGCGAAAAATTTCTTTAATTGTTCATAGTTAATTGTTCATAGTTAATTGTTAATTGATGAACATCTAACAATGAACAACGAACAAAGAACTAAAAATGAGATACCTGGCAATTGATCATGG
>CAZRNB010000011.1:0-40004 GCA_964601355.1 uncultured Pirellulales bacterium
TAAGTGTTTTGTATATTCGATTTAAAACAAAAGGCTGTGAGCTATTTTAGCTCACAGCCTTTTTTAGTATGCCTATATCTCCTGCGCCCCTATAATTTTTGAACAATTAGTGAAGTGCATTGCTCGGCAGAAGGAATACGCCAGGACCGACGCTATCAGGATACGGGACTGTACCATCAGCAGTAATGGAGACTTTCATAGGCAGGGTTTGCGATGCCGAATAAGTCTCTATATGTCCATCTGTGTATCCTGCCCGGAGCTTAATTTCCGGGGGATTTTCAACAGTGCTTTTGCGTGACCAATAGGCTGAAAGGAGCCATGTTTCTGGAGTAATATCAGCTCCATTGAAATCTTCGCAGCTACCATAGGAGCCGGGGTTTCTCCAGTGGTCATATCCAAAATAGTCGCTTACAATCAGTTTGCTGTATTTACCACCGCTTGCCGGTCCTTGCGGCCCATTGAAGATGACCCTGCGTCCGCCAATATAACCTATATAGTTCCAATAGAAGCAATATGTGCCGCTGGCGGGATCAGCAGGAATAGGGGTATCGGGATTGTCCCAATTGTCACCGGCATCCCATACCTGCTGTAAATACTGATACTTCTGAGGTGCATTTGGGCAGTACATAGTGCCTGCATCGTTAATATAACCATGCAGGTATTCGCTCATGGCCCGATGTATACCCGGGCTGCGGTGCTTGTTGCCGGTCAGCTTGGTTGGGTCAGACCAATTCCAGTTGTCGCCAAATCCTACGGTAGCGACTGATGGCGGGTATCGGTCATTATTATCCAGTGCAAAAAAATTCACAACGGAGGTGATCTGTTTTTGGTTATTCATGCCCAGCATCGCCCGTGCCTGGCGTCGAGCCCGACCTAATGCCGGGACTATAATAGCCATAGACAAAGAGGTGATGGATATAACCACCAAAAGCTCAATTAATGTAAAGCCCCGCTTTTGCATACAAACTACTCACTTTTTTTTTGTATCGCACGCGGATTTCACCATCCTCCAACCGTGCAAAGCCTTTTATGCACACTCCAAGCGCAAGAGACTAACCTGATGTATTATACGCATCGTTTAATACTGTTTCAAGCTAAAATATAAATTTAATGGAGCTTTTTAAATATAGATGCTCTGTTAGACCGAAGACTATCATTGGCCAATTAAATTTTTTTTGAGGGATTTCGAGGCTAAATATGACTTTTGGCTTCTATTGATTTGATAGGTTTCAGGAGTGCTGTTTGAGTCTTGGGAGCCGGCAGTGTTGTAGTTATATTGCTGTCAGGATAGTTTTTGGTAAAAGTTATTTAGGAACGGATTTTGTTTGGGAAATTGTTTAGATTGCTCAGGAGGTATTTTTTCATAACCACGTCCCACGTCATGTTTTTTGCAAGCTCGTAACCGATTCGGATTGTATTTTCAATCTCAGATTCGCTTTCCGGCAGGCGCTGAATTATTTGTTGCGCCACTTTTTCGCTAATGCTGGTTTCTATATGCTCCCGTACCGAACGGTCTATTTGCAGCAGGTCTTCAATATCTGCATAGTTAAAATTATTTAAGTTTGTATAGTCTGCAATGATGATGTTTTTTAGGTCTTTAGTTGAGCCGGTCACGTCCTGCACCAACCCCCCACATCCACAGACGCTGCTGATTACGCATATTCCGCCGAAGGTCAAGGGCTCGAGCTGTGATATTCCGAAAGGTTCATAAATACTTAGTCCAAGCTCCAAATCGGTTCCTTTTCGGATGTCCATAAATTCCATGTCTTCCGGCATCCTGTTGCCGCAGTTTTTTCTATAAAAGCCGAATTGGTTAATAAAGACGACCTTTATATTCCGGCTTTGTGCATTGAATTCTTGTATCTTGGTATAGAAGTCGGCCTCACCGCCGGACAGGTCCGGCCAGCCTTCGCGGTGGGCCACGGGCCAGTTGTATGTGGCCTCCATATTATATATATCATGGCTGGGCCGCTGTGACACCTCGGTTGACAGCAGGAAAAATACCGCTGTTTTGCCCTGGGCTTTGAATTGGTCTTCCATGCTTCGCAGCACAAGCAAATCCCTCCACAATCCTTTGCTCCGGACCAATCTTGTAACGTGTGTGAAGATAAAATCCGGCTTAAACCCGAGCAGATTTTCGCAATATTTTTTTAGTTTTTCCTTTGATGCCAGCTTCTCAGCGACGGTTATTTTCTGGGCTGGTATGCCATTATAAACAATATTGATGTCGGCGTCTTCAAATTCCGGTGCAAGAAACCGCAATTCATCGACGATGTAGTTTCCCACTGCATAAATCTGGTCGCAGTGCTTTGCAGCTTCTACAAGAACATGTTTGAAGAACGAGCTTTGGTCGCCGAACACTTCGTTGACGTACAGTCTGTCTTTATGGGCCTGTTTCATTACGTTATAGAACATCGTATCGTGAGCAGAGTGACCCTCTACAATGCGGCGCATCGTGGCGACTTCATGTGCATAAAAAATTGTTTTGAAGTCACAGTGAGGCTCAAGGATAGCTGCCAGCGCCGTGGGCATTCCCATGAACTCATGTGCAACAACAACCGTCGATTCATTGGCGGCATCCAATACTTTTAGAGCGGCAATTGCCACAGGAGCGAGTCTGACATACTGTTCGTACTCCCACAGGCTTTCATACAGATTACTGCGAATACCAAATTCCTCAAACAGGCGTTTTTTGAAATCATTGATGATACCTTTGTTGATATGTCTTACATCGATTAGAAGCACCTCGGGCGAGCTTTTTATGCCCGTCTGCTCGTCTATAAATGTTCGTCTTCCATAGACAATACCCGTATTATAATAGTTTTCGAGCTTACGAAAGGCCGAAGCATACGCGGGATTTATAAGTCCGTCGATGGACGAATAGAGAACCTCGCCATTTTCGCCGAGCCGGTCTAATACTGATCCATCAGTTGTGAATAGCGGGCTGATAATGATGGATCTGTCAATTGCGTCAAGATAAGATTTGCAGGTAAAGAAGCCTTGAAGGACTGCACCAATTCCGCCAATTTTCCCCACCGCCTCATGGGTAATATGTACAACAGTTGTTTGGTTAGCCATTTTAGTTTCCCTCCAAGTTTTATTACGAGGTTAAATCACGCTATGTTTTCCGTTTTCTATGTAAAATATAACAAATAGGTTTATTTCAGCAAAGCTGGCGGGGTCGTGCTTTGCTTATTATTTTTATAAAGTAAGAAGAACCGCGATAAGTTTATAAATAGTGGATATTTTTTAGGACTTTAGGTCTGGCACAAATTTTTTTTGCTGTATTTAGCTTATCCGCGTCCGTAAATTTCTTATCAGTCCCGAAAGCACCTGTGGCGGAATATCAGCTAATTCCGGCTCCGGCATTTCGGTAAGTGCAATCTTATCGAGAATCTTTATAGCTTTAGAGCTATGAGGGGCGATGGAATCGGCGGTTTTTTGGGCCTCATCCAATTCGCCATCAGCCATTTGCCGAAGATAAACAATTATGTTCTTCGTTAGTTCATTTTCGCTGGTTTCCGGCACCGATAGGCCTGGAACGGCTCCAGCCTCGGAGGTTTCTCTTTCCTTAAGTATATCCTGTGTGAACTGATATGTTTCGGCCATTAGCTGTTTTTTTCTTTCCTCATCGCTTTCATCTACAGGCGCAATTGTCAGCTCGTCTTTAATATTGAGATTTGGGACATATATTTTATTATGGCATGCCGGGCACTTTGCCCATTTACCGGCAACGCTGTCTTGGGCTTCCACTTTTTTGTTACAATAATAACAGTGAAATGTGATTGTCACTTTGTCACCTCTAATGATATTCCGGTCATTTATCGGTTTTATATTCCGCAGCTACCTCGGCAGTTATCCCGCCACGGGGCCTAAATCGAGCGGTGACCTTCATCCAGCGTGGTTTGCAGCCGCTGCATAGATCATTCAATATGTCGTTAGTAAGAGCTTCATAAAATATACCCTTGTTACGATAGCTTTGTATATAGAGTTTCAAGCTCTTTAGCTCAATGCACGATTTGTCTGGACGATATTCAATGACGATCTCACCAAAATCCGGCTGACCCGTCCGAGGGCAAAGACTCGTAAATTCAGGGCATTTGATTGTTATGTAATAATCACGTTCGGGACGTGGATTGTCGAATGTTTCTATTTCCAGCCGTTCGCTCATTATTGTTTTAACCACTCCTGTAAACCTTCATATTGATAATATAATCGAGATATTGACTTAAAACAAGCAGTAATCAGAATGAGAAATGATAAAAAATTCTCGACGAAGAGCATGTATGTCGGCAAAAACTTGTTGATAACCTTGCATTGGGGCGGAAGCTCAGTTATATTTACAGTACCGATGAACGTATGGTTAGGTAGAAAAAAGCGTATATCAATTTTGAAAGGAATCAGGAGATGGCTAAAAGACTGGTATTAACAAGTTTTATGATTGGGGCAGTGTTTTTTGCACTTTCTGGTTGTGCTACTTCGGGTGGAGCCAAAAAGGCCAAAATAGCTCAGGAAGTTAAAGCGGCGGAGCAAACCAAGGGAGCTCAGGAAACTAAGGCAGCTAAACAACCTCAGGAGGTTAAAGCAGCCAAGCCGGCCAAGGAGGCTCAGAAAGCTAAAGTGGCTGAGCCGGCCAAAGAAGCTCAGGAGGCTAAAGCAGCCAAGTCGGCCAAGGAGGCTCAGAAAGCTAAAGTGGCCGAGCCAGCCAAAGAAGCTCAGGAAGCTAAAGCAGCTCCAAAAGCCAAAGCTGCTGAGGAGGTTAAAAGCAAAAGATTCGTTTTGCGTGTTAATTGCGGAGCCTACGAATCTTATACCGATAAGGCGGGAAACGTATGGCTGCCCGACCAGTTTATGGAAGAAGGTAAAGACTGGGGTGCTGTCGATGGCATGACCATTGACCGTGGCGAGCTGGGCATAGCCGACACCAATTCGCCAAAAATCTATGAGACGGAGCGATATAGTTTGTCGGCCTACAAGTTTAAGTTGTCCAACGGAAAATTCACCGTTCGGCTGCATTTTGCAGAAACATTCGATGGAATTACCGGTGAAGGTCAAAGGGTTTTCTCGGTTTCTATTAATGACAACGCCGTTCTTAAGGATCTGGACGTCTATAAAGAAACCGGCGGGCTGAAAAAGCCACTCGTTAAAGAGTTCAAAGGTGTAGCTATTACTAATAAAGAGCTGGTTATTGGCTTTACAAGTAATATAGAAAATCCTGAGATAAATGGCATAGAAATACTTTCAGAATAGGCTCATAGCCGCCGTATATACTTAGTAAAGGTAAAGCCGTCCCCAAAGCATTCGGCTTTGAGGATGCCACTCAATATTACTTGACGAAGTTCGTGTGGCAGCCCCAGGCTTGCCCTGAGCGAAGCCGAAAGGTGATGCTTGGGGATGGGTGTTTCCTCATTAATGGAGGGAAATTGGTGGTTGAGAAGAAAGCAGTTGTTTTGCTGAGCGGAGGGCTGGATTCGGCTACAACTTTAGCCATCGCTCGTAGCGAAGGTTACTGTTGCTATGCTTTGACTTTCAATTATGGCCAGCGACACAAGCGGGAAGTCGAAGCCGCAAAGATGATCGCCGATTCTCTATGTGTGGTCGAGCATCGCGTAATCGAAATTGATTTAACCTGTTTTGGAGGGTCAGCCCTAACCGACTTGGCTATTGAGGTGCCGAAGAATCGTGATAATTTGGGCGTCGCAGGCCGGATTCCACAAACTTATGTACCAGCCCGCAACACGATATTTCTAAGTTACGCTCTTGCCTGGGCTGAAGTATTGGGTGCGTTTGATATTTTCATCGGCGTTAACCAGACCGATTACAGCGGCTATCCGGACTGCCGGGCTGAATTTATTGCGGCTTTTGAGAAGCTCGCTAATCTTGCCACCGCAGCCGCGGTCAGCGGCAGGGGACGGTGCCATATTCACACACCGATTATCAATATGACCAAAGGCCAAATTATTCTTGTGGGGACAAAGCTCGGCGTAGATTATTCTCTGACTCATAGTTGCTATGACCCAGATCAGTGTGGTAGAAGCTGCGGATGCTGCGATTCCTGCAGATTAAGATTAAAAGGCTTTGCCGAAGCAGGACTAAAAGATCCCATCAAATATATAGAATAAAGAATATCGAACAAGGAATGTCGAATATCGAAAATGAGAATAAGCGAGATATTTTATTCCTTGCAGGGTGAAGGATTTTTAGCCGGTGTCCCCAGTGTATTCGTGCGTCTGGCTGGATGTCCCTTGCGATGCCGATGGTGCGATACAAAATACGCGTGGGACAAAGAAAAGGGGACTGAATACAGCCATGAGGTTCTCAGAACTATCCAGCGATGGCAGTGCAAATTTGTGGTGATAACAGGCGGAGAGCCGATGATAAATCCGGAACTGCCGGAGTTGGTAAAAGAGCTAAAAGCTTTTAAAAAGCATATAACAATTGAAACCGCCGGCATCGCATATATACAGGATTTAGCATGTGACCTGATGAGTATAAGCCCCAAATTGAGTAATTCAGTGCCGACCGATCCAAAACTTGCTGCAACTCATAATGATTCGAGATTGGATTTAGCTGTTTTGCGAGCGCTAATCGATCGTTACGAATATCAGTTCAAGTTTGTGGTGAATTCGCAAGAAGATTTATATGAAATACAGCAGATTATAAAGGAAATAGGAGGTGTCGATCCTGGGAAGATAATGCTTATGCCGCAGGCCGCTACAAGAGATGAGCTATTGGCCAAATCGCTGATGGTAGCTGATTTGTGCAAACGCACCGGCTTTGCTTTTTGCCAGCGTCTTCAGGTTTTGCTCTGGGATAATGAGCGAGGAACCTACTACTCTGTCGCAGTTTGAATGATGGATGTCATTGCGAGCGAAGCGAAGCAATCTCTGACATTTGATTTATGAGATTGCCACGTCGGCCTTCGGCCTCCTCGCAATGACAACTCCTCAAATCACCTGAGACTCAGCACTAAACCAGCTTGAGACCTGCTTAATCTTTTATTCCCAGGTCGTCCTTAGTGAGGATGGACTCGAATTTATAGCCAGCTTTGGTGATATTTTCCTCCGCTCCTTGTTTTCGGTCAATAACAGCTACAATCTTTTTTATCTTTGCACCGGCTTCGGTAATTACCTTTGCAGCTTCGAGGACCTGTCCGCCGGTGGTAGCGATGTCTTCAACTAAAAGCACCACGTCGCCCGATTTCAAAACGCCTTCAATAAGTTTTCCTGTGCCGTAGCCTTTTTTACTGTTGCGGACGATTATCCAGCTTTTGCCTGTCTCCATAGCCGTTGCAGCGGCCAGCGCCACGCCGCCAAGCTCCGCACCGGCTATCAAAGTGACTTCGGAAGTTACGTGCTTGGCAAATTCTTTTCCGAGGGCCTTGAGAATATCCGGACAGGTCTCGAAAAGATATTTATCGAGATAGTATTTGCTTCGTTTGCCGCTACGAAGAATGAAGTCACCTTCGAGGTAGGCTGTTTCTTTTATACGTTTTATCAGTTCTTTTTTTGTCACTATGTTTTTCCTTTGTGAACCCGTGGTATAACCACGGGCTAAATGTTTAGCTCCCAAATTTATTTGGGGGTTTGTCAAACGCTGAGTTCCACCTTTCTGCCAAGCTCCTTGAGATATTTTTTGCGGATTGGCGTCACGATGCTCCTTATGAATTCATCAACTTGCTGTGGCGCTCTGCCGATATAATCTTTTGGATTCAGCACCTTTTCAAAATCGACTTTGGTAAAGGCTATATCTGCCCTCAGCCTGCTGATTAAATCGTTAGGCCTGCCGAAATTTTTCACCTGTACTGCAGCAGCCTGCGAATGTAATTTTATTTTTCCGTGCAGCTCCTGCCTGTTGCCGCCGGCCCTGACCGCAGCCATCAGGATATTTTCGGCAGCCATAAAAGGCAATTCCACTACGACGTGAGCGGCTATCACATTCGGATAGACTACAAGGCCGTCAAGGATATTGTTGAGAATCTGCAAAATCCCATCAACAGCCAAAAACGCCTCCGGCAGCACAATCCTTCTATTAGCCGAGTCATCGAGCGTTCTTTCGAACCATTGCTCCGAGGCAGTCATTGGCGGATTTAAAGATAGGCTTAGTACGAATCTTGCCAGCGACGTCACTCTTTCGCAACGCATAGGATTCCTCTTGTACGGCATTGAAGATGAGCCGACCTGAGACTGCTCAAACGGCTCTTCAATCTCTTTTAGATTTGCAAGCAGCCGAAGGTCATTGCATATCTTATGAGCCGACTGCGCCACAAGGGCAAGTGAGTTTATAATGAGGGCATCGATTTTGCGCTGATACGTTTGGCCGGTGACGGCACAAACCTTTTTAAATCCGAACGCCTCGGCAACTGCTTTATCGAGCTGCTTTACCTTAGAGTGGCTGCCGTCGAAAAGTGCAAGGAAAGAAGCCTGTGTGCCGGTAGCGCCTTTTATGCCTCTAAAGGGCAGCGTCTCAAGCCGATGCTCGATTTCCTGCAGGTCCATTGCAAGCTCATAGCACCAAAGCGTTGCCCTTTTGCCGACGGTAGTAAGCTGTGCCGGCTGATAATGCGTAAAACCAAGTGTCGGCAGCGCTCGATACTGCGCAGCGAATTTGCCTAACAAATCTATTACAGATGCTAATTTGCCCGCGATCAGCTGCATCGCTTCCCGCATAATTATCAAATCGGCGTTATCAGTGACATCGCAGCTTGTAGCACCGAGATGGATAATCGGAGCAGCCTTTGGGGCAGCATCAGCAAACGTGTGGATGTGAGCCATTACATCGTGACGGCATTTCTTTT
This sequence comes from uncultured Pirellulales bacterium, assembly GCA_964601355.1. Lineage (GTDB taxonomy): Bacteria > Planctomycetota > Phycisphaerae > Sedimentisphaerales > Anaerobacaceae > CAZRNB01. The sequence continues at coordinate 8,798 of CAZRNB010000011.1, forward strand.
CATATTCAGCCGCTTTTTGAAAATCAATATCGTCAAGATGCCGTGCCATCTGGTCTATCTGGCCTTGTTTGATATTTAGGCCGAGCTTTTGTTGTGCCTTTGCCATCTCTAACCAAAGCCGCCGCCACGTGCAGAACTTTTTTTGTGCTCCGAAAAGCTCCGCCATTTCCGGCGATGCGTTTCTTTCAACGAGGGGACTTGTATAGATATTTTTTTCTTTCGACATGTTACCGTGTTACCTCGTAATAATGGTGGGGCATCCATTCTCCGTCCCATAGGGACTGCGAAGGATGAAAGCCCCACCCTACAACTACAACATATCGAGAAACAGGTAGGGTGGGCTTCAGCCCACCTTCTCTCTATAATCTAAGAGCTTCTCGATTTCATCAATATCCTTTTTGTTTAGATTCCAATCAGAGGCTGGAGCTGTTTCAGCGATTTGCTCAGGCCTGCGTGCTCCGACTATCGCGGCGGTAATTTCCGCTCGGCGAAGAACCCAGCTTATCGCTAACTGCGACAGTGTTCTGCCGTTGCGCTCTGCGATAGGTCGAAGCTTCTCAACGAGCTGCAAAGTAGCGCTAAATTGCGGCTCCTTAAAATCAAAATTTCTTAGCCTGTGGTCATCCGGTGCAAGAGCCGCGAGCCTTTCCTTATTGAATCTGCCTGTAAGCAACCCTCTCTGCATAGGGCTATAAGCCAGCACGCCGATATTATTTTTAGCACAATAACCTAACAGTTTATCTTCAACCTCGCGATGAAGCATACTATAAGGTGGCTGAAAGGAGGAAACCTTTGCAATTTTCCGCACGCGTTCGAGCTGTCCAATATTAAAATTGCAAACGCCGATATATCGAACCTTGCCCTCGTTCATCAGTTTTGCCATCTCTTCCCATGCCTGCTCGATATCCTCCTCCGGCTCAGGCCAGTGCATCTGATACAGGTCGATTTTCTCTATGCCGAGCCTTTTTAAGCTCGCGTGACATTCTTGGCTGATGCTTTCTCTTTTTAGGAATGGAACTTTTTCCTTTTTTTCATTCCACAATAGGCCGCATTTTGTCGCGATGATCGGCTTAATTTTTGTCTGCTTCAGGACTTTTCCGACAAGCTCTTCGGAATGGCCCAGGCCGTAGGCAGGTGCGGTATCAATCCAGTTGATGCCTAATTCCAGGGCCTTGCGGATAGCTGCGATTGCTTCGCTGTCATCCTGTGGTCCCCAGCCGAACTGCCAGGGTCCGCCCATCGCCCAGGTGCCCAGGCCAACGGTAGTCGGGTTTAAATCAGTGCTGCCTAATCGCCGCTTTTGCATTTTATTCAATCCTAAGACTAACCTGCAATAAAATCACAGGAGGACCCCCAAATAAATTTGGGGGCTAAATATTTTGTTTAGCCGTCGCCGGCACGGCGACGGTTTTTACCCTATTTTCCATGTGAGAGGATATATATTCCACCAACTTTTGTTTCGAACTGGGTAACGTTCTTCTCAGTCGAACTGTTCTTAACCGGATTACCATCAGAGGTTATCGATACCGGCACATTCGTTCCGATATTGCATTTGTTGCCGAGTTTGGAACGAATCACACTTTCGGTGAGCTTACCATCTTTCCAGAGGATGTCAACCTCGAATCCGCCGCGGGCGCACAGGCCTGTGACGTGGCCGGTCGGCCAGGCTTTGGGTAGTGCCGGCAGCAGGTGAAGCTTACCTGTATGACTTTGCAGCAGCATCTCAGCGATGCCTGCCGTGCCGCCGAAGTTGCCGTCTATCTGAAAAGGCGGATGGTTGTCAAAAAGATTGGGCAGCGTTGACTTTTGCAGCAGCGCCACCACGTTTTCGTGGGCTTTCTCACCGTCGTGCAGACGTGCCCAGAAGTTAATTATCCATGCTCTGCTCCAGCCGGTATGTCCGCCGCCGTGTGCAAGGCGATAATCCAGAGATTTGCGTGCCGCCGCCGCAAGCTCCGGTGTGCCGGTCGGAGTGATCTGATTGCCCGGATGCAGGGCAAATAGATGTGATATGTGCCGATGGCCCGGCTCCGGCTCCTCAAATTCTTCATTCCACTCTAACAACCGACCGTCTGAGCCTATCTTTGGGCCGGCCAAATTCTGGCGAGCGGTCTTTATCTGTGTGATAAATTCATCGTTGATTCCAAGAATTTCGGCTGCATCAATGCAGTTGGTGAAAAGGTCGTGAATAATCTGCTGGTCCATAGCCGGTCCCATTGTTAGACTACACGTCTGGCCGTCCGATGTGCGGAAACGGTTTTCCGGCGATATAGATGGGCCGCTGACGAGCTTGCCTGTTTTGGGGTCTTCGACGAGAAAATCGAGAAAGAACTCGGCTGCTTCTTTCATAACCGGGTAGGCTCGCTTTTCAAGAAATTCTTTGTCGCCGCCGAAGGCATAGTGTTCCCACAAATGCCGGCAGCACCAGGCGGCGGCTGTGGGCCACATCCCGTATTGTACTCTTCCGCTGGGACTCGTCCACCACCAGGGGTCAGTTGTATATTGTGCGACAAAGCCGCGGCAGTTATAGACGTCTTTAGCGGTCTTTCTGCCGCGAGGCCGAAGACTTTCAACGAGGTAAAAAAACGGCTCGTGACATTCCGGCAAATTGCATAATTCTGCCGGCCAGTAGTCCATCTGGATATTGATATTGATGTGGTAATCCGAGCCCCATGGGGCATTGATATGGTGGTTCCATAGGCCCTGAAGGTTCGACGGCATACAGCCAGGCCGAGAGCAGCTAATCAGAAGGTATCTGCCAAACTGGAAATATAAAGCTGCAAGAGCCGGGTCGTCTGCGCCTTCCTTGACGGCCTGCAATCTCTCATCTGTGGGTTTATTGGCGTTTGGTGTTGTCCCAAGGTCTATGCTGACACGCCGGAATAGCCTTTGATGCTCGGCAATATGAGCAGCTTTGAGCTGGTGATATGTTTTTTTTGCGGCAGCGTCTAATTGTCCCTGGCAAACCTGGCCCAATTCTCTTTTGAGCGGCTCAGAAGGATTACTGAAATTATAATCGGTTGCAGCGGCAAGCAACAGAATCGCAGCATCAGCGTTCTCTAATCGCAAGCCTTCATTAGTCGTCGTTAATTTGCCGCCCTGGGGGATAATCTTCAACTGGGCCTCGAATTTTACGCCCTTTTGCTCTCCTTTCATTGAAGCCTGACCCTTCATCACGATGCGGTCGGGAGCGATTGTTACGCGATTAGCCCCCGCACCTGTGGCGGGGGCTGCCTCGGCCACAGGTGCCGAGGCTAAAGTAAAATTCTCCGGGCGGGATAATTTCACATCGAATGTAACTTTGTCCGGCTTATCACTTGAAAGGTGGACAACAATGCACTGATCAACAGGACTGGAAAAGACCTCACGAATAAAGGTGACGTCGCCGTCACGATACGTTACGGATGCGATAGCGGTGTCAAGGTCAAGCTCGCGACGATAGCCGGTTATAGTTTGGCCGTTTTGGAATCGCAGATACAAATCGCCGAGCGTCTGATAGCTATAACGAGGACCTTCGCCCATAAATTCTTTCTGTATCAGGTTCTGAGCCTCGGAATATTTGCCTTCGAAGATTAGCTGTCGGGCCTGGCTTAAGTATTTATAGGCGCCGGCACGGTCTCGTTCTTCCGGCCCACCGGCCCATACGGTGTCTTCATTGAGCTGCAATCGTTCGGTTTCTACTGTGCCGAAGACCATCGCCCCCAGCCGGCCGTTTCCGACCGGTAGTGCCTCGGTCCATTCCGCAGCGGATTTGTTGTACCAGAGTTTTAAACATTCATTGGTTTTGTTGTCATCTGCGATTGACGGTGGGGCTGTCGTGTAACCTGTAATCATTGTAAGGCTGAGCAGATATATGGGAAAAAGGACGAAAGAGGTTATTTTGGCCTGTCCTGAGCTATGTCGAAGGATTTGGTTGCTTTTCATAAAGTCACCTTCTTGGTATTTCGCCAAATCGGCAAATATAATCCCAAAGTGAAACGTGGGCATAGATATTAGTTAATACAATTCTGCACAATTTACTTTGTGATGTTGATTTTTGCAAAGGTTTGTTGTCTGCCGCAGAGGATTATATGTAATTCCCAAAAATTTTTATGACGTGTAACCTTTCATAGAGTAACGTCCACTATCATATTGGAAGGACCATTAAGTGGGACTTAAAAATGCAACAATATCAAATTTATGTGAAAGGAGCCAAAAATGAAAAAGAAATGGTATAAAATAGCGATTCTTGTTGTGCCGATGGCAGCCGTTTTGACGGTGCTTGTATTCAGCACACAACTGTTTGGTGCTCGTCAGCAGCGGCGGATGCAATTTGGCGGCCCGGACATGTCTTCACCTGCAATAAGAAATGATCGAGGCCCGAATATTATGCAGTTATTGCGCAGGCTCGACCTGACCGATGAGCAGGCTAAACAAATCAAGGAAATCCAAACGGCGAATAAGGAAAAAAGACAGGCTGCACAAAAGGCTTTAGCTGAGGCGAAAAATGCCTTGAATGAGGCTGTGGTCAAAGGGGCTAACGAAGCAGCCCTGCGTGATGCAGCGACAGCGGTGGGCAAGTCCATCGGTGATGCAGCCGTGCTTAGAGCGAATACGACAGCCTCTGTTAAGAAAATCTTAACCGAGGAGCAGCGTACAAAGCTGGAAGAGCTTCGTAAAGAAGTAAAAGAGCGCCCCATTAATCCGCAGGGCCGGATGCAGTGGCAGGGTTTTCGTGGAAGATACCCGCAAATGGGACCAATGGAAACGCCTTACGGCGGTTATCCCGAAATGTGGCAGATGCGCAGGGGCGGGATGAGAGGACCATTAAACCAGAGGCAAATGCCGCCCTGGGGATGGTAAAGTGTCTTAAGCGCCTAAAGAGAAACTTGGTGGGGCAAGCCCCACCCTACAGAATTGTATTGATGAATCAAGCACGGCTGTATATGCTGCATATATGACTTTATCGATGCTTTTAGACTGGAGTTTGTATCTTTGTGCAGATAGATGCTTCACTGAGCTTGTGCTTGGTGTAAAGGACTTGCTTGCAGATTTTGGCGTTCGCAAAGAAAGTTCTGAAACTCTTTCGTTGGATACCGAGGATATCCGCCTGAGCTTCCGGGGTGATGGTGATGCGTATCGGCGCCTTATTGAACGGCATCAGGATTACGTGAGCCGGATTATGTGGCACTTCAGCCGAGACCATCGCCTTCATGAAGAGCTGGTTCAGGACGTTTTTGTTGAGGCATACCTGAGCTTGACTGCTTACCGGAGTAAGGCGCCGTTTGCCCACTGGCTTGCCCGGATTGCCACGCGTGTTGGGTATGCCTATATAAAACAGAGTGCCCGCCGTATCGTCAGGGAAGGCTTGACACTGAAGCAATGGGAACAGCCGCCTGATGATTCATCGCATGAGAAAGAGTCGAGTGAGGCAGCCGAGTTATTATATCGGCTGCTGGGACAGCTGCCGCCTCGTGATCGGCTGATTCTGACGCTGCGTTACTTAGAGGATTGTGACATAGCTGAAACCGCCCGTCGAACCGGCTGGAGCAAAAGTATGGTTAAAGTTCAGACATGGCGTGCAAGAAAAAAATTGAGATCCGCATGGGCGGATTCAGTAAAGCGGTAAAGGAAATCGCATGACGAATTTTGAGACCAAGATGAGAATACTGGCGGCTACGGCTCGCTGCGAAAAACCTCCACAGATTGATGTTACTGATAAGGTTATTGCAATCCTTACAACCGAGCGATATCAACACCAGCGAGTCCTGGACAGACCTTTAATATGGCTGGCGACGTTGTCATCGGCTGCCGCCGTTGTAGCCGTATTATTTACAATTATTTTGTATAACATCCGGATGGATCCGCTGATGGAAATATCGCAGGTAATTTCCTGGGTGACCCAATGAATCGGACAGAGACAAACGATAGCACAGTTTTAGATTGTATGCGAAAAGTGCAGCGCTGGCGTATGGCTTTTTTCGGTCTGGTCATCCTGCTGGCGGGGGTAATCATTGGCGCCGCATCGGTGCTGGTTTTCCTGCGACACAGGCCGATAAACGCACCTGCAGGACCGGAATTTATCAGCGAGACGATGATACGCGGCCTTCGGCGTCAATTGCGATTGTCTCAAGAGCAGGCTGAACAAGTTGAATCTATTCTGCAAAAGCGGATGCAGAAGCTCCATGAGATACGCATGAATGCAAGGCCGCAGATTTTCGAGCAACTGCGTCTTATGGATGAGGAAATTACTGCTATTCTCACCGAACATCAAAGGCCGATTTGGAAGCAGAGGCTATCGAATCTTCAGCGACAGCTCCGGCCAATGGGACCACGGCGCGGCAACGGAACAGAAGGGCCGCCGTACCGTCGCGGCCAGCGTGGATTTGGCCCTCCTGCATCATCTCCAAATGAGCCTCCAGGCTGATAAAAGATAGTTCCGCATAGAAAAAGAAAATCGAGTAACGAGAATCGAGCATCCCGCTCCGGTTTCGGCCTTCGCCGGGACAAGTCGTGAATCGAGTTAGCGGACCATTACCTGGCCGGAATCGGGAACGAGCACCTGGCCGGTAATAGTCCTGGCTCTATCGGAGCATAAAAAAACAACTGAGTCGGCGACGTCCTGTCCCTTGATCTCGCGCCTAAGAGCAGTTTTGCTCACGTAGAAGGGAATAACCTCTTCGGGCTTTATGTCATACTTTTTGGCGCAGACCTTTATATATTGTGGATTCCAGATTTTTGAGCCTTCAAAGACGTTGCCGGGAGCGACGCAATTAACCCTTATTCCGTATTCGCCCAATTCCAGCGCCCAGCCGCGGGCGATATGGATTTCGCCGGCCTTTGTAACATTATAAGCAGAGTTATTCTTGCTGGCATCCAGGCCTGATTTGGAGCTGATGTTTATAATGCAGCCGGCCATTCCCTGAGCAATCATAATCCTGGCAGCTTCCCTCGCACAGAGAAGATAGCCTGTTAGATTCACCTCCAGCGCGAATCGCCATTTATCGACAGGCATATCGACTAAGGGATATGCCGGAGCCACGCCGGCGGCATTTACTAAGATGTCAAGGCCGCCCCAATTCTCAAGAACGGCCTGGAACGCTTCTATGACGTCACTTTCCTTAGTGAGGTCACATCGAAGCACCATTGTCTCGGAGTTTGGGACTTGCTCGACTGTTTCCTGGATTGCCTTTTCATCAATATCCAAAAGCGCAACCGACGCACCTGCTTTTGCTAAGCCGACGGCGATACTTCTGCCTAAGCCGCTGCCGGCGCCCGTGACCACGGCAATTCGGCCTTGTAATTCTCCAGCCGTTTGACCACCTGCTACTTTCATGCGAAAAGCTTCCGATTCCCACTGATTGATAAAGTCTCGCTGCCTTTTAGTAAGAGTTAAAATGCCGCCCATTCGGGCTGCATTTGTGCGGATGAAGATTGAGTATGAGGTGATGTCCCTGACTGTGTTCGCCATTTTCTTATTGCCGGCTACAAAAAGTCCCAGGTTCTTAACTAAAAACGCCACGGAATGTTTCTCGCCCTTATTTATCTGAAAAGTTAGTCGGTCAGCGATTTTCTTCGGCTCACATTTATCCACCCACATTGCAGGGCCATTGGCATATACTAATTCGTCCGGCGTAATTACTCCCGAAAGCAGTTTCTTGGCGTCTCTTTGTCTTAGGAACGCTGCAATTGCATCATTATAAAAATAGCTCACCATTGAGTAGCGACCGGTCGCCTCGAAAAATGCTTTGCGGATGCGAAGCTTTACCTTATTAATTTCTTGAAGACCGATCGAGCGACGAGCGACGAGCGACGAGCGACGATGGAATAGTTTATTATCACAGAGATTTATGACCCGACGAACCAAACGTAAAGCAGAATCGGCGCTGCCGGCTGAAATCAGAAGCCCGTGTTTTTCCAAGAAAAGGATCGCAGGCTTTTTGCCGAACTGCTTTTGATAATCACTAACCAATTTAGCGATACTTTTTGCAAGCGTAAAGCCGGGATTGACATAAGGCACCCAAAGAGGAGGCAAGAAATTTCCAATTTCCAATTTCCAATTTCCAATTTTTGTAAATAGTTTTTCCAGTTCGGTCTTTCCATTTTTGGCGTTTGCAAAAACTCCTGCCGTGCTGGGGTGCAAATGAATCACGCACTTATCGAGAAAGGCGTGCAAATGTGCCTCTACGGAAGGACGAGCCTCATCGGTGACGTCATCGTCGCAGGCAAGCAGCAGGCGATTTACAACTTCGGGCTCTCTTTTATGAGGGTCGAGCTTTGCGAGCGACTTATCTTTTATAATCGTCAGAACCGGCTCAAGCCGTATTCTCCGCCAGCCGCGTTTGGTATTCATATCTTTTAGGGCAGTGCCGCTGGCCTTAATATACATGAATTTGCCGTCTTCGGTTTTAACCGATGTGTTGCCGCCTCCTCCCTGAACAAGGGAGCTATCTCTGCCAACGGTGTTCGAGATTTTAATAAGTTCTAACAAGGCCTTATCCATACTTCGTCTCTCGTCCTTCGTCTCTCGTCTATCGTTCTTAACGCGGCGTTGCATCCGGCAATCCTCCATCTACGGGAATCGTGGCGCCTGTAGTCGGCGTTTGTCGCGTAGCGAAAAACAGAACCGCGTTAGCAACGTGCCGACCTGTAACTCGAGCTTTCAACAAATTTCTGCTTTGATAGTACTCCTGCAGGCCTTTTTCGTCAAGCCCTCGCGCCCGCATTCGGTCTGGGCCGACCTGCTCCCACAAGCCGGACTTGTATTTACCCTCGGAAAACACGCCATCCGGCGCCACCATATTTACCCGAACACCATACTGCGCCAGCTCTATACTGGCGATACGGCCTAATTGGTGACACGCGGCCTTGGTAGCGCTGTAGCCGCCAAAGCCGGCGCCAGGCGCAGGGACATTTTTGGTGGAGATGATTATAATGTCACCGCCGATTCCCTGGGCGATAAAAATCCGTGCCGCCTCGGCAAGTGTCAGTAAAGCTCCTTCCACATTCACCTTTTCGAGCTTGCGAAATTCTTCAAGGTTAATATCTTTTAAATATGAAACCATCGGAATACCAGCATTAACAATTACAATATCGACGCCGCCCCAGGCTTGAACGATTCTTTCAAAACCTTCGGTAACAGAGGCCTTGTCGGTGACATCAATAGCTACACCTATTACTCTGTCATCGCCTGTTTGCTTCAGGTCAGCTACGAAATCATCGAGTTTCCTGCCAGGCAGGTCCGTTGCTGCCAGATTGCAGCCAGCCTCTAACAGTCCTCGGCAAATCCCGTAACCAATGGCTCCTGCAGCGCCGGTCACAAGAGCAATTTTATTACAAAGAGGCGAATCAGACTCGATGCTCGATGCTTGATGCTCGATGCTCGATTTTCCTTTTTTGCGAGTATCTAGGATCGAGTATCCAGGATCGATGTAAAGTATTCCCAGGCCACGAACGCATATAATCTCTGGTTTTGCGTTCTGTTGAGCCGAATAGCCCGAAATGGCGTTACTTAATTGCTTACGAATTTTTTCTGAATCTGTACCGTCATCGGCAGTATCTAAAAAAAGCGGCGGTCTCTTGCTTTTGAGCAAAGATTGCAGGGTGGGCTTTAGCCCATCGATTTTTTTGCGGTGGGGCAAGCCCCACTCTACCTGCTGAGCATTTTTTACAGAACTGGCAAAATTAATAGCTTCCTTATTCGTTAAAGATTTCAAAATTACCGGTTTGTATGGTTTATCCTCATCACCTGTTGCTTCCGCCAGAAGCCCGCGGACAATCGGTGTTATCTGAACTAATAGGTTCAATCGTCTGTCGTCCATCGTCATTCGTCACTCGTTTTTAAGAGTCTGGTAAAGCTCGTAGACATCCTTAGGTTTGGCACCTTCGTGGACAATCTTGTAAATGGCCTGCATCATAGCTTTGGGGGCGTCACTTTGGAAGATGTTGCGACCCATATCCACGCCTGCTGCGCCTTCCTGGATGGCCCTATAAGCCATTGTTAGAGCATCAAGCTCTTGAATTTTTTTGCCGCCTGCCATCACAATCGGCACCGGGCAGGAAGCCGTAACTGTCTCAAATTCTTTCTCAATATAATAAGTCTTTACAAACTGTGCTCCAAGCTCGGCACATATTCGACAAGCAAGGCGAAAATATCTTGCGTCACGAACCATATCTTTGCCCACCGCCGTCACCGCCATAGTGGGGATACCATAACGCAGTCCCATATTGATAAGCCGGGTCATATTGTGGACCGAGCGTGTCTCGTACTCGCCGCCGATAAAAACCTGTAGCGTAAGTGCCGAGACGTTCATGCGAATAGCATCCTCAATATCAACGGCTAATTCTTCATTCGACAGCTCCTTGAGGATACTCGGTCCGCCGCTGCAACGCATCACGATTGGCTTATTGAGTGTAGGCGGTACTGATGTTCGCAGAATTCCCCGCGTCAGCATTATCGCATCGGCGTAATACATCAACGGCACTATCGTCAGGTCAATACGCTCAAGGCCGGTGGTTGGGCCTTGAAAGTAGCCGTGGTCGATCGCAAACATTACTGTTCGGCCGGTTTTGGGATTAAATATCCGTGACAGTCGATTTTTCATCCCCCAATCAAGGGCGTTTGCTCCTTTGAGGAAAAAGCCCTCAGCCTTCATCGGGACATCCTCATAAAAATTCTTTGTTTGTTTTGAAACATCAGCTTCGGGCATGATTCCTTCCTTTCGCAAGGGGAAAACCCCCAGTGCCGTAAGGCATCTTGACGATAAAACTGGGGGCTAAATATTTAGCAGCTATTTCATTTTGTCTCTTTTGATCAGCCAGATGGTACTGGTAACAAAATAAAGCAGGGTTGGCCAAATCAAAACTTTCTTAAACGCAGCAAGGCTGCCCTCGTAATCACTGCCGCCGTTGGTATAGACCCATATCGGCAGAATCACACACGCAGCAAGCGATGCTAAAGCCGCGATGCCGCTAATCCACATAACAGGACCCCCAGTAAAACTGGGGGCTAAATATTTAGCCCCACGTTCCACGTGGGGTTCGTTTTGACCCGGTTCGGTTTGTTTTTCTATCTGTTCGTCGAACTTCTCACGGGCACCAGCAAAAGAAGCAAATATGATGTACAATATCACGGTCAGCAGCCAAACCGGCACAAACAGAAAGAACAGATGCAGCCGTCCTGTCTGCTCGAACCATATCGCCGTTGCGATAGAAATACTCCAGCTTAATAGAGCCGGCCAGCTAACAAGCAGCTTCTTTTTCGAGGCCCAGAACTGTGTAAATCCTATTTTGGGGAAAATCCAGTGCTCAACAAAGACTATCGCCCCCACAGGCATTAGAAGCAAGCCGTAATAGCCGACAAAATCCAGCAACTTTGTGAATACAAACGGCGAGCAGGATATTATTGTTGTCACAATGCCGGCCAGTAATGTCACCAGCCACCGTGGCCAGCCGGGTGTCACCGCCTGAAAGGCCAGACCAGCCCGATAAAGCGTCGGGTTGGACGTCGTCCATCCGGCTAATATCACTGTAATAATACCCGTAATGCCAAGCGCCTGCCACGCGACTCCGCCGGCGTCAAGCTGCGACATGCTCAACTTTAAAGCAATGGCCGTCCCGGCGCCCATAATTCCGGCGCATATCCAGGCAAGATAATGCCCGAGAAACATGCCGAACGCCGAGTAAAATCCATAAGAAGATTTTTTAGCAAAGCGCAATAACGCCATATCCGACAATCCGCCGTGCATCGCCAGATTACAAATCCATGCAAATGCCGCCACGTGCCAGAAAGTCATCTGCGGATTACCTTGCGGCGCTTTGCCGGTCCATATCGCCTTATTCGCTATTGTCCAGAAATCATTTAGGCTACCCATTTGCACGCCTAATACCCCTTTGGCTATGACTGGAAGCGTTACAATCGCACCGGCAATAAACATCAAAAACATCCACGGCGAGCAAACCTCTGAAAACTGTGCCAGCTTTTTAAATCCGAGAATCGCCAGGGTGACAACGACAGCACCGATTCCAAGCGCAACAAAAACAAACCTGTAGTCTGTCGGCAGCAATCCTGTCTGTGCAGGTATTCCAAACGGTATCCGCACCGCCGAGGCCGAAACCGTAATCATACAGCCTGCCAGCACACAAAATAAAGCCGCATTAAGAATATTGTAGATAGTTGTGGTAACCGGCCCTGCTATCCTACGGAGGTACCAATATAATGTCAGCCGTGTCTGCACAGCTATCGGAGCACAGACAAACCTCCATGTCAGCACCGCCATCAAATTTCCCAGAAGCAACCCGACAAAGATGTCATAAGCGGATGCCCCCCAGGCTACAAACATTGCGCCGATTACGAACTCGGTACCTGCAACGTGCTCACCGGCAAAAACTCCGGCAAAATGTTTGCCCGATTGCAGCTTATTCTGCGAGACCGGCTCCCGCTCGAATTCGTAAAGCGAGTCCATTGCCTTTATGGCACTACTTTTGCTGTCACTGGCCATTTTCTTCCCTTTCAATTCAATGGTACTTGTTCACGGCCATTCCCAAGCTTGGACATCGCTTCGCGATGGTCATGCGCTTGAGGCTGCCACTCGTTCTTAAAATTTATTGGGTGGCATCCTCAAAGCCGCAGGCTTTGGGGATGGTTTCCCACGGCTTTATCTTAAACTTGTCACTTTAGCTTCATACTTTCTGACCTCTTTCAGCCAATCATCCCCAGCCGGCACATTTTGCTTTATGCAGTAGTAATCCCACACCGCACCGAAGGGCAGGGTTTTAATTTCTTCGAGCATTGCTAACCGAGAAGTATAATCGCCATCCTGCTCCATTGCACGAAGTTTCTTCGTCGGCTCAAGCATTGCAGCAAGCAAGGCCTTGAGCATACATCGCGTCCCTATCACCCAGGCAGCTACACGGTTTATGCTGGCATCGAAAAAGTCAAGCCCAATATGCACCCGTTTCAGATAATCGCCGCGCACAATCTCTTCGGCAATAGATCGCAGTTCGTCCGACAAAATAACCACGTGGTCGCTGTCCCAGCGAACGCCTCTGCTGACGTGAAGCAGAATCTCATCAACAAAAGTCAAAACCGATGAAATTTTGTCTGCAATATTTTCCGTTGGATGAAAATGTCCCGTGTCTAAGCAAAGTAAAATATTGTTCTTTACTGCATAGCCGAGATAAAATTCATGCGAACCTGCGACATAGCTTTCCGAGCCGATGCCGAAGAGCTTGCTTTCTACAGAATCCAGGAGGTATTTCCGGCTCAACTTCTGTGCGAATATCTCATCGAGAGATTTTTCAAGCCTCTGCCGAGGTCCCTTGCGGTCAACCGGGATATCCTTGTACCCGTCAGGAATCCAGACGTTTGTCACGCAAGGCGTGCCCAGCTTTTTTCCCATCGCCTCACCTATTTTTCGGCAGGCAATTCCGTGCTCGACCCAGAACTTTCTTATGCCGTTATCTGTGCTGGTTAGCGTGAAGCCGTTTGCAGCTTTTGGATGTGAAAAGAAGGTCGGATTAAAATCCATGCCTAAGCCGTTTGCCTTTGCCCAGTCAATCCACATCGAGTAATGCTCCGGTCGAAGCTCGTTGCGCTCCACCTTTCCATAAGTTTCTGCATATATAGAGTGCAGGTTCAGCCGATGTTTGCCTGGTATCAGGCTCATCGCCTTTTCGAGGTCTTGTCGTAATTCATCGGCAGTGCGGGCTTTTCCCGGATATGCACCTGTAGCCATTATGCCGCCATCGCTTAATCCGGCGCTACTTTCAAATCCGCCGACGTCATCGCCCTGCCAGCAGTGCATCGACACGGCTATCTTGCTCAATCTTCCCATAGCTTGCTCGGTATCGACGCCAAGCTCAGCGTAACACTGCTGCGCCACATCGTATGCTTTTTTAATTCTTTTCGAGTCACTCATCTCGCCTCTCACTTTCTGTATTTTTCTAAAAGACAAGTAGGGTGGGCTTTAGCCCACCAATCACTTAGTGGTGGGGCATCCATTCTCCGTCCCTTAGGGACTGCGAAGGATGAAAGCCCCACCCTACTTTGTATATTTTTCTAAAAGTTTCTGTTCCGCCTGTTTAGTCCATAATCCATCATCAAGATTCGCAGCAACTTCCGGCAAGACCTTATGCAGCTCCTTAAGTGTCACCAGGCCCAGGCCGCGACAGGCCGGATAAACCATAATCTTTCCCGGTATGGAGCGGCCTTCAACCGCTCGAATGCCGTCGATAGCGCCGTCAAAGCCGCAGATAGCAGCCACGCTGACGTTTGTATCGAGCCTGCCGGTTTCCACCTTTGCAAGCATTCGCTTCATATCATCCAAAGTTGAGCCGCTCGTCCCGATGAAATATAACCCCTTCTCTATATATAAATCCAGGTCAATCTTTGCGGTAACTGTCGCCGGTATGCCGGCGAAGATATTTATTATACCTCGCTTAGCGGCGCCTTGCACCGCAGCAGCAACCAAATCCGGAACCGGCGCCATCAGTACGGTATAATCAAAAACCTCCGAGAGCTTTTGTTTCATTGGGTTGTACGACCGGAACTGGACGCTGTTTTTGTCAGCTATCGGAGAAGCGATTTTCGTCAGAAAGGCCAATCTATTGTCATCGACGTCACCGGCAAAGACGGTGACATCTTCGATGCCATGACAGATATTTCTTATCACGTGCATCAGGCCCATCGGCCCGGCGGCACCAACAACGTTAATCTTGTCACTCGGCCTAATCTCGCCGGTTTGAGGGATTATTTCCATAGATTCGGCGGGGTCGCAGCCGGTTGTGCCGATTATGCGGATGCCGCCGTAGTGAACTCGGCCCACCGCTGTTTCGACATCCCTTCCAAATTTCCCGTCGCACAGCACAATATTCAAAAGTCCCTGCGGGGCAGCTTTAGAAAATAATTTCTCAACGGTCGCCGGATTCGTGCCGAAATAAATTACATCATCATATTCGGCGTCGGGCAGCTCCGATACGTTTGCGGTAATTGTAACAGGAGTATCCGATGGAAACGAAATTTCAAATTTATCCAACCACGTTATCTGTTTGGGCCTGC
Organism: uncultured Pirellulales bacterium; assembly: GCA_964601355.1. Classification (GTDB taxonomy): domain Bacteria; phylum Planctomycetota; class Phycisphaerae; order Sedimentisphaerales; family Anaerobacaceae; genus CAZRNB01. The sequence goes on from CAZRNB010000011.1 coordinate 23,835, forward strand.
CGCAGTGAGAAAGAAACGCCTTAAAAATACCCACATCAGCTTGTGTATCAACAACCACGAGCATCTGTCCATCTGCTTTAATATTTCGGCGTTCTTTTGTGGCGTAAGCATCTTCAACGCAGGCCCACGGCTCCGTCAAAGCTACCGCAGAGGCGGAAAGCTCCGTCGAAGCCGGTATCAGCAGTGATTCGCCCTCCGGTGAGGTAATCACGCGCTGATCCATCAAAACGTATTCCTGAAGCGCTCCTTCAAAATTGTATCCGAAGGCGGCATTGGAACCGGCGGTACGAAGCCAGCGGTAATCAGTCTGCACTAAATAACGCTCGCCGGGTTTAAAATTTTCAACTTCATCTCCAGCTGCCTCAACTATCACCACTGTCTCGTGTCCCGGCACAGCCGGCGTCGTGCCTGGAACATAGCTGGGAATTTCTTTGAGTATTTCCGGGTCGATGCCGGAAAGAACCTCGCTTTTGCGAGCGTGTTCGGAAAATTGCTTAAGCAATTTAAGATCGGAGAAACAAAGTCCAACCACCTCAACACGACAAAGAATCTGGTGCGGGCCGGGCCTTGTAATCTCTTTGGATTTATTCAAGACCAGCTTATCCGGTCCAATCAACTGGACAGCATATTGCGTTTTTGGCAGGTTTGCCATTTTTAGTCACATTATCCAGTCAACCGTCGCCGTTCCGGCGACAGCTAAACATTAATTTTGTTCAATATTTTCTGGACGCTTGTATCCTCACTTAAACCTGCAAGTTTGTCTTCCTGATCCGGTGTAAGAGTGCTTCCAAGCTGCTGAAAGAATTTGTTTTTTTCCGCAACGCTTGCGAAGTTTTTCTTTGCCCAGTCACTCGTATAGCCCAGACCGCATTTTTGCTGCAAGACGGAATGAGCATAAACAATGTGTGCACCCTTTAAAAAAACCGGTACCAACGGCGAAAGCTCTTTGCTTGAAAAATCGTCAACAAACTTTTGGCCGGGGCTATTCATCTCTGTCCCAACCACGAGGGGTAAATTCAGCTTTTCAGCCAATTCCACCACTTGATAGAGGTTCTGTATCTTCACATCAGGAGGGCCAGGCGTATAATTGCGGTCCGGGATAATATTAAGTGCTGCCGCGCCAGTGCTCATAGCAACATTCAAAAGCTCATCGATGGCCTTTTCACCGTCACTGGTCCCGTCCAGCCAGGTATGCACGGGTATTCCACCCGCCGCAAGTACGAATCTATTCATATCAGCCATTGCAGGGAATGAGCCTTTGTCGGGCTGGACATAACCGATGCCGCCTCGCTTCATAGTCTTAGCTCTTATAGTATTAAGCAAATCTTTTCCTTCAGGAAGTCCCAGAAGCTTGGCATCGACGCCCAACTTTTTAGACCAAAAATCATCCAAACCTGCGGTAAAACCGCGATTAGCCCCCGCACCCGTGGCGGGGGCTGCCTCGGCCACAGGTGCCGAGGCTAAAGCCTGGCCGAAGATTTCTTTAGCCTTGCGGGCATACGCAAGACAAATATGCCGCTCGGTCGGATTATTTGCCGGCGTCAGAGGAAGCACATCTCGTTTATAATCCAGTGTCACCGGCTCAAGATACTTATTAACTCGGCCGATTAAATCGCGATTTCTCTGCTGGGCGGTTTCACGCAGGCTGCGCAGAAACTGCTTCTGGTCATCCGGAACCTGCAAGCCCGGGAATCCGACGCCCATGTGGTAGGAGATTCCCGGCTCACCGGGCGAATTTATTACTCTGTCGGAAAATTCCGGCACATAAACACGTGTTTCCATGCCGGCACAGCCTTTGAGATTCAGCATCTTAGCTGCATTGAGAAACTCATCCACAGCGTCGAGCACATCAAAATCCACGACCTGCGCCACTGCAAGCCCCGTCTTTCTGGACAGCCAGGCGAATTTGCTCGGCGAATAGCCATAAGTGTTGTACGAAAAAAATGTGTGACAGTGCATGTTGACTGCGGTTTGTGATTCAGGTAAATTGATCTCTCCAGATGTCACTTTTGCACATAGTGACATTAAGGCCTGCCTTCGTTCAGCAGGATTGAAACTATCTAACTCGCTCTCAAGCTTTTCGATCAATTTCATACTTTTCCATAAGTGCCTAAAGTTTAGAGTGACTAAAGTGCCTAAAATTATAACTTTTAACTTTAGCTCACTTTAGGCACTTTATCTCATTGTATCTTTCCTGCCAGAGTGACACATCCTTCGGATTATATTCTTTCAGCTCAAACGAATTGCGGACGATTTCTCTGGCCTCAGTCAAACTTTTAACTTGTCCTGTAGCCTTTGCCTGCATCAGGATATTGCCGATTGCCGTGGCTTCTACAGGCCCTGCTACGATCCTTTTACCCGTAGCGTCGGCGGCAAACTGGCTCAAAAGCTCATTCTGTATACCGCCTCCGACGATATGCAGACAGTCAATTTTCCTGCCTATAATATTTTCGATTCTTTCAATTACCCAGCGATACTTAAGGGCCAGCGCCTCTAATATCGCTCTTATCAATTGTCCTTTGTCTTCGATTTTCTTTTGGCCTGTCTGGGCAAGATAATTGTTTATTCTTTTTGGCATGTCGCCAGGTGCAAGAAATCCGCTGTAATCGACGTCAATGTTAGCGGCAAAAGGTTTGGCTTTTTGTGCCATTTCGGTCAGCTCAGGATAGGATAATTCCATACCATCACGTTCCCACTGTCTTTTACATTCCTGAACCAGCCAGAGGCCCATTATGTTCTTTAACAGTCGAATCGTGTTTTCAGCTCCCCCTTCGTTTGTGAATTCATATTCGAAGGTTTTATCGTCTATAATTGCCTTCGGCACCTCTACCCCCATAAGACTCCATGTCCCAGACGAGAGATATGCCCAGTTACAGTGGTTAGGGGTCGGGGATCGGGGATCGGGGGTCAGACTTTTTTTGTTTCCTGATCTCTGACCCCTAATCCCTGACCCCTGACTGATGGCCGGTACGGCGACTACCGCAGAAGCCGTGTCGTGTGAGCCAATCGCAATTACAGGGATTTGCTCACAACCGATTTTCTCTGCGATTGACCTGGTCATTTTGCCAACGACTTTGCCGGGAGCAACAATATCCGGCATAATATTCATCGGCAGTGACAATTTGCTGAATATCTCTTTCGACCACTGTCCCGTCCTCATATCCATAAGCTGTGATGTGCTGGCAAGGCTATATTCGCCGAAGGCCTGACCGCATAAATAATATGAGAATAAATCCGCCATAAAGATTAGCTTTTTGGCCTTTGCCAAAACAGGCGAATTTGCCAAACGCATTGCCAGCAGTTGATATACGGAATTTAGCTGCATAAATTGAATGCCGGTATTATCGTAGATTTGGCGTTTACCCCGTGAGATATTACTCTCATCTGAGGTCTTGCAGCTCTGTTTATTCAAGTCTATCTCACGGGGTAAACTCGTCAGTTTGAACGCCTTTTCCATCATTCCATTTGTTCGGCTGTCACGATAATGATACGGATTTTCAATTAGCTTTCCGGAGGCATCTATCAGGCCGAAATCGACTCCCCAGCTATCGACACCAATTCCCTCGACCTTGTCACCAGCCTGTTTTGCAGCTTTACCTAAGCCGATCTTAATCTCTGAAAGGAGCCGGTTAAAATCCCAGCGTAGTGAAGATGGTGGGGCAAGCCCCACCCTACCTTCCTCAATTGGTCCGTTGCTGAAGCGATGTATTTCCTCAAGAGTAAGCTTATCAGTAGAAACTGAGCCGAGCATAATTCTGCCGCTCTCGGCGCCAAGATCAACAGCGATATACTTTTTCGATTTCGCCATCGCATACTCCTTAAATGAAGTGAATTAGTTAATCAGAGATTAGTTACTCAAACTGACCGATTTACCGTGTCATACCCGCGCAGGCGGGTATCCATTTACGTATCGTAACAGTGGATTCCCGCTTTCGGGCTTGTTGCTAAATACTATAGCAGGGCATTTGAGATTGCCACGGCCATCTTTGATGGCCTCGCAATGACATGAAAACGCCGCCTTTGTCATTGCGAGGAGCGAAGCGACGAAGCAATCTCTGCTTTGGCAACAAGCCCTTTCGCGGGAATGACATTCATCGTTATCTGATTGTTGAATAATCATTTATGGATATTTCTTGTAAAATATCACTCAGTTTGAGTTAGTTAATTAGTTTTTTGATATACATGGACTTTCTAATTCACCAATTAACTGATCAACTAATTCACCGATAAACTTTATAACCCGGATTTTATGCCATTGCAAACCGAAAATAGTATATGTCATTAGCAGTTGTGGGTATAGTAGATAAGGGAATTGGTTAAATGGTGACTTAGCGAGTTTTTGAGCAAAAACCAATTAACCAATTAACTGATTAACTAATTGTAGATTTCTGATTTGGCTGGAAGCGCATTTTGGCTTGGCCGACGAGGTAGAAGCTGCCGGTAATACAGATCAGGTCTTCTTTGCTAATGGCGCTACCTGCAAGCCGCAGAGCCTCGCCAAGGCTGAAGGCAGTCTGGCACATCTTTCCGCAAATTTCTGTGTAAGTATCGGCTAAAACTTCTGGTGTCGTGGCTTTGGCTGAGTTGCTGCGGGTAAAAATCACCTTGTCGGCTCCGTATTGCAGCTCTCGCAGCATACCTTCGATATCTTTATCATTGTTGCAGCCGAAGATTACCACCATCGAATCGTAAGGGATGTTTTGACCTATTGCCTGTATAAGAGCTCTAATGCTTGCGGCATTATGTGCACCATCGATCATGATTCTTGGGTCTTCGCAAATCATCTCCATTCGGCCGGGCAATTTTACCTTGTCAAGACCTTCGGCAGCCTTTTCATTATCTATCTTGTAGCCGTCTAATTTGAGTTTATCCAGCATAGCCAAAGCCAGGCCGCAGTTGATTGCCTGGTGTCGGCCATACAGCGGCACTCTTAGATGCTCAAATTTGCTTGTAGGTGTGGTCAGGCATATTCTGGTATGCGGTCCGTGCTCTCGTGATGTTTCAAATCTGTATGAAAAATCAATATCTACGCCGGTTACGCTCAATGGCGCCTTGGCCGCCATTGCCTCGGTTTTCAGGACACGCATGGCCGCCGGCTCCTGCTCAACAGTAATTGCAGGCACGCCGGGTTTAAAAATTCCTGCTTTTTCTTTAGCAATGCTGTCAATAGTGGCGCCTAATTGCCGCTTATGGTCAATACTCAAGCTGGTTATACCGACTACTTTAGGCTCAACGACGTTGGTGCTATCCAGCCTGCCGCCTAAACCTGTTTCAATCACGCCAATATCAACATTCATATCTACAAAGTGCATAAATGCCAGTGCCGTCATAATTTCAAAGAAAGTCGGCGGACTGGTTTTCGGTAATTTTTCAACGGGGGCATAGATGCGGTTCATCAAGTCAAGCATTTGTTGCTCGCTAATCATTTGTGAGTTGACTACAATCCGCTCATGCAGGTGCACTACGTGTGGCGAAGTATATAGCCCGACGGTATATCCGTTGGCTTCGAGCATCCTGGCCAGCATCGTAGCAGTCGAGCCTTTTCCTTTTGTGCCGGCTATATGGACTGTCTGAATCTTTTTGTGAGGATCGCCGACAAACGACAGCAGTTTTCTCATCCTGTCGAGGTTAAATGTTGTAACGTTATAGCGCAGATTCTCCTGCTTCTCGTAGTCAGTCTTGCTATACAGGTAGCTCATTGCTTCGTTATAGCTACGAAAAGCCTTTATAGACTTAACTACGGTTAGCTTAGAAGATCTTTTAACTATACGTTTCTTTCCGGTTGTTTTATTTAATTTTGTCATTAAAAAATAAATTATAGCCAGTTACAGCTATTCAGTCAAGGTCTATGGCGTTCTAAACATCGATGTTCAATAAGGGCTGAGTATAAGGCTTTGTCCATTCAGAACTTAGGTGAACAATACTTGTATATGGGTATTTTTTTGAACGCTTATTATATTACTATCGATAAACACATAATTAATGTTATTTGTCTGTTAGAAGGGCTTTCAAATTCTGTTACAGCATTGAATTAATAATACCGTTGTTTTGCATTTTTGTTCGATAATACCCGGAAAATCGCGAGAATTGTGCCTGGCTAAGCCAACGGTATAATCTCCAGTTTTGTAGTCCTTATCGAGGATAACCGATATAAAATAATACGTAGATATACGTATTATTTCTTTGGCCGGCTAAAAAGTTGACAATCCTGCTGATGTGGATTATTACATTAACGACATTGAATAACGCTCGCGCCCGTAGCTCAATTGGATAGAGTGTTGGGCTTCGAACCCAGAGGTTGCAGGTCCGAGTCCTGCCGGGCGCGTTTTTTTAGTTCTGTTCAAAAAACATCTTGCGTTTGATTGCCTTGTCTGATTTGGGGGAATTTCTCCAATTCCTGTATGATTTTTTCGGCTATAACGGCTTTTGTAGCGTTTTTGATTTTAGTCCAGCCGGTGCTTCGCGTCTTTATTTGGATGGTTGTCTTCTCAGCGCCGATTGCGGCAGGGGTGTTGGCGATTATCATGTCAAGATTCTTTTCTCTCAACTTTTTTTCCGCATTTTCTTGCAGGTTTTTATCTTCGAGAGCAAAACCAACGACCAAACGCCGTTGGCTCCACAGTTTTGAGTTTTGAATTTTAAGTTTTGAGTTTTTATGTGTCCCTGCCCATTTTAAAATGTCATGTGTCGGTTTTAATTTAATGGTCAGAGATTTGCCGGTTCTTTTTATTTTTGTCGTCGATGGTCGGGCAGGAGTATAATCAGCCACGGCAGCAGCCATAATGAGGCAATCACATTTAGGAAAATGCTTTTTAACAGCCTGGAACATCTCACGTGCGGTTTTAGCGTGCACGATTTTGAGTTTAGAATTTAGAATTTTGAATTTAGAACTTTTAATTCTCAATTCTGAATTCTCAATTCTGAATTCTGTAGTCGTTATAAGTGTAACTTTGTGCCCGGCTTTAAGTGCCGCACGAGTAAGGGCGAAGCCCATTTTGCCGCTGCTGGCATTTGAAATAAAACGAACCGGGTCAATGTATTCCCGCGTGCCGCCTGCTGTGATTAAAACTTGCATTTTTCAAAAAGGATATAGAATTCAGAAACAAGAATTCTGTCTTCTGTCTTCTGTATTCTGACTTCTGGGTTTAATTTTTGAGGCGATTTTTTCAATTGTCTGAAAAATATCCTCTGGTTCGGCCATTCTGCCGATAGCTTCGGTGCCGCAAGCCAGGCGTCCTTTGACCGGGCCTATCAGGTTAAAACCCATCTGCTTAATTATCTCGATATTGTGCTGCACAGCAGGATTGTCCCACATATTATTGTTCATCGCCGGAGCTAAAAGTGCACGACCCGATTTGATCAAAGGCCAACATGCACAAAGCGTTGTGCTGGTCAAATCATCGCAAATGCCATTGGCGATTTTCCCGATAATATTGGCGGTTGCCGGTGCAACAACAACAATATCGGCCCACTCAGCCAGATTTATATGGCCGGGTTTTTCGAGCTGAAAAACCTGGTCCGCCCAAAGACTGGTATAAACTGCTGAGCTGGTAACAGCTTCAAAACTCTTTGTGCCGACGAGCCGGCAGGCGGAAGAGGTCATTACTGTAATTACCTTGGCGCCGGCTGCTGTAAGTTTGCTGGCCAAATCGACCGCCTTGTATGCAGCGACTCCGCCGGTTACACCTAACAGGATATTCAGATTGTCAAGCATTCTTGATTCTCGATCCTCGTTGCTCGATTCTCGATTCCTTGTCTCTGCGAGCATCCAGTATCGAGCATCGAGTATCACGATTCACGTGTTTAATCTTTGCTTTTGTTATTTTAAGCCCGCTCTGACTCTTCTTTTTGTGAATCGTTATCAAGCTCGACTCCCTCGATAGCAATTTTATCCTGCAGGATTTCCTGAACTACAATCTCGAGCATTGATTTGCCTTCTGCTTTCTCAATGAGCGGCCGAGAACCCTGCAGAAGCTCGCCCATTCGTTTTTGAACCAGCGCAGCTAATTTGAATCTGCCACCTACTTTATTGACTATTTTATCGCTCTTAAGCTCGTCTAACATTTTTGCTCCTGAGAATACAGAATTCAGGATTCAGAATTCTGAGGCTGGACTTCTGTCTTCTGTCTTCTGTCTTCTGATTTTCCCTGGATAATATGTATTATCTCTTCTATAGTCTTCTGTAAATCCTCGTTTATTACCTTATGCCTGTAATATTGCCTGCCGGCGGCGATTTCACTATCTGCCTCATTCAGTCTTTCTTTAGCTTTTTGTGCGTCATCTCTGCTTCTGTGGTTCATGCGTTCTGCCAGGACTTTAGCACTTGGAGGTAGAATAAAAATCGTTATAGCGTCCGGAAAAAGTGCGGTTACCTGTTTAGCGCCCTGAACATCGATTTCCAAAATGACTGTCTTGTCGGCCTGCAAAGCCTGCTCGACCTTATCTTTTGGCGTCCCATATAAGCGGCCAAATACCTCGGCGTATTCCAGCAGCAGACCCTTATTAATACGATCCCGAAATTCTTGTTCTGAAATAAACCAGTAATCACGCCCGTGGACTTCGCCCTTGCTTTTGTGGCGAGTTGTAGCTGAGACGCTAAGATAAACGTTTTTCAGCCGGCCGTCTAATTCTCTGCAGATAGTGCTTTTGCCGACCCCGGATGGGCCGCTTACTATCACCACCTTGCCTTTTTCTCTTGTACCTGTCATTAAAAAACTCAGAACCAAAAACTCAAAACCGTGGTATTATTCTATATTCTGAACCTGTTCTTTAATTCGGTCAACCTCGCATTTAACATCGATCACGCAGCGGATAATGTCGGCATCGAAAGCCTTGCTGGCAATAGTATTAGCCTCTCTGAGCATTTCCTGGCTGATAAATTCTAATTTTCGACCGGCTTGTCCGTTTGCCTGACAGCTCTCGGCAAAACGCGCTAAATGGGAATCCAGCCGGGTGACCTCTTCAGAAATATCAGAACGGTCGGCTAAAACCGCCACCTCCCTGGCTAACGTTCCCTCATCTAATTTTAATTTTGCCTCAGCCAGCAGCTCATCAACTCTCTTTTTTAGTTTCTTTGTGTATTCCTGCACAACGGCGGTGCTTCGATTGCGGATTTGCTCAATGCCTCGCTCAATTGCTGCACAGTGGCTTTTCAAGTCGGCTTCCAGGGCCTTGCCCTCAGCGGCTCGCATTTGTTTGAGCTTTTCTATCGCTTTCCGGGTAACATCAAGAACGGTGTTTTTAATCTGCTCGTACAGCTCTTCGGCCGGCTGCATAGGATGAATAATGCCGGGCAGGTTTAACAAGCTGCTAATATCAATCTGCCAGGGTGGAATGATGCCGCTTGACGATCTAATTCGGTTCAGCTTCTCCATGATGGATCGCAATGCCACCTCGTCTATATCAAACAGGGTGTCTGTTGATACCGGTTGTTTCGGTTTAAGCGCGTAGCTTATTGTTCCGCGTGATAAGCTCTCCCGCAGAAGTTTTTCAATATCTTCTTCGAGGAAAGCTACCGACTCAGGCAGTTTTATATTGGTCTTCAGGTAGCGATTATTGACCGCTTTAATTTCAACGACGTAGCCGGTTCCCCTAACTTCACCTTCTGCTTCGCCATATCCGGTCATACTGTTTATCATAGTGTTACACTTTCTATTCGTATTGCCTGATGGGTATTGCGTATTGCGTTGGACGCACAACTCGTCACGCACGACGCACGACGGACTTAACTGCCCGGCAGGTTTGCATCATCACTTTTTTTGACATCGGCACTTTTAGCTGTTTTGGCAGTTTCATTGACATCGGCTGTGCGGGGCTTGTTGGCGTCGGTTGCTGCCGGCTGTGGCGACGTTGTTTTTGACAGTTGATTGCTTGTCTGCTCTGCGTTGAATCCGCTGGGAGAAGGCTTATAAAATTTGGCCATCACGACCGCCAGACCCAGAAATATGCCCACCGCTGCTATTGTAACCCATGTCAGGAAGTCGCCGGTTTTGGAGCCTAAAACGCTGCTGGCCATGCTTCCTCCCAAAGCGGCATTCAGGCCGCCGCCTTTGCCTTTTTGAATCAGTACAACCAGCATTAGTACGATAGAGCAAAGCACGAAAAGAACGGCAACAACCTTCATAATCAAACTTAGTGCCAATAACGGTGATATAATCATATTATTATCCCTTTCAATGGCTTAGCCATCAATTAGACCGCAGCCTGGATTATAGCGAGGAAGTCGTTCGCATTCAAACTTGCTCCGCCGACCAATAAGCCATCTACATCATCCTGACTCATCAGGTTCTTTGCGTTGTCGGGCTTTACAGAGCCGCCATAAAGGATGCGGATTTCCTCAGCCAGATGCGGGTCATACATCTGAGCAATCAGCTTTCGCAAAAAAAAATGTGCTTCCTGAGCTTGCTGTTGTGTAGCCGTTCTGCCTGTGCCAATAGCCCAGACCGGCTCATAAGCTACAGTTACCGCTGAGAACTTTTCGGCGCTTAATCCAGCCAGGCCTTTTTTGAGCTGCCGAGCTAACACTTGTTCTGTTTGGCCGGCATCCCGCTCGCTGAGCAGCTCGCCCACGCATAATATCGGCAAAAGTCCGCCAACGATTGCGGCACAAACTTTCTTATTTATAAGCTCGTCGGTCTCACCTATTACGTGCCGCCGTTCCGAATGTCCGCACAAGACATACGTGCAGCCAATATCTTTAAGCATATACACGCTTATCTCGCCGGTAAAGGCGCCATCCGGCTCAAAGTAAGCATCCTGTGCGCCGACGGCGATGTGTGATGCGCTAAGGGTCTTAGTCACCGAATGCAAATGAACAAAAGGCGGACAAACGGCTACGGTAACGTTGTGGCCTGCAACCTCCGAGGAGCCGGAAGCAATACACTTAGCCAGCGCTACGCTGCTGTGGCTATTGGTATTCATTTTCCAGTTACCGGCTACAAACGGTTTTTTCATAATACTCTCCTGAAATCGTTCATAGTTCATTGCTCACTGTTCATCGATGAACAACGAACACATAACAATGAACTTATTCAAAGCATCTCCGCTGCCCTTGGGAAGCTGCCTAATACCGACAGCTGCAGACAGTGTTTACGAGCCTCTTCCAATCCCTTTTGGATCTGTTCGTTAGTTCTGTGGCCCATAAAATCCATGAAGAAATAGTATTCCCACTGTCTTTTCTTGCTGGGTCTGGACTCTATATTTGTCAGATTAATATTGTATTTCTTGAAGACGTCAAGCACGTCAGCCAGAGCGCCGGCCTTATGAGCCGTGCTAAAAAAGATGGCGGTTTTATCTTCGCCGGTCGGCTTTGCGTCTTCGCTGCCTACAACGAGAAATCTGGTTATGTTATTGGTTATATCCTCGATATTTTCACAGACAATTTTTAGGCCATATAGTTCAGCAGCCACCCTGGAGCCAATCGCCGCCGAATTTGGCTCGGCGGCAGCTATTTGAGCCGCCCTGGCGGTCGAGGCAACGGGAATTGTCTGGGCGTCCTTAAAAGTAGCACTTAGCCAGGTTCGACACTGAGTGAATACCTCCGGCTTGGAGTAAATTTTCTCAATCTCTTGCAGCGGACAATTTGCCATGAGATTATGGTGAATAGCCATCAGCACCTCAGCGCACACATTCACGTTTGAGTCAATAAAAGCATCCAGAGTTTCTATCACGCCGCCGCCGGTAGTGTTTTCAATAGGCACTACGCCCAGGTCGCAATGAGCTTTGCTTATTTCATCAAAGATACTTTTGATATCCGCCAACGGCTCATATTCAACGCTTTGGCCGAATTTGAGCATGGCAGCAATGTGGCTGAAGCTGCCGGGCGGACCAAGGTAGCCGATTCGCAGCGGCTTTTCCAGCACCAAAGAGCCGCTCATCAGCTCTCGCCAGACAGCCACGAGGCATTTATCCGGCAGTGGACCCTTGTTGGCTTTTATTACGCCGTTTATGACCTCTTTCTCGCGATCCGGCGAGTAAATAGGCCTATCGATCTTGCTCTTTAGCTTTCCTATCTCTACTACGACACTGGCACGCTCATTGAGCAATTGCACAAGCTGATAATCGATTTCATCTATGCGTTTTCTTAATTCTTCAAGCGACATCGTTTAGTAAATCAAAAATTGATGAGTAGGATTCGGGGTTCAGGAGTCGGGGGTCAGTAAAAACCTGATTTCCGAACCCTGATCTCTGATCCCTGATCCCTTGATTTTGATATTTGATTTTTAACATTTGAATTTTGATATAGTTATCCAAAACTTTAATTTAATAACTAAATTTTGCCCTTGCGTCAACAAATTTGACTTATTAGATATGATATTTTTGACCGTGGATGCCGGGAAAAGTGCAAGAAACCATTAAATATACAATTTTTAGGACTAAGTGGGGCTGGTTTGGCCTTGCCGGCACAGAAGACAGGCTGTGGCGAACCTGCCTGCCTTTATCTGGGCCTGAAGAGGTAAAATCCCATCTCCTAAAGAATCTTACGATAATGGATAGAGATTCGGGCATCGGGCATCGAGTATCGAGAATCCGGTTCGACAAGAACTTGTTTAAGATGCTTCAAGAGCAGATAATCGCTTATTTTGAGGGTGTCTGCGTCAATTTCAGCCGGGATATTCCGGTAGCGCTGGATGGATTCAGCATGTTTTCACGCTCGGTTCTAAAGGTCTGCAGGGATCTAAAATTCGGGGAAAAAATAACCTATTCGGTTTTAGCTAAGAAATTAGGTCGATCCTCTGCTGTTAGAGCTGTCGGCAATGCTTTGGCGAAAAATCCACTGCCTTTGATTATTCCTTGTCACCGCGTGATTCACAGCGACGGTAAAATCGGCGGCTTCTCAGCCCCTGGTGGCGAAAAAATCAAAGAAAAGCTGCTTAACCATGAATTGGCAGGCTTAATCTGCTCTAAAGATTGTTCAGATTAAACGATACTTGGGAACATCCTACTCTAAATGCACTACGCTGGTTCTTCGGTCGGCTTCGAGGCTGGCTTTTTTAATGACATCGTAAAGTTGTCGGCTGTTGCGTATCTTCTCGAAGGTGAACTCCGGGTCACTTTTATCGGTTGTCGTCAGCACTACTGTGCCGATACCGAAAATACAATCCCAGGCATTGCGGCGAAGTTTCAGATCAATCACGCGAAACATGTCAAGATTATCAATCTTCCTGTCAAAAATTCCCCTGCCCCACTCAAGACGATCGGCAGAAACTTCATAATTGGTCATCTTAAGCCTGGCTATCTTAATCGCGAGGATGAGTACAACGATAAATCCAATGCCGAAGCCGATAAGAGCTCTATATCGGGCAAACGTCAGAACCTGGTCTTGCGAAAATCTCGATGCCAGCAAATTCTCCATAGGCAGCTTAATTATAAGAGCTGCTAAGCTGAGCAATATCAGGGCCTTAAATATCTGCGGAATAATTCCCAAAAGTGAGGGGCTGCAGGCGAAAAGAATCTTATTATCCCTTGGCTGTTCCTCCGGCGGACAAGAATCCGCCTGTGAATTCCCCTGGAGGGCTTTAGCTTTGGGACTATTTAAAAACTCGCCACAGAATCGGCACTTGATAGCCGCTGCCTGTATCGTCTCGGCACAAAACGGGCAGCTCTTTGTTTCACATTGTGGATATGTAGTAATTTTCATCTTGATTTATATATCGGAATTGTGTGGGCAAACACAGCAGAGGATTATTTCCGTCAAAATTTTTTAAAAAATTCTTTTAAAAATTGTAAAATATACTTGACAATATGTATGCTATACTTTACATTTAGTAAGGTTTATAGTACATTAAGTAATAAAATTCAAGTTTATGTAGGAGAATTTTATGAATAGAGCACAAAAATCCGCATGGTTTGGCCTAACTATGTCAATACTGCTTTTTATATTTTTCGTCACGAGTGTACTTGCTTTACCACGAGCATCGCTATTGTTTAATTTGCTACGGTTCTCACCAGCGTTCGGCTTTATTGTTTTACTAATCATTTTTCTGCGAAAAAAAGGCCAAGACAAAGTCAACATCGATGAACGTGATAATTACGTCAGCAGAAAAGCTTTGATTGCTGCATTTTCTTCAACTGCCGCGCTTCTAATAGGCACCTGCATGATTCCCCCATTCATTGCCGAGCCGACAACCTCGATACCGGTTCTTCTTCTGCCAGCCATGCTCTATAGTCTGTTCATTGTTTTCATCCTAGCATATTCCGTGGCGATTCTGATTCAGTACGGCTGGGGAATTAAAGGGGAAAATCATGAATAAAACACAGAAATGCGCATGGTTTAATTCAGTGGGGACGCTCCTATATTTCGCTTATAACATCTACTTCACTGTTGAAATTTTTATCTTGCGACGGCAGCCGGAGAGATTTGTAAAATTCTGTTTATTTCTGGCCTTTTGGCTGGTTATAGGTATAGCAATTGTTTTCATCCGAAAAAAGCAAAGTCCGGGTGAGCCTGATTCAGACGAGCGCGATGAACTGATTAAAAAAAGAGCAGTTCGAATAAGCTTCATTTCAGCCTGGCTGCTACTGGCGGCGGCTACCATAATCGCAGCCAGGATACTGGGACAGGATGGCTCAATTCCCGTATACTTACTGTCACTCATTAATGCTAGCGTGTTCCTTATGGCTTTGCTGATTTACTCTGTAGCCATTCTGGTTCAGTACGGCTGGAGGGGCAAAGATGGCGAAAAATGAGTTAAAGAACCAGATTCGCAGATTACGTTTTGACAACGGCGAAATGACGCAGGAGCAATTGGCAGATAAGGCAGGTGTCACTCGCCAGACGATCATCGCAATCGAGGCCCGCAAATACGCACCATCGCTTCCTCTAGCCTTCAGGATAGCACGAACTTTCAATGTCACTATAGAACAGGTCTTTCAATATGAGGATGCTCATATAAAGTAGGGTGGGGCTTGCCCCACCAATAAATTATTGGTGGGCTAAAGCCCACCCTACCTTTCTGCTTACCCGGATTTATTCAACAGTTCCAGTAACTTGCGGTCGAGCTTATGGCCGTGGAAGTCCTCGTATTGCACATCTTCACGGCCGGAGTCGAGGATGCCGAATGAGCCGCGGAAGTTCCAAAGCGCCCAGCCGATGCCGAAGCCGGTAAGAATCTCTAAAACATCTCGCAGCCAAGCCAGAAACACATCGTGCGGCGTCTTATTATACGCACCGCCCTCACCGCAGTGCACTCCAACGCCCTTTTTTGCAAGGTCGGCCCACAACTGGTAATGCTTTTGAAGTCTGTCCCTGTCCCAGTGATGAGTCTTACCTTCCTTGTCCGGCCAAATCGGCGTGGGAAAGGGACTATCTCTATCAACCCAATTGGCACGGTAGTGACTCACCTGCGGTGGGATATAGCCACGACAGCTCTGAGCGACGCCGAGGTCAATCAGCTCCGGCACAGGGTCATTGCCGGTACTCAAACCATCTACAATTATCAAACGCTGCTTATCAACATCTTTGATGGTCTTGGTTGTAGCTCGAACCACGCGTTCATAGTCAGCCCGGCTCATATTATCTCCAGGTGCGGGAGGCTCATTGATGAGGTCAAAACTTACAGCGGATGAGGGGACACCATTGTACCTCTTTGCGAAGAGTTCCCAGTGAGAGCAAAACGCATCCAGCGCCGCCTTATCCTTCCAGAGATTGAATGGCTCTATCGAGCCCATATTGACGCAATAGCCCGGCCCGCGGTGGAAATTCAGACACGTATGTATCTTGTACTTCCGTCCCCATTCAACCACACGGTCGATATTCTCAAAAGGTTCTTCTTTAATCTTATTTACATCACTGCCGTCGATCCATATTCGGTAATCCATCGGCAGACGAATGAAATTGAAGCCCAGGTCGGCTATCCAGCGGAAATCATCCTCTACCGGCTGGCTGTATCCTTGTTTGGTGAACAGGTACAGCAGGTTAAAGCCTCGCCATCGCGGCAGCACCGTTTGAGCGGGTGATATGCTTGTTTGTTTAGTTTCTTCCGGCTGTTTTGCGAATCCCGGCAGGGCCCTTGCTGCCACCCCAGACGCGACCATTTTCAAAAATTCTCGTCTATTCTTCATAAGATAAATTCGGTACTACCTCATGATATTGATAAAGCTTTTTAAATATTAAAGCCGTTTGGGGCAACTAAAAAAAATCTTAGGTACTCAAACTGACCGATTCGTATT